>CAYLMV010000059.1:0-24519 GCA_964384415.1 uncultured Chitinophagaceae bacterium | reverse complement strand
GTTTTGCTGACTCCGAATTGTTGTTGGGATCCGGATCAATGTTGTTTGGCGCGCGTAGTGCAGCCCAGGGATCAGTCGGACCAACTTTGTCGTTAACATTAAAAATAGCCCGTGCTGCCATGTAGTTATTAATAATACCGTCAGCCAGTCCGTCAAGTGTGTCGCATTGCCTGAGGAACTCAGCCCTGATGGCATTAACTTTGGAGGGTGTCACCCAATTTTGCAGAGGCTTTTCCCGAATCCTGATCAGCTCAGGCGCCAGCATTAAGCTTGAAAAGTTTACGATCGGAACATTGGAAATAATTCCATTATAATCCTGAGGATAGCGCTGAGCCACTGTGAGCCCCTCTCGTCCGCCTTGAGAGCTTCCCACATAATAATTGTATTGAGGCAGTTTTCCATATACCCGCTCCATAATCACCATAGCGGCGTCATGGGTCTTCTTCATTTGCATGTACCCTAAATTCCGGATAGCTTCATCATTGAGCGCCCATTCATCTCCCGCTGTCGGACCCGAAGCCAAAGGTTTGGCTTGTTGTCCGCCGGGGAAACCCATGCTTCCCGCGTGATGTCCCGCATCGCTTCCGTAGAGAGCAAATCCCTTGTTGAGCATGGGATTCCTGCCTTCTCTTACGGTGATGATTCCGTTCATACCGCCCCCGCCGATTTGTATAGCGCGCTGCGACCAACCGGCCGGCAACAATACCCTGAAATTAATGGGCCAGCCGTTTGGATCAACGGGAAATATTGAACCTTCCACAACACCATATGCCGGAGTGGGATCCGCGGCTTCTATCCAGCGTGGCTCATAAAGTCTTACCGATCCCACAGGCTCACCGATAGAGGAAACGGGAATGGATGTTCCAGCCTTTATCAAATCAGCTTTGGTAATGAGAATATCTGTTAGAACTTTGCTCTGGCCAAGAGCTGCGGGGCCAGCCAGAAGAAACAACGTAACCATAACACTCAATGACTTTTTCATAATCCCATTATATTAGTTTCATGTGTACCGATAATAGATTTTGCTGTCCGGATATCTATTGGAGGCTTCATTGAGAGAAGTCATCAGTGTTATTGCCGGACTCCTTCCCCGTTTGAGGGGAGCAAAAACGGGGAGGGAGCCAGGGAAATGCCAAGAGCCGTTCGCTCTCTCAATCACGGATTATATCTTGGCCCAAGGACTAAAGTATCACCTGTATCATCAACTTCATACAATTGCGGCTTCCGCGGACCTTTCTCCTCTGCATGGTGAACAATGAACAGGCGCTTACCCGCGAAAGTGGTAAACAACATACCGTGACCGGAATTGTCTCCCTTCAATGCGTCTTTCGCTTGGACCCACGGACCTCTGATGTTTCCCGATTCAGAGTACGCCACACCCTGGGCGTACCGATGCGCACCCCAGCTCGACCATAGCATGCCGAGCCTGCCGGTTTTGGTGCGGAACATTTCCGGACCGTCGGTAACCCAACCAGGCATCTTTAGTCCGAACGTCGCTTCACCGATGCTGTTCATCTCTTTCGACCATTCAGCCTCACTGGCACGAAAGATGGTTGTCGGCTCAGCAATTCGATGCGTCAGGTCCTTTGAAAGCGGCATGTACGCCATCGTGCCGTCGATGAGTTGCGTCCACTCATGAACGAACACCATATAGGTGGTGTCATGCTCCTGGTAGAGTGTGCCGTCTATGATATCCCAATCTTCTGGACCGAGACAGAATTCATGGTCGGCAACGAGAGGTTTATACGGCCCGTCGGGCGAATCGGCTGCCAAAAGCTGCGTCTGGTTGCGCGGCACGTTGTATCGCCGTGGAACGTATTCGATCAGGTGACCATGATCGCTCCAGGTACCAGCCAGATAATATTTGTTCCCGATATGATGGATCTCAGCTGCCGCTACCCAATGCCCATCCATCCATGTTCCCGCGAGGTCGATGATAGGATAAGGGCCGGTCCACATCTTTAAGTCTTCACTTTTATAGAGTCGGCCGCCGGTGCCCGTCAGATAATACGTATGGGTCTTTTCATCGGGATAGACATAAGGATCGCTCATGGAAATATCATCCAGCGAGATGGTTTGGATTTTCGGCTCGGGACGAGGCAGCCGTAATGCCTGCCCTTGTCCGGGGGATCCGGGAGGCGGTCCACCAAAATTCCTCTGTCCCGAATCTGCCGGAGGAGCCTGTATCCCCGGAACTATTTCCTTTTTCCCGGTTGCTCCTCCCTGGTCTTGCGGTATATAGGGTTCCGCAACTTCGTATCCTAACAGCGAAAGCATTTTTATTCCGTATCTCGTCCCGAGCTTTCTGTATCCGGCCGCAGTAAAATGCAGATGGTCGAACCGGCTTGCACAGCCGCTCGAAGAAATGACATAGGCGTTGGGAACGACCTTCGGAAGCGATGCAATTATTTTATTCATCGATGCGCACGCACCATTTTCGTCTGCATTCACCACCTCTCCGGCGAGCAAAGGAACCGATTTTGAATCGAGGTCTAAATCCTTTATGAGATTGTCATAGACACTTTTTACTTTCAACGTCCATGTACTGTCATTCGTGTTTGATTCTCCCTGATGCAGCAAGATGCCTTTGATCACGCCCTCGTTCTTTGCGCGTTTCGCCATCTCGACAAGGTAGGCGTAAGGATTTCCGCTATATGTTTTGATGATATTCGTCATCCACTGTGGGGCTGTCGAAGCGTACGTTTGAAAACTATCTCTTTCGAACAATTCTATCTTACACCCTGCGACCGCCACATTCACAATTCCCACTTTGATATTCCCGGGAAGATGAGCAATCATCGTTCTCCCGAAATAATCGGCAGGGCACAGTCCCGTGTTGGGGCGGCAGAGCGGAGGAACGGCAGTATACCAGTCTCCTTTTTCCCTGCTCCGGCCCGGGTCGTCAACCGTTGCAAGTACCCGAAAGCGGTCATCGACGTTCGCCTTATCCTGATCTTCGATTCCCGGAAAGCCTTCCATGTTCGATTGCCCGAAGCAGATGTAAATATAGAAGTTCGGATCTTGTGCAGATACTTTTGTATTTAACAAAAATGATCCGATGAAGAACGCTGTTACAAGAAAGAGTTTATTTTTCATAGCGCCTTTGCTGTATATGTTGGGAGATAGGTTCCCGCCATAAGTGCTTGTGAATGTGATTCCTGTTTTTGTCGTGAACAACTCAAGACCATCGGTAACCCACCCCAGGAGTTTTAGCCCGAAAGCCATTTCTCCGTTTCCGACCATTTCGATCGCCCGCGGCGCTTTCTTTGTCGCGGATCAGCTTTTTCAATTTGCCTTCAATCCTCTTTCGCCAGTTGTTGATGCGCGATGGATGGAATTCACCCGAACCGGTTGTGCCATGAAAGTTGTTAGCAGAAATCCACCGACATCGTAATCGGCGTCCGCCGCCGAGACCCGGCCGATCAATCCGCTTGAAAATGCGTCGCGAATTATGTAAACTGGATTCACAGAGAGAGATTCGTTCTCGTTTCGCATTCCAAAATCGAAAATTCTGCAAAAGGTCTGCTATGAACTTGTACCGCTATATCACGATGTTCGTAATCGCCTTTCTGGCCGTATTGGCGTTTCAAGGCACTCCTGCCGCATCTGATAGCGCCGCTCGCGCCGCCGCAAGCAGCGATACGACTCGCAGTCTCGCGCCGTACTTCACGCCGGCCACATCGGCTGCCAAAGCTCCGGACGCTGACGGCTTTCTCCAGCGTTGGCTCCTTCTCGAGCCGATTATCAAACCGAACCGAAGCAATACCGTCTTTACCGACAGCTACGTCCGCAACGCTCTCAATACCGAGTATTTTCCCAACCAGTTCATCGTAGTTCCGCACGACGGCGACAAGGTCACGGTTGCCGGACAGGAACTTAGATGGCATGCCTTGGAATCCACTCATTTCAACGTCAAGCTCTTTCGTTTCGCCTACGGCTTGAACAAGCAGATATACGGCGTCCTGTTCTGGGCTGTCACCGTCATCAACAGCCCGCGGGAGATGGAGAACGTTCGCATGGCAGTCGGGTCCAACTCGGCATCCATGTGGTGGCTCAACGGCAAGGAAGCCGTTATCCTCTCCGGTGATCGGCGGATGGTGATGGATGACTGCGTCTCCAAGCGCCTCACACTCAAGAAGGGCCGGAACCTCATCCGCGGCGCAGTTATCAACGGGCCCGGCATGAGTGATTTCTGCATCCGCTTCATCGATGAGAATGGTGAACCGATCAAAGATCTTACGATGAGCTCTGAACACCCTGGAAATTGATGAGTTATCCAATTTTTGATTTCAATCTTTTTGTTTTTGGAGGCTTTATGAAATCCCGCATTCTAATATCACCCATCACCACTCTGCTTTTTCTCTCGGTATCTGGTACGGCCCTGGCTCAGGTCGGCAAACCTTACATCCATGATCCCTCTACCATCGTGCAATGTGACGGCAAGTATTACACGTTCGGCACCGGCGGCGGAGGCTTGATTTCCGACGATGGCTGGACCTGGCATGGCGGAGCCGTGCGTCCCGGCGGCGGAGTTGCCCCCGACATCATCCACATAGGAGATCGTTACTACGTCTCCTACGCCAAAGGAGGAGGCGGACTGGCAGGCGGACATGCCAGCAATGTCCACGTGATGTGGACCAAGACGCTCGACCCTCAATCCCCCGACTTCGGATTCAAAGATGACACCGTTGTCGCCGCTTCTGACGGTGTGGAGGACTGTGATGCAATCGATCCGGCGTTCCTTCTCGATCCCACCGATGGCCGGCTGTGGCTCACCTATGGGACCTATTTTGGTTTCATCCGAATCGTCGAGCTCGATCCCAAAACAGGGATGCGAATCCCCAACAACCAAGCTATTAACATCGCCATCGACTGCGAAGCCACAGCTTTGATGTATCGCGACGGCTGGTACTACCTCCTTGGCACTCATGGAACTTGTTGCGACGGCGGCAACTCCACCTACAACATTCGGGTGGGCCGCTCGGGTAAAGTGACAGGTCCATACCTGGACAACATGGGCAGGGACATGCTCAAAGGCGGCGGCAAGTTTTTTGTTGGCGCCAGCGGTCACGTTACTGGGCCAGGCCACTTCGGCCTTCTGGATCTGGGAGACGGCGTTCAGAAATTCTCCTGCCATTATGAGGCAGACCTGGAACAAGGTGGCCGAAGCGTGTTGGGCATTCGACCGCTGCTTTGGAGAGACGGATGGCCCGTTGCCGGCGACAACTTCAAAGAAGGCACATATGAGATCCAGTCTGAACGCAGCGGCTACTCGCTGGAACTGGTTGTGGATTTCACGCGAATGGCCGGCGGCATGCGTGCCTTTGGACGCGCGCTCGACGAACCGGTGAAGCCGATTCCGCTTCAGGAACTTGCTGATGTGTCAAAGAACTGGCCGACCGGCATCATCGGCATTCGTATGGGCGATTATATGTTCCGCCCGCATCAAAAGTGGACGATCACACCTGTCGCCGATGTCGGCGGCTATCCCGGTTCGCCCTATTTTAAAATTACTATCGCCGGAACGGATCGCGCGCTGGCAGCCACCTCAGATGCCGATGTTGTGGCGGATTCTGCCTTCACTGGCAATCCCGAACAATTGTGGCGCATCGATCAGCTGCCTGATGGCACATACCGTATCATGCCGAAGGCTGCACCCAATTCCAAGGAACCCCTGGCTCTGACCGCTGTGGGCGACTGCACGCCCACCCTTGCCAAGTTCGACCCCAAGAGCGACAAAGCACGCTGGAGTTTTAGAACGCCTTGAAGTAATTACCAACGCCATGTGATCATATAGAACTGGTAAGAAGAGCACAGAGTCATCACCCGTCCATCTCATTGATTGGAAGTCAACACGCGTCAGGTGATCCTGCTCGACGACGCCGTTGATACAAGATCCAACTACCCTTACAATTCCGAAGTCGCTTATTGGGCGCGTATTGCATCAACAGCCACGGGTCCGGGTCCACGATTGACAATACTAATGACATGTCTGTTTGTACTCAGCTCATTCACCCTGCAGATCACCTGCTGAGCTTGGCGCGCACCCGGGGCGGACAAATCGGCCGTTGCACGGGTTTGCCCATCTATCTGAACCTCGATCTTTCCAGCTCCCGCTTCTTTCGGGGCAATCACTGAGACGCTGCTTCCCGTGAACGAACAACTCCAGACATCCCCAGGCACGTTGCTGGTTGTCAGATCGTTGTTGAAGTCGCCTGTTCCCAGATTGCAGCGGCGAACCCACCCAGGTGCCGTCGCTCCAGGGTCATCGTCATTGATCCAGCCTCTGTCCTGTGTGATACGCAGAACACGACACCTCGAAGCCAGCTGCTGATCAACGACCCCAGGCAGCGGCTGCACCGGCCCGCTGAACATCACCGTCAGTCCCCGATCGTCCTGAACAAAAGACAGCTCGACGTTTGAGCCAAGCAGTTCAACTCGAGATACTCTGCCCAAGGTCGGCCCGCCGACACGTAGAGCTTTCAGCGTGATTGGACTGCCTCGCCATTCCAAGAGCGTTGCGTAGACATTGCCGTCGTTGCGAGTGTAGCAAACTGAATTCTCACCACAGACTTCAAACGGGCGAGACCCGTAGACAGCTTCGCCGTTGATCTTCAACCATGCGCCGATGTCTTTGCAAATCCGAATCACTTGTGGATCAAGGTCGCCGCGGCCGTGCTGAGTGATGTTAAGGAGCATGGATCCATTGCGGCAAACATTTTGCATCAATGACCGGATGACGGTTCCGGCGTCCATGTACTCCTGGCCTTCTTGATAGTGCCAGGCCGCAATGCTGGTTTCGGTCTGAAACGGATAGGCCATGATCTCCGGTTCAATAAAAGCTTCGGTGCTCTTGACGAGGGAACGGTCAACGTAGGGAAGCATTTCGGATTTGTTTTGGAAGCTGTCATATCGTCCGCCCACGCCTTTGAGATTAATCACCGCGTCCATTTTTCCATCGTTCCATTGCAGGGATTTATTGTAGTAGTTCGCGACCAGCGGCGGAGCGAGAACCCCAAGTCCCATCTGCACACCCAAATCCAATTGTGAATCGCCCGCATGTTCATCGAAGTAGATGACATCGGGGTGATATTTTGTGATAGCGTCATCCACGCGCCACATGAACTGGTTGGCAAAGGGTGAATGCAACGGATCTTTATTGTCGTGAACTGGTCCATAAAGGTCGACCGGATCCATGCCTTCCCACCATTTTCCTTTTCCGTTCGCAACCGTTTGAAGAGCGTCGTACGGCACGCCCTTCATCTGTCCCGTTTTGTCACTAGTGTACCGAACCGGCATGAACTGACCCCAGGTTCGGGCAGGTGAATTGTGAAAACCGATGCCAAAACGCATTCCCCGCTTGCGTGCTTCCTTTTCCCAAGTGCCGACGATATCTATTTTGGGGCCGATGCGAACCGAGTTCCACGGCTGATATTTTGAATCATAGCAATCGAAATTGTCATGGTGACAACCCATCGCCATGAAGAAGCGGGCCCCCATTTCGACAAACAGGTCCATCAATTCGTCGGGTTTCCATCGATCGATAACCCAATTGCGGCAGATGTCTTTATAACCATATTCGGATGGATGACCAAAGAATTTGAGATTGTACTCATACTGTCTGCTGCCCTGAACATACATGCCGCGTGCATACCAGTCGCCCTGCTCGGGCATTGATTGCGGATCCCAATGCGCCCATGCTCCAAACTTGGCATCGCGCCACCACTCCGGCACGGTGTAAAGCCGGCTCAACCGCCTCCAATCGGCAGGATACGGACCGGCGGCCACCGGCAACGGCGGAAGGTTCCAGATATCCGGAGGGAGTCCCAGGTCATCGTCGCCGACAATGATCTGATCAATATTCACATCGATATCACCGGTAACGAGACTTATGCTAAGCATTGCATCGACGGGGATCGCAATTTCAATTATGGCATAGAGGAATGAACTTGTGAGGTCTCCCGAAGAATGAACATTCAACTGTTGCACAGGTTGATTGTTGACAGCGACACCGATCAAGCCGACTCCCGATGATGAATAACGAATCGCCAATTTGCCGCCGGCGGGAAGGCTTGTGAACTTGAGCCCATCGCCGGGTTCGATTAACCTGGCAACATAGCCTCCTGATGCTGCGGCGTCAGCCACTCTGGATGTCCTGCCGATGAGTACTGCAGTTTCCGCCTCGAATGAGTGCTTCTGAGCAGCGATCCCCGATGTGAAGGCGCCAGACAAAAATAATATCACCATGAAGATCCGGATGTGACCGATGAATACAGAGATATGTCTCTCACGATCCGTCTTCATTTGCCGTCGACTAATTGTTGTATCAGTGCCGTATCGAGTTCCTCCAAGCCTGTAATGCTGTGAAGGTGATTGGCCGAAATCCACGGCAGCCAGAACCGGTGCCCGCCGACCCCGCGGCCGGGACCGCCCGGACCCATGCGCCAGCCCTCCTGCTGCCATCCGATGCCTTTCATATCATATTGGCGGCCCGGGAGTGCAACCATCGACTTAGTATCGTGCAGCAGAACCCGCGCAACATCGAAGTAATGCTCATCCTTCGTGTATTCGAATAACTTTCCATACGAAGGTGCAGCCCAATCCAGGTACTCATCCACACCTCCTGCGACACGGGCCGTTATACCCTGAACTCCGACGGTAGGTACGCCCTTTTTCCAATGGAGGAGCGCATTGTCCCCATCGATCGGCATCGGAAGGTTCCAGATCCAAATCCAGCTTTCGGCATAGTCGGCCGCCGCCTTTCCGCGTTCCAACCATTTGGATTCTTTCGTCGATTCATAGAGGCTCATGAACGCTTCCATGCTCAGCATCCCGGCTTCCTTATCGGTGATATTCGGGTTGTCGCTCGCACCGCCGACATACAGTCCGCGTATCCCGTAATTTGCCCAGACGTAATCTGCCGCACGGATAGCCGATTGCTCGTATTTGGAATCACCCGTCTCTTCGGCCATAATCACGAGAAGCGGTACGGGGCAGTAACTCGTGGTCCCCGTGGACTCCGCCACGACGTTACTCCCGGGTTTCCACCGTCGAGGGAAAGATCCATCCTCTCTTTGCTGCAAGATTAACCAGTCAACGTATAACTTGACCCAATTGAACCACTCCGGATGCGACCGGCCATGCATGCGCTCGCGGCGGTACGCTTGCATCAGCACACGCATATCCTCCGACGCATTACGAAGCCATGGAGCGAGCCATTCCTGCCGTTCGCCACTCCAGGGTTTCCCCGTAGAAAGATCATAGCCGGTCGCCTGAAGCGGCACTGTCGGAAGAGCCCGTATCATGGATGAGATAATCGCCAGGCCGATTTTGCGCATTCTTTGTCCGCGCCAGGTGCTGTCGCGCTCGCCTTCGCGCAGCAACTGGTCCGCACACTCGATGTTCTTGCTTACGAAGCCCATCCCAGCCATCGTCCAGTTCCATTGAGGGCGGCTCGTATCAAATGTGGCGACGGCAAACGGTATGGCGGTGCGGCCGTCGATGGTAGCAGCCTGAGCAGCCAGGTGGTCGGTCAGAACGCGGCGCATCTGACTGACATCAATGGGAATCACTGCGGGCTTCAACGTGCTCCATGCCCAACGCCAAGTGTTTCGCGTTACGTCTCTAAAGCTCTCGTTATGACCGAATCGAAATCTCACCTCGTAGCTGTGAGCGACTCCCGCAGCGATCGGATGAAAGCGGCGAATCAATCGTGGTTGCTTCGGTGCGTTGGAGCCGAACGCGTAGATACTCGATGTGCCGGGAAATTGGAAACCGAATTCGATCGGCCCATCCCCTGACTTCCACGCCCCGAGTGCGCCAAATTGAAATCGTGCATCGGTCATCACATCGTTCGAGAGTTTCGTTTCTTCCACGGTCGATTCGCCTTGCGGTGAGGGATCGAGCAGAGCAACCGACGAGCCGTTGCTGAACGAGAGGGCGAACAGGGGAGCGGGAAGAATATCCTCCCGCATGACGAATGTCCGTGCCGCATAATTCATCGTGCCGCCGGGCGAGCGGTCACCATCGTAGGTAGGGTCACCGTACAACGCCCCGGGAGCCAGACAGCTCACGTCGGCCCAGCGCGTCGAAGAATCGGCGGTGAGCACGATCGACGAGTTGAAACCACCTGAAGCGCTCCCCTCCACTTCTACTTTTCTGCGCACAGACACTACAACTCCGTTCAGGCTCCACCGGTCCTCCACACGAAAAACAACATGTTTGCCGTATGCGATTTCTGCGCTGGCATCGATACCGGAATTCGATTGCTGGATCGTCTTGTAGCCTGCTGCGAGTTCGCGAATGTCGTCTTCCGCACGAAAGACCTCGATCTGTGCAGGTTTCATTTGCGTCAATCGCGGAGCGACACCGCCGGAGATTTCAATCCCCCATTCTCCGCCCTTTTCACTGAGGAACGAGACTGTTGATCCGGTCTGCAATCTTCCAAGATCTACTCGATTGCTTTGTTGAGCAATCACAGCAGAAGATAAAAGAGACAATGCCAGCAGCAGATTCTTTGCCAGGCTCCGGTTGCTGCGCTCTCGACAAGGAGCAATTCTCTTTACTTCGATTGCTTTTGTACCTCAGTCACTCGCTTTAGCATCAGCTCCATCGGTTCTCCCCCCTGCATTCCCGGCACTTTCATTGATATGGAATCGCCCATCGCTGTGCATTGATGACTCATTGACATCTCACCTACATTGACTAGAAAGGAGAATGTATTGCCGTTAATTTTGCCATTGCTGATCGGCAATTCCCCCATCGGACTTTCCACCGTGCCGGATAAACTGTCTCCATTTGCTTTGAAATTGAAAACCAGGTCCATAGGACCGTTTGGACTCTCCATTTGCCCTTTCCATTTTCCATTAATATCCTGTGCGAATCCAATGCTTACGGCGAATAACGCCACGACGAGAAAACAAAATGAACGAACCATAGATTTACCTTTCATAGAATGTGCGTGAATGATTTTTGTTTCTGTTGCGCTGATTCTCATAGTTGTATGATTCGGAGAGAAGTCAATCAATTTTTAGCCAAGCCAGCTCTGGTTGTTCCTGCGGCAATCCTTTTTCCGTTCTATCTGGTGATCTATTCGATCGTTACTTTGATCGATTTCAAATCCTTGGCATCGGAACTGCTGCCATAAAAGACTTCATACACTCCGGGAGCGGCAGCCATCTGATGAAGTGATCGATCAAAGAACGCAAACGATGAAGGCGGAAGCGAAATATTTGCCTGAGCAGTTTCTCCCGCGTTGATATGAACGCGCTGAAAGCCCCTCAAGGTCTTCAACGGCCCATCGGCGTCGTTTGCCTTGTGGATATACACCTGAACGATTTCCGTGCCGTCGCGCTTGCCAGTATTTGTTACTGGTATTGTAAGCTGAACCACATCGTCTTTCTTGATCTCGGTCTTGCTGATCTTGGCGTTCCCGATTGAAAAGGCCGTATAGCTCAATCCGAAACCAAACGGAAAAAGTGGATCGGCCATGAATCTGTACGTTCGTCCCTTCATCGAATAATTTTCGAAATCGGGTAACTGCTGAACGCTCCTGTAGAAGGTGATGGGCAATTTCCCCGCGGGGTTATAGTCTCCAAGGAGCACGTCGGCGATCGCCTGACCTCCGGATTCTCCGGAATACCATGCCTGAAGAATAGCGTCGCAACTCTCGGTTTCAGGAACCAGTCCAATGGCCGAGCCCGAACAATTGATGAACACGACCTTCTTCCCGGCTTCCTTGAGCGCTTTGAGGCAGTTGCGCTGCACTTCCGGGAGTTCGATGTCGGTGCGGTCGCCGCTTTTGAAACCGGGCAGCTGGATCGGCATTTCTTCTCCTTCTAGTTGGGGGGATATTCCACCGGCAAAAACCACAAGATCGACACCGTTTAGCTTCTCGATGAGTGCGTCGTATTTGACCGGTACTTCAACCCCGAAGTCCATGCTGAGACTGGCTGTCCAGTTCTGGATCTGTCTAAAGTATGCCTCAATCTTGTATTCTTTTCCCTTCTCCACCTTGTACGCAACACGCTTCGGCAGCGCTCTCCACATGAAGACCCTCGCGAGCGTGTCACCGTTCACGATCAACTGAAAAGCTCCACAGGCCTCCATCCTGAAAGCAATTTCGCCCGTTTGTGAGGGCTTGTAGATAGTCTCGTATTTGGCGGAGAAATTTTCGAGATGGACACCGGTGCTGAATTCATGCTGACCAAATGTGGTCAGTTTGATGGGATGCTCGATCTGATCGGTCGCTGCAACGTCACCTTTGCAGTCACGGTTGTTCCAGTACGTGGCCTTGATGCCTTTCTTGCCATCGATGGAGCACTCGCCGATCGCGGTCGCAGTGACGGTGTTTTCAACAAGGTCGCATCCTTTGTCATAAAGGATCTTGCCGGCACCGATTTTGGCCTTCATGCCGTCCAGAATTGTGATGGTATTGATCGGCGTTCCATTGTAGCTCCCCCACATGAGAAGCTTGTCGTCGGCGTTCGGTCCTATGACTGCGATCTTTTTCATCGGTTTGGACAACGGCAGAATGTTGTTTTTGTTTTGCAGGAGCGTCATTGACTCGCGGGCCATATCGATCGCCAATTTCTTGTGATCATCACAATTGACGATTGACATGGGTATTTTTGTCCAGGGGACCAGGGCATCGTCGTCCATCTCTCCCAAATCAATACGACCTGTCAACAGGCGCACCAGGTGCTTGTCCACCTCCGCTTCGGTAACCAGCCCCTTGCTGACAGCATCGGGCAATTTTTTGAAGGCGTAGCCAAATCCGCACTCGACGTCGGTTCCCGCTAAAGCGCCTTTGGACGCTGCATGGACCGCATCGCTGGAGATTTTGTGGCTGGTGTAGAAATCGGTGATTGCACCACAATCGGAGACGACGAGGTACTTGAAGCCCCAATCGTCCCGCAGAATGTTTTGCAGGAGGCGCGTATTGCCGCAGCAGGGCTCGTCATCAAGCCGCTGATAGGCACACATGATTTCGCGGACATCGCCTTCCTTGACCAGCGATTTGAATGCGGGAAGATAGGTCTCGTACAGGTCGCGAGGATCGACGTCGGTAAGATTAATCGTATGGCGGCTCCATTCCGGACCCGAGTGGACGGCAAAGTGCTTGCCGCACGCGAGGAGCTCACGATATTTTGCATCGGGGGGGCCCTGCAGTCCCTTCACGACAGAAACGCCCATGCGCGAGGTCAGATACGGATCTTCCCCGTATGTCTCCTGACCTCGTCCCCAACGCGGATCGCGAAAGATATTTACATTCGGAGTCCAGACAGAGAGGCTCAGGAAACGTCTGTTCTCCTGACCTCTCCTCCGCGCCTCGTTGACCTTGGCGCGCGTCTCATCCGATACAGCCCTGAATATTCGGTACACCAATGCATCGTCGAACGAGGCAGCCATGCCAATCGGCTGCGGAAAGACGGTAACACTATCATTGTTGGCAAGGCCGTGTAGCGCTTCGCTCCACCAGTTGAACTTCTTGATGCCCAGACGCGGAATGGCGTCCGATTCATCGCACATCAGGGCCGCTTTTTCGCTTATGGTGAGGCGGGAAATGAGATCTTTCGCCCGTTCATCAGGGCTTAAATTGGGGTTTTGATATGGCAATGTTTGCGTCCACAAATCCATTGATAGCGAAGCGCTTAAGATAAGCAGCAGTACCGTCTTCATAGGCTAACTCCTGATGAATGATCTGGTGTGATTTAATCTCGGGTCGAATTGTTGTATCACCGCAAAGGTGCTTTCATTCGGGTAGTGTCTTAATTTCAAATACACGTCACGCCGAAACGCTCTTATTCAGGGTCTATGAGATGCCGAATAAGAACATTTCGGCATGACGTTACATGGGCAGATTCCAAAGGATTGAAGTTAAGACACTGCCTTCATTCGTGCGGCGCGTGCGGATACGACAGTATTGCATGCATCGATCCACTCAATTTGATTCTCGTATCCTGACCAAAACGGCGCTGTGGTTCCTCACAAATATTGATATTCCATCTCCCACTTCCCCCAGATCCTTCCTTCCCCAAAGATCGCGGACCCTGCAAGTACTTTTCACGCCGAGTTGTTCCGGCCTCAGCGATATCTTGATTGAATCCTCGGGAGTTGATCCCGTTGGATATTCAGTAAAGACATGAAATATCACCGTTGCGCCTTCGGTGTGGTCCACACACTCGCCGTCGAGTCCGACAATCGAAGTGAACGTGTTATACCCGTCAGGGACGTCAAACTCGATGATTGATGCGGCATGCGTGCCAATGCCGTCTGTGTACGCAGTGCGGTCAACGATCAATGCGTTGCCACCGACACTCTGGTTCACTTTTGCCGTACTCCAGCCCGATGTTGCTTTCACCCACGGTATGCTGGATAGATGCAGCGTATCACGGTTCCCGATCAGCTTCGGCTCAATCCAATCGGCATGGTCCCAGTCATTATTATCGCCTCCCGGTGTCACTACAAGGTAGAGTTTCTTCGCGCCTCCAAAATTCACCCGCACAACGTCACTTTGATGTCCCGTATCATGGGTGAGAAGCTTGCTGTTCCAGCGCGCTCTGCTTTCCACAATCGGCTTCCGATCAACATAGAAGAGAGCCGCATATTTATCTCTGGAGGCTGAGTCATCGGCCACCCACACGATGCGCTCTCCATCATCGATGAGGAGCCTGTTGTTTCTGCTTCGCTGGAGAAGAGAGAGCGCTTCCTCATTAGAAATCAGATTCAACGTGAACGGATCGTTGTCGGGAAGGTTTCCGCCGAACATCAGCGGGGAGCGGCAGATCAAGAAGAGCGACATCAACGAGATCTGCTCGTCCCGGGTAAAGCGGGTCATTCGCGCGTCACCCTGTTCGGCACGGATGCCGATCCTTCCCAGCGGAAGCATGTCGCCGTCGGGCCAATGACCCGGACGCATATGGGAAATCCATTTCTCAAAGAGCGAAAAATGCTCTTCCATTTGCGGCCAGTTGTCCCAGAAATCGCCTTCAATGCGCCACATGTTTGCGTGGTCGGTGGCATGTCCGGCGGCGGCAAGCGGCGTTGGTCCCGGCGACAGGCTCAAGACGATGTGCCTTGCGCAACCGTCAATAGCCCTACGGATCATTTCAACTTCAGCGCTGCGATAGGGAGAAGAGATGTCATCGACCTTTACGAAATCAACTCCCCACGATGCATACAAGGCAAAGAGCGAATTGTAGTACTCCTGCGCGCCCCGTTTGCCTTCATCAACCGTGTACATATCCCGGAGCCACGAGGAGCCGTCGTGTGTACTGTAGATATCTCTTGCGGTGAATGGAGTTCCAAATACAGGCGCGTTCTTTTCAACCGCCAGTCTCGGAATACCTCGCATGATATGAATGCCGAATTTCAAGCCCAGCCCGTGAACATAGTCAGCAAGCGGTTTGAATCCCTTTCCGTCAGCGGAGGAAGGAAACCGGTTCGCAGATGGAATCAGCCTTCCGAATTCATCCATGGAAATGATCGGATCCTTCTCGTTGTAACCATGCGCCTTGTCATTGTCCACATACCAGCGTATATCGACCACAACATACTGCCATCCGAATTGCTTCAGATGTTCAGCCATGTACCCGGCATTTGCTTTGACCTCCTGTTCCGTGACAGTAGGTCCGAAGCAGTCCCAGCTGTTCCATCCCATCGGAGGTGTCGATGCCCAACTTCCAAAATCCTGGGCATGAACGACCGCTGAACCGCACAAGAGGAGCGCGCACACAATGAACTTGTTCATGATCGACCGATAACTGTCAAGAAACAGAGAAAGGCGATGCAACCAAGATGGTCTCAGGCTGCAAGTCGGGTCACTTCACCTCGAGCGTCACTATGGATTTTGCAGGAAGCGACAGAGTAAGAATCCCGTTTCGGAGTTCTGCGCCCGTGAACGGTTTTATGTTCACCGCTTCCGGCTTGCCAAAATCGTTGTGCGCGTTCATCGTCGCTGCCGTGATGATCACGCCGGACACTTTCAAGCCGGTCGTCCCCTTCAGTTCGCATCGCAGCTTCTCTGCCTTCGCCGGCTGGAGATTTGCAAGCGAGATGTGGATCCTTCCCTCTTTGTCCTTCGATGCGGATGCGCTCACCGCGGGTATCGAATCCGGTCCGTTGGTGTATTGCTCGGTCCGTAATTCAACGGGCAGCAGCACGGCGTCCTGGTGCACCGAATACATCTTAAAGACGTAATACGTGGGGGTCAGCACTATTTCACTCTCCTTGGTCAGGATCATCGCTTGCAGCACATTTACCATTTGAGCGATGCTTGTCAACCTCACTCGATCGCAATGATTGTGAAAAATATTGAGGTTCACAGCCGCAACGATTGCATCGCGGAGGGTGTTTTGCTGGAAGAGAAAGCCGGGATTCGTTCCCGGCTCGACGTTGAACCAGTCTCCCCACTCGTCGACCATCAGACCGATCCTCTTTTGCGGATCATAGGTATCCATAATCGCCGAATGCTTCGATACGATCTCGTCCATCTTCAACGTCGTTGCGAACGTGGTAAACCAATCGTTCTCGGTGAAGTCTGTGGCTGAACCTTTTTTGTTCCAATCCTTCACGGTGTAGTAATGGAGGGAATATCCGCTCATGTATCCCTGAAGCCAGCCGTCGGTGTTCTTCCATTTCTTCATGAGGGTTTCGGTCCAGTTGTAGTCTTCCTGGAGCCCGCCGGAAGCAATCTTGTAAAGAGGAGTTCGGGCGTAATCTTTAAGGAAGAATGAGTAGCGTCCCAGTTCATTGGCGTAGTGATCGGCCGACATGATACCGCCGCATCCCCATGTCTCATTCCCAACGCACCAGAACTTCACATTCCAGGGCTTCTCCCTCCCGTTCTTTTTGCGGAGCGCTGTCATCGGATTATCCCCGTCGGAGGTAAGATACTGCACCCAGTCGGCCATTTCCTTCACGGTTCCGCTTCCGATGTTCCCGCAAATGACTGGCTCGCACCCCAGCTGTTCACACAGATCCATGAACTCGTGTGTGCCAAAGCTGTTGTCTTCCGTAACTCCGCCCCAATTCGAATTCACCATCTTGGGCCGATCGGCTCTCGGACCGATGCCGTCCTTCCAGTGATATTCATCAGCAAAACATCCTCCCGGCCACCGGAGCGAAGCGACTTTTATTTCTTTGAGTGCGGCAACGACATCGTTGCGTATCCCGCGGGTATTGGGAATAGTGCTGCTTTCTCCGACCCAGATGCCTCCGTAGATGCAGTGTCCGAGGTGCTCCGAAAATTGCCCGTAGATATACTTGCTGATGGTATCTTTGGCGGCATCGGCATGAACCACCAGCGTATTCATCGTTGATTGCGCCGGCAAGATGCGCGTAAGACACATCAGCGCGAAAGTGATCAAAAAGTATTTTCTAGCCATCGTTCCCACTCCTGTTAAGTTTCATATATTTGACCCGCTTGTTCTACGTCGGGGTCTTGTCGCCGCCATCGAAGATGATTCGATGGAAGATTGCGGAACTTCTGCACGGCGGCTGCCGAGCAGCCAAGAAACTCTCGGCCGCCGCTTGGAGCTTTGGTCTGGTATGTCAGACATCGAGGAACACTATTCCTCTATTTCTGATAGATCATCTTGATCGTATTGGCGAACTCCTTTGTTTGCATCCGGCATAAATAGACACCGCTGGCAAGACCTTTTGCACTCCACTGGAGCCGGTGTTCGCCGGCAGGAACCTCGCCTTGGACAAGAGTTTCGACCTCACGACCCGTGATGTCGTAGACTTTCAGCGTTACGTCTTCATTCCGCGGCATGTAAAAAACAATCATGGTCGACGGATTGAACGGATTCGGGAAATTCGAGCAGAGTTGGAACTCGGATGGCTGAGATGAATTCAGAGTTTGCCTCACCGACGTGATCAGGCTTGCTCCATCGCCAACGAGCTGAATTTCACTCAGTTGATTTGTGCCAATTCCCTTTCCATTGAGAAGGTAAAGGTGGTTATCGGTCGTTGAGGATGTTGCCGTGCCGTCCGTGATCGGCGCGGGGAGCGGAAAGGACGCTGCCTCGGGGTCCAATCCCATGATTTTTGCGCCGATGCTGTCGGCGGCAACAGGATCGAGTCCTGCAAAGAGGGCATGTTTTGAACATGGAGCAAAATTCGAGCACCACGACCCTTCACCGCCTGTAGAGTTCTTTATCCCATCGATCACAGCGAGATGAACCGGACGCGCAGCATTCAGGTCGCAGATGGTTTCAGGCAGATAATTCCATTCGGAAGATGTGCTGGTCGCATGATGGAGCGCTCCCCTGCGGCCGTTATCATTCGCTATTGTGTATAGCGTCTGGGGAACGGCCCCGATCTGGTTCTTAAGCGAACAGGTGAGACCGGCCGCGGAGTGATGCTTGAGCTTCGGGATCGAGACATAAACATCCACAGTCTGAAGTATCTTGTTCATCGTGAATGAAGGGAAGTTGTAGTGATTGCTTCCCGTCGATATGGTGACGACGTTTGCAGCGGTGGTATCGTTCAGGTCGACCACGTTGCATCCCAACGCCGTCTGAACAGCTTTGTATCCAAAACTATCGTTGGAACCAAATGGGGCCGTCGAGCCGGCATTCTTCCACGTTGTATCCCAGAAGGAATCCACAATGTAGAGATCGGAAGGATTGACGCCGGCATCAAGGATGTACTGACCGACCGCCTGCAGGACTGCCGGATGAGTCCACATTGCTTCGGTGATTGTATAGCCGGGAAACTTTGCGTTCTTGTTCGGCTTGAAACTGGCCGCAGACCCTGAACCCCCGGTCAAGTTTAACTTGATCGCGACTTTCTTCCCTTTGCTGAACAGAGAAGAAACTCTTCCGGATTGGTTCTGATCAAGCAAGTCTAGAAGGTATTTCACCTTCTGCTTAACCCCGCCGCCGGCATCGTCATACACATAGCTGTCGGCAGGTGTCGTAGCCGTGTTGCATATGGCAACCGTCGCGAGAAACGATGAGCCCTCTGAACGGGTGTACGCAAAGACTCCCGATGGTTTTAAGTACGGCACGACGAGTAAGCCAGCTGCGGCGGCGCCGACGTGCTTGATGAAATTCCTGCGTGAAGAATCTGTATCATGAGATTCCGTCATATGCTCCTTCTTCATTCAACCTCCTAATTGTCGAGTCGTGTTTGTCGAGACATGTACATTGATTATTCAAATTCTATCCAATCGATTTCAACATTGCGATCATCTTTCAGAAGCAGGGCCAGGTGATGAATCCCCGATTGAAGCCCTGACACGTTTGATTTGAAAATAGTCCATCCGCTCGATTGAGGAATATCTACGCGGGCGATGACGGGACCGTCAACCCTGTCCAGCCGGAGCTCGAGCACTCCTCCTGTTCTTGATGACGCGCGCACCTTAACCGAACTGAACCTGCTGCTGCCAAAATTGACGCTATTAAATTGTATCCATGCGTTCGCCGTGTCGAGTATTGTTTTCCATCCGTCAAACTTCTTGAGGGTATCAAGAAAAGCTATTGAGACGCCTTTGCCGCTTGTGAGACTATACCTATCAATCTGAATTTCCCGGGATGCATCCGCCAAGCCTACCCCGCGCAATGTGGGAATCACCTTCCTGATCGTGCCGTCCGGGTTGAAGAATAAACTGTCAATCCGTACAGACCTGTTTTTATCATAGTTTGGAGAGAGGTCGTTATGATGGTAGAACAGATACCATTGATCTTTGAACTCAATAATAGATTGGTGATTAGTCCAGCATTCCCGCGATCGGTCCATGATCAGCCCCGCAACCGTGAAAGGACCCATCGGATTGGTACCCATCGCGTACTCAAGACACTCGGTCGTATCCTGCACATGCGGATAGGTCAAATAGTATATCCCTTTCCGCTCAAACAGATACGGACCCTCTTTGAGTCCTTTCTCAGGCAGACCTTGAATCACCTGCGGTTCAGAGGCGAGCTCCAGCATATTCTCTTTCAACTTTGCAACGTAGATATTTCTCGCCGCCCAGTATATGTATGCCTGTCCATCTTTGTCGATGAATGGATTCGGATCGATCCCATGAAGACCTTTGATAGGTTCAGGCTCCGGGATAAACGGTCCATAGGGTTTGTCCGAGAGAGCGACTCCAACTGAAAAGCCTCTTCCGAAGGATGCGTCTTTTGCTGGGGCGGGAAAGTAGAAAAAATACTTCCCATTCGTCTCAATACAATCGGGAGCCCACATTGCGTATGATCTTGAATCGACCCACGGAACTTTGTCCTGACTGACAATAACGCCGTGATCCGTCCAATCGGTAAGGTTTTCGGATGAGAAAACGTGATAATCTTCCATGCAAAACCAGCCGGCACGACCCCGCCCTTCGCCGGCGAGAATATCGTGAGAGGGATAAAGGTATACCTTTCCATCAAAAACCCGTGCCGACGGATCTGCTGTGAACTGATTCGTAATAATAGGATTTTGCGCGAACGCATTATCGGCGAACGTGAACATTGAGAGCGCTGCCAGGAACAGCCAACCACAAAGATGTCGCATCATAGAGGTCCCGCAGGGGAAAGTTTGGGGGAGTATTGTTCGAAGTCGTCGAACGGAATCTTCCTTTCGTGAGGGCAATGAGAGCCGGCTATGTTTTAAGCCAGCTCAATTTTCAATGTGTAGGCGAAATCGCCCGGCTTGGCAGAAGGCTTCTCAACCGTCAAGGATTCAGCCGACTGGTTCCATCTCAGCATTTCGGCAGAGCCGAGGAGCGCGGCGTTTGCCACTTTACCGGGGCGCAGCGGTGAAGCCGAGCCGAGACTCTTTATCTGAAACCGCCCTTCTTCCGGCCAGCCGAGGACGATTGCATAGACGATGTCGCCGCGCTTGTTGCGGGTGAACCGGATGTCGTTCGAATCGAGAGACGCAGTGCTGGCGCCGGAAAAGGAACCCGACTTGGCGGTGTGCGCTCCTTCGCCGAAAGTTTTCCATGGCCGGGTGGCATAAATAGCTTCCCCGTTGGTTTGCATCCAGGTGCCGATTGCATCGAGGATCGCAACTTCGTCCGAATCGATCGTGCCGTCCGGTCTGCCGGGGATATTGAGCATGAATGTGCCGTTCTTGCTGACGGCATCGACCATCCAGCGAATTGCCTCCGCCGGCTTCATATAATTGTGGTTCGTGAAGAGCGATCGGTTGTAGTGCCATTCACCGATGCAGGTTTCGGATTGCCATGCGTGCGGCATGATGCTGTCGGTTACTCCGCGTTCATAATCTGCAACCACAGCCTTTGCCAGCTCGTCGGGCACTTGTTTGATGTTCAGCACTGCGTCGAGCTTGCCGTCGTGAGTCTTCAGATAGTGATTGTAAAAATATGCTCCTATGTTCATGCCTGCCCAGCCGAGCGGCAAACCGCTGTTGTCGAAATAGAGCAGATCGGGATCGTGCTGGTCGATGAGGTCGCGGACCCTGTCATAGAAATTGGTGACGAACTTATCATCGGGATTTTCCTTCAGGCCGTGTTTACGCCCATACAGCGCCTGAGGATCGAGGCCCTCCCACCACTGATTTTTGCCGTTCTCCTCCGTGAGCTGTCCATCATAAGGGATACCCTGAAGCGACCCCGACCTATCGCAAAGGTGCGCCGACTGAAACCAGAACCAGTTGCGAGCCGCGTGCACGGTGACTCCGAAACGAAGTCCATGTCGCCGGGCGGCGGCAGACCATTCACCTATGACATCCCGCTTCGGCCCGATTGCGCTCGCATTCCACGGATGGTGTTTAGAGTTCCAGGCATCGAACCCGTCGTGATGATTCGCGAGAGCCAAAAACAGTTTTGCTCCGGCCTTTTTGAACCGTTCGATCATCGCATCCGGCTCCCAGTTCAACATCGTCCACTGTGCACAGAGGTCCTTGTATCCGAATTTCGACGGATGACCGTAGCGTGAGACATGGTAATCGTATTGTGCCTGTCCCTGGATGTACATATTCCGTGCGTACCAGTCGCCCGCTTCCGGTACACATTGCGGACTCCAGTGAGCCCAGATGCCGAACTTTGCATCCCGGTACCATTCCGGCGCCTCATACTCGAGGAGCGATTTCCATTCAGGCGTAAATGGCCCTTCTCCGGCGAGTCCGGGAATCGCGGGCGATTTGAGTGATACTCCGTCCCATGTGCCGGGGCCTTCGGAGGCTTCTGCAGCTCCCCAGGGGTTGTCAACCACGGCCTGCCATTCAGACAACGGGTAGCCCTGAACAGAGTCGCCGAAGATCATCGATGGAAGTTCTTTGGCTCTTGCGCGCAAAGGAAGGGCCGCAACTGCACCGGCTCCCAACCCAATAAGTTCAAAGAATTTTCGTCTTTCCATGTCATCCTCTCCTAAACATTTACTCGAGTATCTGCTGGAGTCTAACCAGCGCCCGAATGACGTATCGACACTCTGTTCATCAGCCGGTAAAGATCAGGCGGATTTTTGATATTCCGCAACTCCCATCATACCGATGTTGTTCTTGATGGGCTAGAACGAGCATTGGATGCGCTTCCGCTTTCAACGGCGACGAAAATGGGTACATCTCTGTCGGATGCGAGGGCCGAATGTCGCACCGCATTATTCGCCTCAATATTCCACGCATTGTTTTGTCCATGTTGGGCCATTGATATAGAACAATCCATTTCTATAATACACTGGCTCAATTCCTAATTGAGGGGTTTTCTCCCATTCCTCGAGATCCGGGCAATATGGATACGGCCGCTTATCATACATAAGGTAATGACAAGAGCTCCACAACTTGCCGTCCGGTCCTTCGAATATTGCATTATGGCCTGTTTCGCAGTATGGATCCTCACTATCCTGGAATCTTAAATTTTCATATCCGCCGTCGATTGCCAGCTCAGGACGATAACCTTTTTTTCGAGTGCCAAAAATCGGCTCGCGCGATGCCAGTTTCCACGGACCGAGCGGCGAGTTTGATTTGAGTAGGCCAACTTCATATCCGCGTGTCCACGAAGAAAAGAACATGAAATACGAACCGTCTCTCTTCACCACGAATGGACCTTCGATGCCTCCTACCATCCATTCCGGATTCTCAGGGTCTTTCTTGTCGAGAAATTTCTGAATGCCGCCGACGATTGTACCTGTAGGCAAGCTGATTCTCGCTTGGAAAAGGCCGTTGCCGCTGCAGTAAAGATACGTTTGACCATCATCATCTTCGAACAAGGTTGCATCATTGTTGTATCGGTTGGTCAATGGTCCATTCACGAGCGTATAAGGACCCGTTACTTTGTCGGATGAAAACAGCCAGATGCTGTGCGTTTTCATCCCTTTCGGATCATCGTTGGTCACTTTTCCGGAATTGACAGTGAGCCAATATTTGTTCTGTATGTGGTGAATTTCAGGCGCCCAGAAGCGTCCATTATAGGGGCAATCGGGCGGCAGTTTGCCTGCGTCAATGAGCCATGAATGCTGGCGCCAATGGATAAGATCATCCGAAATCAAGAGCCGTACTCCGGGATTTGGACCGGTCCACACCGGCAGCGAGGTTCCTGTACAATACCATTGTTTGCCGACTTTGATGATACAGTGATCACGCATTGCTATGACAGTGTCCCTCGTAATCGGATTGGTATAACAAAATAAGCGAGAGCCGGTACTGTCAGTTGACGAGACATTATTCGTGATCACCTGCGCGAAACAAGACGCCGCTGATAGAATCACACCGTAAAACAAATTCAATTCGTGTCTCATGATTCCCAGAACACCTTTGAACGATCAGCACTTGATGAGAAACTCATCCAGTCTACTTCAACACCGATATTCTCTATCATTGCACAATCAGATATTGAACTCCCGATCGTGGTGCGAAGCGGGAGAATGCATCACAGTGGGACGAGGGACGATCGATTCACCATTACTCCGAGACGAATGCGTACTCTCCTCCCGGTTTCGTTTCAATATCATATAAGAAGGAGTCCTTTAGCTTCATCGTCTGCAACTTCGCTTTCGGAGAAATCAGGGGATTCTTTGTTTGAGCGGCCTGATAAAACGGATTGGTGTTGCGGCCGTTGGCTGGAATGAGCGTTGCGCTACCTTCAACTTTCAGCGGCGAGTAGGAACGGATACGGCAATTGCCTCCCAAGTCGGACTTGATGACCAGCGCAGAGAGTTTTCCGTCTTTCCATTCCATCGATTTGATTTCGAATCCTCCCCGGGCACGGAGACCTTTAATGCTTCCCTCCCTCCAAACGTCCGGCAACGCAGGAAGCACGAAGATGGCGCCGTCGCCGCTCTGCAGAAGCATCTCGGCAATGCCAGCGGTAAATCCAAAATTCCCGTCGATTTGAAACGGAGGGTGAGCATCGAACATGTTCGGATATGTACCGCCTTTTTCGAATGCTGGTTTGTCAACAAGGCTGATCTGTTTCGCTATCAGTTTATAGGCATGGTTGCCGTCCAAGAACCGTGCCCACAGATTGATCTTCCAGTTCATCGACCAGCCTGTCGAGGGATCGCCGCGGAACATCAGCGAAGTTCGCGCGGCATCAAAAAGTTCAGGAGTTCGGAAGGGAGAAATCTG
>CAYLMV010000058.1:0-25799 GCA_964384415.1 uncultured Chitinophagaceae bacterium | reverse complement strand
TCCTGTCGGGATTGTCGTAGCCTGGAACAGGTTCAAGTCCCCAGATTTGCCCCGTCACCGGATCTTTCGGCATCTCTTCACGGTATTCAGCTTCCAGCGGATGGATGGTCTGACCATTTCCGGGGGTCGTTACTTCGGCGGCAATGAGAACCGTGACGCCGTCGAGATACTCATGACCCGAGCCTTTGGGCCATTCTCCCGAAGGGGAATAAGGCCATTGAGCAACCTCCCCGGTGTTATAGTATATGGTCCGCACCAGGTTCCCGTCCATGATCCCTTGCTTTCTGTATCGTATGTCGCCTTTGGGCTCATCTCGATACAGTTGTGTACGGGGATCGATCTGTCCCTGAGGGAAGGCTAATGAATAGCCTATCAGCACAAAGAGCAGTATCCTTCTTACGTTCGAAATCATCATAGACTCCTGCAACAAATGGTCTAAAAATCCAAATTGAAACCAACACGCACTTCCCGCGGGGTCGAAAAGCTTCCGGGATCATTTTGGTATTCTTGAATCGTATTGAGGCCGATAATCTTCTGAGCGTTTTGGGAAGTAAAGATATCGACATTGGCTCTTCCGCTTGCCGGATCGACGTTGTTTTCGTTTTTCACATCCAGGAGATTATAGATCAAGAGGAACAACGAGAAATGAACATTGCCGAGTGAAAGACTTTTTTCCGCACGCAAGTCGAGGTCGTTTGTTGAAGGCTTCAAAGCTCCATTCTCGAACCGGAGCAACGAGACGCGAGTATCGGCAGTATACGGGAATCCTGTGCCGTATTGGAAAATCAGTCCTACCGTCCAGTCGTTGATTTCGCCAACTGTGAGACTCACATTGAGCGTCGACCGCTGGTCCCAACTGAGGGGAACGACGGATTTGTTCGTTTCAACCGGCGGGTTGCTTTGATTGTTGTAGTAATTCTGCAAGGGATCGGAAGCGTCCCCCTCGGCGATTTGATAGGTGTAGTCCGCGCGCAGGCTGAAATAATTCGCGAAACGCCGGTCAAGCGACAGGACAAATCCGCGGGTGTTCCCGTAGTCACGATTAATATACCGTGCATATTTGAACCCCTCGTACGTTTCTATGATCTCCGTGCCGAGCAGGTTGCGTATATCGCGGTAGTACACCGTAAAATCAATCCCGATGTTCGTAAAGAGCGCTTGCTGTAGTCCCAACTCGTAGGACGTTGTTCGCTGCGCATCAAGATCGGGATTGCCTGTGATGGAATTGAGCGATTGTCCCGGACTGATAAGAAAATCAGAATTGTAATAGAGGTTTTCGAACGCCGGAATCTGGAAGAAGTGACCGTACGAAAAGTGAATAATGCCCTCGTCGGTGATCGGGAAGGAAACGCCCAAACGGGGACTGACCTGCACTTTCGCGCTCGCCTTCACCATCCTTCCCGCATCCGGATAGAGCGTGTTGCGCATTGGGTTCTTCAAGTCCGCAAGAAGGTCTGCATTCGGGTTAAAATAGTCGAGCCGGATACCGGCATTGATGATCATATCGCCGTACTCCATCTTGTCCTGAACGTACCCCGACGCTTCGAACGGGCGCTTGTCGTACATTTGATTGCCGATCGCTCCCAGGTTAGGATATCCTCCCGTGAAAACGGGAAATCCTGTTGTACTGTCGATCAGATCCTTGGTGATATTGTCGAGGCTCTTATCATGCCGGAAGAGCTGATGAGAACGGCCTTCAAGGCCGATACCAATTTTGTGTTCTTTCGAGACCTGCGAGGAAAACGACCACTGGGCGATGACCGACTGCGTTCGAACGCTGTCGCGGCCCACGTCGTTTCCGCCCGACCAGAAAGTGTAATTCGTTTTTGGCTCGCCCTGGGTGGGGTCGACATACCGTGGATCGTAAGGATCGTCAAATACGTTCCTATGCGATTTGAATTCATTCACAGAGAACTTCAAGGTCTGGAACGTGCTTTGAGAGAGCACATGAGCAATCTGGAAACTATGGATGTAACTGGTGCTGTAATAACTGTTGATACCGTCCGGCGTGTACTTGAAAGCATTGCTGAAGTACTTGTTGAAATTGTCTTCCCAGAAGAGACCATAGGTAAATTTCAACCCGGAAAGCGAATAGGCGATCTTTCCGTTTGCGGAATATTTCCGCGACGGATTCATCGGAACATACGCGCCGTCGCCCGTTTTTGTGATCTTGTAGATATTGCCGGTTTCATCGGTCGTGTAGAAAGTCCCCTTCTTTGTCGCAGCGGCGTCGAAGGAATAAAGATTGCCATCCTCGCCCCTTACAAATCCGTCCGGCACATCAAGGCTGGGGTCCGTCGTCCTGATTTGATTTCCGTTTGAATCAAACATGGGTGTAATGTTATCGGAAACATTGAAGAGGCGCCGGCCATAGAGATATCCCTCGTCATCGTAATAGCGGCCAGTGAGGAAGAACGTCAAATGGTCGGAGAGGGGCGTCGGTCCATTAAGGCTCGCCTGATAGTTCTTGGAGCGGCTGACATTCAACTTGTCCAGGTTTTGAAATACGTCGCTGTGGTTCGTATAATAATCGCCAAAATAAGATGAAAATGATCCATGCAATTGCGATCCGCCGTCCTGCGTTACGATGTTGACGATGCCAGACATCGCCTGGCCATATTCGGCGTTAAAGCTTCCGCTGATGACCTCCATTTCGCGGACGGATGCATTCTCCAGCGTGAGTCCCACATTTCCATTTGCAGGATTGTTGATTGAAAGTCCATCGATGAGGTATCCGACCTCTCCGGTCCGGCCCCCGCGAAAATGCCCGCCGACAACGCCGGCCTGCAAATTGATCACTTGCTGAACATTTTCAACCGGCATCACTTTCAGTTCGTCCGACGACACGGTCACGGACGACGATGTAAGATCTTTTTGAACCAACGGGCGTTCCGCTTGAATGACAACTTCGGTCCCGATCTCGACAGCCGTCGGCTCGAGTTTCACGTCAATTTCAGTCGTCAGGTCTATTTTCACGATAACATTCTTTATCAGCGCCTTCTTATATCCAATGTTGCTGATGGCGAGCGCATACGTCCCCGGAGCAAGGTTGCTGATGTAATAGTATCCCTCAACGTCCGTCGCCGCTCCCACATGGGCGTCTTGAATTAACACGGATGCGCCGACGATCGGCTCTTTGTTCGATGCATCGGTGATCTTGCCGGCAATTTTCCCCGTCTGTCCTGAAAACAGAACGCCGGAGAAGAGAGCCAACAGTACGGCTGTTTTAGCAAAGAAGCGCATTGTTCCCCCGCCTGAAGCGAAGAGTTCCTGTCTCATAGTTGCATTGCTTAGTGTAAATATTTCGGGAGGGGGATAATCCCCCTCCCGATTTTATGGATCACTTCAACAACATCATTTTCTTTACATTAACGAACGATCCGGAACTGACTCTGTAGAAATAGACACCGCTCGCGAAAGCCGCGGCGTTGAACTGTACGTTGTGCTGCCCGGGTTGCTGCACCTCGTTCACCAGCGTCACGACTTCTCTGCCCAGGATATCGTACACCTTCAACGTGGTCTGACCCGCTTTCGCAATGCTGTATTTGATCGTTGTGGCCGGATTGAACGGATTGGGATAGTTCTGTGAAAGTTCGTACGTGCCAATCGTTGCCACATCCTTGTTTGCGACTCCGACGGTCCATTGTGCGCCAATCCACGTATGCGTCCAGCGCCACATGTCTTGGTACGAATTATCGTCGTTGAGCGTCGAGTAACAGAGTTCGCAATCTCGGGCTACCGGCTGGCCATCGCGATCATTGACCTCGATATCGATGGGGATACGCATGCCTTCGCGCGGAACAAAGACACTGTCTCCCGGAAACTCCTGTGCAAGAAGCGCAAAGGGTATCTTCGCTTCAATGGTATATCCCGATGTCAGGCTCTTCTTCTTCCACACATAATTTGCTCCCGGATACATAACGATCACCGAACGGTGATCTTCACGCAGTCTGTTCATCGAGAAACGGAAATGGTATTCCGGTTTTGCACCGGCAGTGTAGCCGCCGTGCTTCGCGCCTCTCCAATCATACAGACCGATGAAGAGATCGGGGCAATCCTGCTCGTAATCGTTTTTCGTCGTATCGACGGTAACGGTATCATCGACGACGTCAAAAGCGACATAGAGGTTCTTGGAGTCTACCGCAAAATACGCCTTCGCCGAAAGATCGTTGCTGTCTCGCAATGAACCGTTCGGTGCCATATGAGCGGTGGCGGGACTTCGGAACGAGTTGAGCACGATCGGCGGTATGCTCGCCCATTCTGCGAGGTTGCCATCAATCGTAATGTTTGCCGGCGGCGCCTTTGCGATCGTCGGCACGCCTTTGGCTTTGTTCGTGACTGCTCCCGTTACGGTCGGTTTGTTTGTATTGCCGACATTATCCGTCGCGGTCACGCCGTAGTAATAGGTAATGTTCTGGTCTGTCACCGGGGCGCGGAGGATATGGTTTGCCAGTTGCGTCCCGAGAGGAAGATTGAACGGCGGAACATTTTCAACGTCTTTATCGGTCGTCAGGGTGAAGGGTTTTTCGCTGGCGTAGACGTTGTACGTCGAGCCCGGTTCACTGGGAACATCGGCCCACGTAATCAGGTTGGCAAATGACCCTGCTGTTGCCAACACACTTGTGACTTTCGCGGGGGGCGTTGTGTCCTGATTGTGATATCCGGCGGGTACAAGCTTGCTCACCAGAATCTTTCCGGAATAAAACAGACTTGCGCCAGTAGGCTCGCCGGCATCGGCGCTCATCGAGAATTCAAGTTTGATCTGGCCGATCTGATTGAGATCCATCACGCCGTTCCCAGACCCGTTGACGGCATAGAATCCCTTGGAGGATAATTCAGCCCAGCTTCCTGGGAGGGCAACTAAAGGTATGTTAACCTGTTGCCAGCCAAGATTGGTGGCGTTCGAGTCGATGATGACATTCAGTTTGTTGTACCATTCATCCGTATTCGCCGGGCCGGTTTCTTTAAGAGTTAGGCGCATTGTTACTTTGTTCTGGATAGAACCAGTCGAGGACGTCAACGGCGTGACGACTTTGATATAAAGCTGCAGATATGCATTTCCGCCAAGGTTGGGGAAATATGTACCGGCGGGCAGCACATCTGTAAAGTTTGCATATCCTCCCCAGCTTTGAGCGCCGTTGATTTTCCAATCGACGCCCAGTGCGGAAGGAGAAACGAGTGTATCAACTGCTTCTTTGAAGAATGTAATACTGCCCGCATCGTTCCATCCGCGGTTTGGGTTCAAATCGGTAGTGTCTTGCGCGAAATTGTTGAACAAGCGGATCGGCGTGTACTGGTCATCGAGCAATTGCAGCTTGTCGAACATGATGACGCCCGAGGCGGTTGAATCGCCGCCCAGCAGAGGCGCAGTCCACACGATGCTGTATCCAATGATCTTGTCCAGGTCGAGCGTTCCGTTGTTGGTGACGCCGCTCCACTGCGGGTTTGAGAAGCCCTGGTCGTTCGGCGTAGCCCCGGTTCCGCGATCAACCAGCGGCATGATCATTTGCTTCCAACCGGACGTCGTATCGTACATATTGCCGGTCTCAAAATACCATTCTTCATGTTGAGACTGGTCATTCCAGTAATCAGCTCCGCCGCCCGCTTCGTAAAGCTCGAGCCTGAAGTGCACCGTGTTGGGCCCGACGGTGGATTTTGTCATGTTGTTGAACCAGAGACTGATGTACTTCGCGCCCGAAAAATTCAAATATGTGCTGTCATGGTAGACATTCCGGTGCGTTTTGGCGTAGTAGGTGCTGTCTTTCGTGCGAGGAACAAAATAATTCAGTTGGTTGTACCCGCCCCACGATTGCGTAGTGTGAACCGTCCAGGTGCATTTTAGAGCTTTTCCTCCTTCAACACCTGCGGCGGTATCGGTATTGATCTGAACCTGCTTTGTGGCTCCCGGAGTGTACGCAAACGAAAACATTGAATCCTTAACAGCAGATTCAAATCTGTTAAAGACCCATTGCGCGGAGAGGGGCGACCCCAGAAGCATAGAAACGACAAGAAGTAGAAGTATCTTCTTCATGACGTACTTCCTTTCATGCTGTAAACGAACATCGTGAATTAGGTTGATTAGTGAATATGCTACAAGATCTTGATTGAGTGAAGAGGGGCGTTCTGGATCCGTGTCGGCGCAGCACTCTTCTATCCGTCCCCGTGAGAGAGTTGAGCCACCTCCACCTTTTGAACGCGAACATGACCAAAGCTCATGTACATCAACCCCGTGAGAAAGAACAAACCGATTGCATTGATGAATGGATCCGAAGGCAGCAATGCAAACGCACCCTGATTGGCGAGGTCTGGCGTTCGAAATTGATTTAAGAGAAACAGGAGAAAAGCCGCAGCCTCGCCGCTGATCAGGGCTATGATCTCTCCAAAACTGGAGCCGTTCTTCCATAGCAAATTCATGATGACGAGGGCTGCGACCGGAGGACACACGTAAACCTGGAGGAGGAAGAAATACGCGATGGCAGAGCTTCCGGTCATTTTCCCAATCGGTATGAGAAGAATCGCTACGACGCTCGCCGCGGTCGTGGCAAGCCGCGCGACGAAAACCCGTTCCGTCTCCGTGGTCGAAGGGTGAAAATGAACGTAGACTCTGTTTGTGAACAACCACGCCACGCTCGTGAACGAGGTTGCGAGCGTCGACACTATAACCGCAAACAAGCCGAGAAGGACGCATGTATTCGCGACGGTCTCCAAAACCGATTCCCCGGAAAACGCCGGCTGAAGAGGAAGCCGGGCGGCAGGAATCGAACTGCTCCCCTCCGAAATGAGAAAGAGGAGCGCAAGAGAAACTCCAACCAGCGCAATCGCAAATCCAATCATCCTCTCGCGGGTATTTCGTACGGAGAACAACTGTTGGCCCGACTGGTGGTCGATATTCCACATCCAAAGGCCCAGCAGGGGCGCTCCGATGAACGCGCTCATCAGGGCCGAGCTCTGTGGAACGCTGTTCATGGCGGGATTCAGGTCCGGATGCAGAGCCCAGACGGGATGCACGCCGGAGATGAGAATGACAAGAACTCCGACGGCAAAGAGGAAAAACTGAAGAGTCTGCGTTCTCATGACAGCGCCGAATCCCCCAACCACGACGTAGATTCCCGTGAAGACGACGATGATCATTGCCGCCGTGTAATACTCGATATGCATAATATCTTCAAAGACGAAGCCGGCGAGAAACAGCACCAGCAGCACCTGCACAACCGCGTAAAAGAGAATCAACGAGACAGAGAAGATAAGATTCAATTGCGAATTTCGAATCATAGCAAATGATGCGAGTGACCATCCAAATCGCGATTGGCCCACAAGAACACACAACGAGATCAGCCCTGCGATAATGAGCGTCAGCCAGAAGTATCTTGAAATGGATATCGAGTACATGAGCACCTGAAACCGGAAGAAATTGCTCAGGAAGAGTGAAGCGGCAACGGCCCACCATCCCATCTTCCTTCCAGCAAGGAAGTATTCATCGGTGCCTTTGCCTTCTCGCCACGCGAAATAGAGACCAACGACTAAGAGGAATGTGAGATAGAGAAGAAGAAGACTGCTATGTGGGTTGCTATGAGGCACGCCTGAGACCTAGCACATGGCGTGCCACCAAGGAGTATGTGATTTACCGGGTCTTCAGAGGGAAAATAATCGTCAATGGCGAGATTGTTATGAAAAAGATAATCTCCGGCTTATTATCTTGATTATCGGGATGCTGCACTGCGGCTCTCATTTCAGACCCAATTCTTTGCACATTCTGTGGTAGTTCGATGGTGCAAGGCCGAGTTTCTTTGCCGCATCCGCGTCTGACTCCGAGTGCCGCCGGACGTACACGAAGTACCGCTCCCTCATCTCCCGTTCCATCTGCTTCCACGGCGAAATGTTCGCGGGATCTCCGAACTCAATTGAGGCGGCGGAGAATCCGGCACCCTTCTTCCCGGCGTACCCGAGCGCGTTTAGGATGACATCGTTGGTGATCACACTTTCGCCGGAAAAGAGAATCCGGTGCACGACGTTTTTCAGCTCCCGCACGTTGCCGGGCCATTGATGCGTGATGACGATATTCATTGCACTCTTCTGGATCGCCGGCTTCGGCTTTCCCATGTCGCTGCTGAAATCGGTGAGATAGTAGTCGAAGAGCACCGGAATGTCTTCAATCCTCTCTCGCAGCGGGGGAACGTAGATCGGAACCACATTGAGCCGGTAGAACAAATCCTCGCGGAACCGTTTTGCCTTCACTTCTTCTTCCAGGTTCTTGTTCGTCGCGGCGATGATCCGAACGTCCACTTTTGTTTTCGCCGTCCTTCCGATTTTTTCGATTTCTCCTTCCTGGATCACCCGCAGAAGCTTCACCTGGGCATTGAGCGGCAGCTCGCCGACCTCATCAAGGAACAGCGTGCCCCGGTGCGCCAATTCGAAAAGTCCGGCCTTTTTGGCGTTTGCTCCCGTGAATGCGCCCTTCTCGTACCCGAACAGCTCGCTTTCAATGAGTTCCCCCGGTATGCTTCCGCAATTGATCGGAACAAAGTTCTCGTGTTTTCGCGGGCTTGAATAGTGAATATTGTATGCGACGATTTCCTTTCCCGTTCCCGATGACCCGGAGATCAGCACTGTCATGTCGCTGGCCGCGCACTTCTCAATTTCATGCCGGAGATTCACGATGGCCGGCGAAACGCCGACGATCCGCCGTTGTAATAGAATTTCTTCGACGTTGCGTTCGAGTTTCTTCTTCGAGAGCTGGCTTTCCATCTCCAGTTGTTTCTTCTGGTGGGCGTTCACGATGCTGAGGATGAAATCGGTCGGTTGATAAATGTAGTTCTCGATATCACCCGGATACTTCGTGCAGTACCAGTACGCGCCGGCGACCATGAGCCTCTCTGCAAAGTCGTAATCGGTAATATTCACGGTCATTTTCGTGATGACGATTATCTGAAGAGAGCCGTCGAGTTTCTTGATCTTGCGGATAAGGTCTTCGCCCATCACGCTTCCGGCAATCTGGAAATCCATCACGACGACATCGTACGCGCCCGGATGGCTCTTCAGCAAATCGAGCGCGACAAGCCCGTTCGAGACAACGTCGCGGATAACGATGCGGTCTCCGAACGGCCGGAGAGTGTTCCGGACCCTCCGGACGTCAAAGTCCTCGTCTTCAATGAGAAGAAGGTTTATGCGTGTTTCGGGCAGCATTCGTTCTTCCCTTTCATCCCTGAGGGATTGTGATGATGAATTGACATCCGCCTTCTGCGAGATTTTCTGCGTCCATGCTCCAGCCGCAGCGCTGTGTCGCTATTTCATACGCAATGTAGCAGCCGTATCCGGAGCGCTGGTCGGGGCTGACTTTCTTTGTCGTCGAGTGTTCGAGGAATATCCTTTTTATCCCTTCATTTCCCGTTTCCAGCAGCCATGGTTCTATGCCTTTTCCATTGTCCCGGACGATGATGCATGACCGGCGGCTGTCGGGCATAGACGACGTCCGGATCGTAATCGTGACCCGCTGTTCACCGGCATGATCGATGGCATTCTGGATGATCGGTTCGAACACCTCCCACACGACGAATTCATTGATCGGCACCGCCGGCAGTTTCTCATCGAGCTCAAGGACGAATGAGTATTCTTCCGTCGCCGCCGATACCCGCAGGAAGACATTCTGCACGAGGAAGCGGATGACCTCGTTGATGCTGGTCTGGAAAATGGCGCCGCGGATCGTTTGAAGAGGCGGGTCGTACCATTTCATGTCATAAATGACCCGCGCAATGAAATTGGAATACTGGTTAATGCGGTGTTTCACAATGTCAATATTCTCCGAGGAGAGATTTCTCATGTCCTCCTTGATGAAGCCCATGATCTTCTCGGCCTTGTGGTGCGTGTGATAGATCCTCTTGGTAAACATGAGCTCGTTCTCGTACACGATCTGTTCCGCGAGATGTCTTTTCTGCTCCTCAAAGAGCAATTGCTGCGTTTCGTTGCGCTCTTTCAACGTATACGAAGAAATGTAGAACATGGCGAGAAGTGCGAAAATGATCAGCGCAGCGTACGTCGCGGAAATCTCGCCGTAGTTGGAAATCATCTCTTTGGCAATGATACTGAAATCGGGCGTGTTCTTCATATACACCGAGCCGACGTACTCCCCTCGCGGAACGAACGGGACGAAGATGTGAAAGGTCTGTTTTCCTTCGAGGACGGTATGGATCTGCTCCGAGGCCGCAATGGTGTCCTTGAGGCCTTTGTAGAGACGAATGGCTTCCGCGTGCGCCATCTGCGGCGGCGGAATGTCTCTGAGATTGTTGAATGCATAGTTATACAGCACCAGGCCGTCGTCGATCGCCGCTACCGAGGTGTCGGTAGACACCAGCAGGCAAATTTCCTGGACATTCTGATGGAGAAGATGCTGGCTGAGGATGATGTTGAGGTTCTGGACCGTCTTCCTGATGTCGGCCTCGGACTGTTTTGGGTTTTGCGAATTGGATTCAAGAAGAAGTTCAAGAGATGTGGCGGTCAGGTTCGCGATCCGTTCCGCCGAATCCTGCTGGTACCATTCCTGAGTCATCAAAATAAATTTTTGCATCGACATCTTATTCACGAACGATACGACCAGCTGGAACAGAATGATGACAATGAGAAACACCATGAGATGGCGAATCTCAAAGTGGTATTTCTTAAAACCCTCGAAAACCTTATTGGCACGGAAGACCATGCGGGTGCCGCTGTTATTTAATGAGAACTTTGTTTGAGTTGATCATCTGCGATGCTTTGCTGAGCGCTTCGTCCACAGTCAATTCCCTGGAGATGGCCCGGCGTACGTAGTGCGAAATGATGTCGGAAAGTTTGGTGTAATTCTTCAGCGATGGACGGTTAAATCCATGGTCGAGCAATTGCCGGTAATATGCCAGCTCGGGACGCTGGCTCATGAACTGTTCGTCGGCGTAGACCGCATTGCTCACCGGAATGAATCCCCCGGCCTCAAACAAGAGTTCTTGAATTTCTTTCGTTTGAAGAAACTTGACGAACTCAAGGGCTTCCTTTTTCTTTGTCGAATATTTTGACAGCATGATGTTCCATCCGCCGAAAACGGAAGTCGGATCCTGTCCTGAAAAATGAGGCAGCGCAGCCCGGCCGAGCTGGTCGATTTTCGAGGTGTCCGGATACATTTGCCGGAAATTTTCGATGAAGTTCGGCCACCCGCGCACGAAGACCGCATCATGGTCGAGCATGTAACGGTAGCTCAGGTTTTCATCAAATTCGACGACCGCAGCTGGGCTGATATGGTCCTTGTGCACAAAGTCGACGAGCTGCTGCAGGGCAGACCGGGCCGTTCGCGAGTTAAGTTGGATGGTATTGTGCGCGAAGAATTGCCTGTCCTTGCCGGCAAGAAGCTCAAAATAATTGCACACGAGCCCCTCGTAGTCGTTTCCCTGAAAGATATAGAAAGGCTTCCCCTGGTAGTTGAGCCGATCGCGAAGCAGAATCAATTCATCCCATGAAATGGATCTTTTGAGCTTCTCTTCTATCTGATCCGCATCGGGGAGTCTCCGGATGATATCGCGCCGGTAATACATCATTCCGATATCTATGTACAGCGGTGCCGACACCAAAACACTGTCATACATGCACGAGGACAATGCATAGGATAAGATCTGCGCTCGCTCTTCCGGGGAAAAATACTCGTCCAGGGGCTCGCTCCATTTTGCAAACCGCGGAACCCATATTTGATCGACAGAATAGAGGTCGAGACGGTCGCTTTTACTGCGGAGCGAACGCGCCAGCAATTCCTTCCGTTCATTGGTGCTGAATTTCTCGAACGGCAGATTAACGGGGACGACTTCGATCCACCCCTTATATTTTTCATTGAACTTTTGTATGACAAGCTCGTGGGCGTGCGAGATATGGTCTGCGAAATAGACGCGCACCGGCTGCGGCTCCTCCCGGGAGATAATCGGGAGGGCGTTGAAGTAGAAAATGAAGAGGATCAATGAGACAACGACAACAACAGAAAGAATGAAGAGGTATGGTTTCATTGCACGACGAAGGAGAAGTGTGAGAGCAGGGAACCGTCGGATGATGCCTACACTACAAAAAAATTGGCACAACTTCAACCACGGCAACGGCGGGGTAGTGGGGCACTTTCAAAAAAAAGTCATTGCGAGGAGCCCCGCTTAACGCGGGGCGACGAAGCAATCTCCTTTTGAAACAAGGGGATTGCTTCTCCCGCTCTTCGAGCGGGATCGCAATGACCTTTAATTCAAAGTAGCCCACTACCAGCTTCGGGATGGCGTTACAGTTTGGTGACTTTGAATTGTGGACCGATAGATTCCCGATAAGAACGTCCGGGAATGATGCACTCAGAAGCTTGTTATGCCCGGATGCGTCTAGCGGGCACCCAAAGTGTGCTATGACTATCCTTGGACTGCACTTGCAGTGATGCCGCCGTCGTGCGCTGCGCGAAACGCTCCACAGAAGTGTATCGTTTATTCCCAGACTATTCCTCGGTTTTGACATTTGTCTTCAACGCTGAACATTGTTTCACATTGAAGATCGGGCTTGTCATAATTTCGGGCGCACTGTATCCCGAATGAATGCTGAACGCACTATTATGCTTCGCTCCGATGAGCGCGAAGTCTAAAAGGAGCAGATGCTGAACAAATTTCAGTTTTGAAGAAACCTCCGATTATGACATCTCATTGAGCGAATCGCATCAACTGAAAATAAGGCCCTGCGGAAGATTGCATCCAAAATGAAATATAAATACCTTGGCAGCGTCAGCTACGAACTTCAACGGGAACTCACCTTATGCGACGACAACGGCTCCGACTATTATCTCACCTCGCTATCTACATCGTGCTCACTGTTCTTGTTTCAACCTATTCGCTTCTTATGGCACAGACGGTCGAAGACAGGATCACAACCATTCTCGGCCAGATGACGACCGATGAGAAAATCCTGCAGCTCCATGCCGAAGGCGGCTTCAATACCGCGGACAACACGCGACTCTCCATCCCCGGTTTTATTATGTCAGATGGACCGCACGGAGTGCGGGACGGGCTTGCCACGAGTTTTCCGGTCGGTATCGGGATGGCGTCGACATGGGACGTTGACCTCGCACAACGGGTGGGGCGTGCAATGGGTGAAGAATTCCGCGGGAAGGGAAAGCACCAGGCGCTCGGTCCCTGTCTCGACCTTGATCGGGATCCGCGAAACGGAAGAAGCCCGGAGACGGGAGGCGAGGATCCGTATTTGTGCGCGCAGATAACGACGTCCGTCGTGAAAGGCATCCAGTCGACTCCTTGTATCGCAACCGTGAAACACTATAATGCCAACCATCGGGAAACAAACCGCACGACGAACAATATCATCGCAAGCCAGCGGGTTCTCAACGAGCATAACGGGCTTGCATTTCGTACCGCCGTGCAGCAAGGCGGAGTTTTCTCTGTTATGAATGCATACAATCTCATTAATGGACAGAAGTGCGCGGAGAACAGCAATCTTCTGACCACGATCCTGCGAACGCATTGGGGCTTCCCTTACTACGTCGTCTCGGATTGGGGATCCATTTGGACCAGCCAGAACGCCATCACCGCCGGCTGCGATATTTGCATGGGCTCCGATAATTACAAGAACGATTTGCCCTCTCTTGTCACCAGCGGCGCCGTGCCGATGGAGGTCATCGATCAAGCTGTTCGCCGCGTGCTGAGGACCAAAATGCTCGCTGGAATGCTCGATTATCTTCCCCCCGGAAATCCCGACGACGTGAACAGCAAAGATCATCAGGAACTCTGTCTTGAAGCGGGCAGGAAAGCTCTTGTCTTGCTCAAGAATCAGGATAACATCCTTCCATTGAACGCCACGAAAGTCAATACCATTGCCCTCATTGGACCGAGCGCAGACGTCGCACAGATCGACGGCTCAGGAAGCGCCTACGTCTCACCGTTCTATAGCGTTTCTCCCAGACAAGGAATCGTCGCAAAAATCGGCTCCAACAAAGTATTTTATTCGAAGGGCTGCGATATCAACAGCAGTGATGTAAGTGGATTTAATGCAGCCGTGTCTCTTGCTCAGGCTTCCGATGTTGTTATCTATTGTGGAGGCCTCGACCCAAGCCAGGAGGGCGAAGGGTTTGACAGAGTCGGAGGGTCGATTGATCTTCCAGGCGAACAGCAAGATTTGATCAACGCACTTAGCTCCGCGAACAGGAATCTTATTGTCGTTCTCTTCAGCGGCGGCATCTGTGGAATTCATCGCTGCGTCGACAACATCAAAGGACTCGTGTACGCCTTCTATCCGGGACAGGAAGGGGGAAACGCGCTTGCGGACGTTCTCTTTGGCGACTACAACCTCGAAGGAAAACTCCCTGTGACCATGCCAAAGACCGATGCGCAGCTGCCGGCCTGGAACGACGATTTCAACGACGATGATGGCGGCGGCTACCGATGGTTCGATGCAATGCAATACACCCCCCAATTCGCCTTTGGATATGGATTGAGTTATACAACTTTTTCCTACAGCAATCTCTCCATCTCGCCTGCCTCCGCTGCTCCGGGGCAGCCCATCACCGTGAGCGTCGATGTTACAAATACCGGGACCCGGGGCGGCGTGGAAGTTGCTGAACTCTATCTGAGCGATACATCCGGCGCCGTCTTGATGCCCGTCAAGCAACTCAAAGGATTCCAGCGCATTGCTCTCCATGCAGGCCAAACGGGAACCGTGAACTTCACGCTGACCGCGGATGAACTATATTATTTCGACGAAGCAAGCAGCAGTTACGAGGTCGAACCGGGAGACTATGTGGTACGCGTCGGCGGCTCCTCGGACAATCTCCCCCTCTCGAAATCATTTCACATCACCGACGGCCCCTACAAGCCTGACCTCCTCATCACCAATGTCAAAATGGTGCCGCCGTATCCGCTGCCTGGACAGCAAGTCGTTTTTCTGGCGACGGTAAAGAATCAGGGATCTGCCGCCACTGTGGCGGGAACTCCGCTCAAAGTCTCGTTCAGCGTCAACAGTAAATTGACAAGTTGGTCGGATAATTTCAACGGATCGATTCCAGCCGGAGGAATGGCATTGGTGTGTGCGAACAACGGAGCGGGAGGCATCAACCAATGGACCGCGGGAAGTGTCGGTCCGTACAATATCGGAGCGACCGTCGACCCCGACAATGCGGTCGATGAATGTGTGGAGAAGAACAACGATGCAACAGCATGGCTGAATGTCTATGCCCCGCCCCCTCAGAATCTGGCATTGAATAAAACCGTCACCGTATCTTCCATCGAGGCCGCCGGACTGGAAGGCTCCAATGCCGTGGACGGCAACATGGGAACTCGGTGGTCTTCTGCCTTCAGCGATCCGCAAAACATCATGGTGGATCTTGGCGCGCTTCATCACATCGACGATGTCACCATCTACTGGGAAGCGGCCTATGCCAAGGAATATCAACTCCAGATTTCAAATGGATCCTTGTCGTGGACAACAGTGTACCATGAAACCAACGGCGATGGAGGAATTGACAAGATCCCGGTTGGGGCAAATGCACAGGTGATAAACCTTATTGGGATGCAGCGCGCAACCGCATGGGGATATTCAATTTATGAGCTGCAGGTGCATGGAGGAGACCCGACAAATATTGGACCGTCCGGGAACGGCTCTTTAGTTCCCTCAGTCTATTCGCTCGATAATAATTTTCCAAATCCTTTCAATCCGTCGACGACCATTCGGTACGGAATTCCGACACGGAGCAAGGTTCGTGTTGAAGTGGTCAATGTGCTGGGACAAAAGGTGGTTGAACTAGTGAATGCGGAGAAAGAGGCGGGAACATATCAGGCGGTCTGGTCGCCGGAGGCTCCTTCGGGGCTCTACTTCCTGCATCTTGAAGCGATTCCGCTGACGGGCCGCTTTTCTCGCTTCAGCGATGTAAGAAAGATGGTCCTCATGAAATAGCCGGGCCGGAGGCGAGCCGTCACTTCGCCAGCACCAGCTTCTTCACATCGCTGAACCGGCGATTCCCCGACAACGAAAGCGCCGACATCCGGCAGAAGTAGACGCCGCTGGGCAAACCCGCGACGCTGAATTCATAATTCTGATAACCCGCCGCCTGAAATCCATTCACAAGAGTTTTTACTTCGCGGCCGATTCCGTCGTAGATTCTCAGCGTCACGGTCGAGGCCTCCGGTATTTCAAGTCTGATCGTTGTTGTTGGATTGAAAGGATTCGGATAATTCTGGTTTATCCTAAACGAATGCGGCGCAACTTTGCTGTTTTCTTGAACCGCCGTTACTGCGTTGAATTGAATGTAACTTAAGTTTAGTCCTGCCGTCACGAACAATACTCTCAGTTTGTGTTTGCCGGCTGCAAGTGCCAGCTCACCCGCATGGACCGTTTTCCATGTTTGCCATCCGCCAGTAGCGGCGATCGCAACAATGCCCCCGATACTTATGCTATCATCGACCTGCAGAAGAACCTGTCCTCCGCCATTGAGCGACGCGACCCGGAGATCGACGCTAAAATTTCCCGCGTCTTGAACGTTGATGGTAAAGCGGAGGAACTCGTTATCGTTAATCCAGCCGACATTGTAGCCGTTCGAAACGGGAAGATCGGAAATCTTTTCGATATCGACGCCGTCATTACGGTAGATGCCTCCGCTGTTATATGCCTGTCCCTGTGAAAGCTCCTCGTAATCCTGGTCTTTGTAAGCGAAAGGCGCTCTCCCGATATCATAATTCGCAGCAAAGACCGCCCCCGGGATACGGTTGTCCGCGTATGGCAGCGTTTCGTTGGAGTAGGGCTGGCGGAAAATCGCATCGATAACATCGGACTGGACACGACATTGATCGATCGAGAGCATCGCGGCTTCGCCGTAAAGCGCGGCAGCTGCATCGGAAGCAGAGGGAGCGATGCCGCCCTGGCCGCTCCAGTAATTCAGGAGAGCATTGTATTGAGGAGTGAGCGTTGCCGAAAGAGGCCCTGCAATGGATTCGATTTTCTTATGGGGCCACCACGACCATCCAATGTCGTTCGATTCCATCAAGGCTATGCATTCGGCAAACCATTCGTTGGAATTCTCGCCGGACTCGCCGAGCCAGAGCGGCCTGTTAGCGCTGGATCGCAACGCAAGGTAATTCGAAATCGAATTGTAGTCGGTCCCATTCCAATATTTATGAAAACTGTACACCATCTGTGCATCCCACGCCGGACTCAAACCAGTGAAATCTGTCGCCCAGGTATTCCCTTCGATAAAAACGATATGCGTCGTATCGACTTCACGGATTGCGCTGGTGATGGCGACGAAGAGACCACGCAAGTTGAGCAAGGGCGAGTTCGGCGATCCGAAGGTCCAGACCGTTTCGTTGAGGAGATCGTATCCGCCAATCCATTTTTTGTTTGCATATCGTTCGGCAATCTTTTTCCACAGCGCTATTGTTCGATTTTGATTGTCAGCGCTCTGCCACAAAGACAGCTCCCCAGGAATATAATCGCTGATATTTGCTGTATTCTGTCCCCCGGGGGCGCAATGCAGGTCCAGTATCAGATACAGATGATTTGCTTCGCACCAACTCAGGAGGCTGTCAATGACGGCAAAGCCTTGTTCTGAGTATACGCCGGGCTGGTCTTTTGGAGTCAGGAGGTTGTAGTGCATCGGCAAACGAACGGAATTGAAGCCCCATTTTGCCAGTTGATCGATATCTTTGCGCGCGACATAGTTATTGCGATACAGCGTAAAAAACGAATCGGCGTTCGCCTGGCCGATCAACGCCGAAATCTTGTTTCTGATTTCGGTGGGCGAATTCGCAAAGCCCCCCGTATGCAGCATGTATCCTTCGGGCACCAGCCACCCGCCGAGACCAATCCCGCGAAGGAGTACTTCCTGCCCATCCTCGCCGACAATTTTTGTCCCCGAGACGCGGAGAAAGCCCTGCGATGATGCGAATGAGAACACAAAGATTGTTGCCATCAAAAAATGGAGCAGTGTATGGCGAGCCGGGCGCGCATCGCGGAAGAGCAGTGAGACGTTCATGATATTCTTCATTCTGATTCGGAGTAAATGGAAGAAGAAATCGAATTGGCACCGTGGAGAAAGTCAGACAGCATCAAACTCTTCACGGTACGTACATCCTCCGTATGGAACATAACTCAAATTTTCAACCATTTCAATCTGTATTATACATGCCCGGCAGTTGAAGGGACAGGCATGGACTTGTTCGCGCTTCGAGGATATATTTGATTCTCCTGAAAAACAATCTTACCTTTTCAGCGCAGCGAGATGGGACAATTGTTGTCGGCCCTCAATCGTTCAGGGACGAAGCGTTCAATTGCCGCAATGCTGAAATGAGCTGCATCTTCCCCATCAGCAAAACGAAGATAGAGGAATTACGAAAATGAAATTTTCAACATACGCGCAATATCTTTTCTGCTGCCTTTTGGTTCTCTCAATCAATTCATGCAAGAAAAATACTCCAGTGGAGACCGTACCAGAGCAGCAAGTCCTGACGTTGAACCCTCCGGGAGATCTGCAGATTATCTCGATGACGGACACTGCCGTTGTGCTCAGCTGGACGGACAACAGCAATTCGGAGGTATCGTTTGACATTGAACAAAGCATCGACAGCGTAACCTTCAGCGTCGTGCAGAGTATGCCGGCCAATACGACGACCGCAACGATTCCCGGGGCGTACCTCACGACGAATATGTATTATTTTCGCGTCAAGGCAAAATCCAGTACTGCAACGAGTGGCGCATCAAACGTTGTGAAGCGGACATTGTTTCCTGCGCCGACGGGCCTGGGGATCGTGGCGATGACGGCCTCTTCCATCACACTTCGCTGGACAGACAACAGCACCTTCGAAACAGGTTTTGATGTAGAGGAGAGCGCGAACGGTTCCGCGTACAGCATTGTAGGAACTCTCGGTGCCGACGCAACCTCGTCAACGATCAGCGCCCCGTTCGATTCGAACCAGACGTATTCGTTCCGCGTCTGCGCCAAGACTTCTCTCAACAAGTCTGCGTACTCCAACACATTATCCAGAACACTGGGAGCCTGGGTATACGTGAAAGGGGGACCGTTTCAGATGGGAAGAAATGGCGAGTTTAACGACGAACGGCCCGTGCACAGCGTATCGCTCAAGAGCTACTACATCGCGAAGTGCGAAGTCACAGTGAAAGAGTACCGGGAATTTACCACTGCAACAGGACGAAGTTTTCCGGCAGCGCCGGGGTGGGGATGGCACGATGACGACCCGATGGTGTATGTAAGCTGGAACGACGCGAGAGACTATTGCGCCTGGATCAGCGACACGACCGGAAAGACCATACGCATGCCGACTGAGGCCGAGTGGGAATATGCGGCGCGGGGCGGGAGCCTTTCTCAGGGGTGTTCGTACAGCGGCAGCAATACTCTCAGCGATGTAGCCTGGTGCTTCGCCAATGCAAAAGCCCGCACACAGCCGGTCGGGACCATGCAGCCGAACGAACTCGGAGTGTACGACATGAGCGGGAACGCCTGGGAATGGTGTGCCGATTGGTACGGTCCATACAGCTCGCAGCCTCAGGCAAATCCGACCGGACCGAGTTACGGCACGGTAAAGATATTTCGAGGCGGTTCATGGTTCGACTATGGCCTTGGCACGTCCGATTGCCGCGTTGAGACACGATACAATTATACTCCCGGCAGCAAGGTCTCTGACGGCGGATTTCGCGTTGTTCAGGATCTGTAGAACATTTTGACGAGCCTCAGAGCAGGAACCGGGATTGAGAGGCAAGAAACAGCGCCGGTTTTCGAATAAGGCTGCTGAAGGTTTGAATACTGATTGTTATGAAGACGATTCCAAAAATGTAGGGCCGCCATCTCTACGCCGTTTGAACCGATGAGTTCGGACCATCTAAAAACCAAAAACTCCTTCGGCTCAGCACCGAAGAGCTTTTTCTCTCATACTGGCAGCGGGGATGCCCTCCGTCCGAACTCACCAACGTCCTTGAGAGAATCTGCACCGCTCCATTCTCCTGCTTCAGCAGGAAAGCCACGAACTCGACGGAACAATCACAGCTGCAAAAGAATCACATCGGCGACATTGTCCAGCGCACTCTGGAGCCGCATGTGAGCTGCTGTCACTGTTACTCTTCTATTCTTCGGCGGATGTTGTCAATGTATTTGAATCTTTCCAATCGTCCGTGACGGACCGAGTCCCGCTGCTGTTTGGAGAGCGTAAAAAATATTTGACTATCAGCCGCAAATAGAACATATTAATAATAGTAACGATTACTAATAAGGAAGGTATGAATCACAGAAAGAGCAGACAGCGCCAGCGGATTCTGGAGATACTGAACGAAACGAGGTCTCACCCTACGGCAGATTGGGTTTACAAGAAGTTAAAAGAAGAAATTCCTAAATTGAGCCTCGGAACAGTTTATAGAAACCTCAATGTCCTTGCTGAACAAGGCCACATTGAAAAATTGCCGTTTGGAAGTACGTTTGACCGATTTCAAGCTAAAATCAAACCGCACTATCATCTAGTATGTTCACGATGCGGATTGGTGGAAGATTTTCACATGCCACAGTACACTGAAATCAACAAGAAAGCGGAAAAGTTAAGCTCTTTCAAGAACCTCCATCACAGGATAGATTTCTTCGGCCTTTGTAAGAAGTGTCAGAAGTCATCTCAAATCGCAAAAAGAAAGGAACGGGCACTATGAATGAAAAAGATGTTCATCAACACGTTGCCGGCGGCACAACGAACCGGGACTGGTGGCCAAACCAATTAAAGCTCGATATTTTGCACCAGCATTCCTCCAAATCCAACCCGATGGGGAAGGATTTCAACTACGCTAAGGAATTCAAGAAGCTCGACCTGAAGGCTTTGAAGAAGGACCTCCGTACCCTGATGACGCAATCGCAGGACTGGTGGCCCGCCGACTGGGGTCACTACGGCGGACTTCTCATCAGGATGGCATGGCACAGTGCAGGCACGTACCGCACCGGCGACGGCCGCGGCGGTGCCGGCAACGGCAGCCAGCGCTTCCCCCCTCTCAATAGCTGGCCCGACAATGTCAACCTCGACAAAGCACGCCGTCTGCTCTGGCCAATCAAAAAGAAATACGGCCGGAAAATATCCTGGGCCGACCTGATGGTCCTTGCCGGAAACGTCGCTTTGGAATCGATGGGATTCAAGACTTTCGGTTTCGGCGGCGGCCGCGAGGATATCTGGGAACCTGAAAAAGATATCTACTGGGGATCTGAGGACAAGTGGTTAGGAGACAAGCGCCACTCTGGCGACAGGAATCTGGAGAATCCGCTCGCCGCTGTACAAATGGGATTGATTTATGTGAACCCGGAAGGGCCGAACGGCAATCCGGACCCGGTTGCTTCGGGCCGCGATGTCCGGGAGACCTTCGCCCGCATGGCAATGAACGATGAAGAGACTGTGGCGCTTACCGCCGGCGGTCACACATTCGGCAAGGCCCACGGCGCGGGGAGCCCCACCTTGGTTGGCCCTGAACCCGAAGGCGCGCCCATCGAGGAGCAAGGCTTGGGCTGGAAGAACCGCTTTGGTACCGGCAAGGGCGTGCATACTACAAGCAACGGTATTGAAGGCGCTTGGAAACCGAATCCCACCCGGTGGGACAACGGGTATCTGGACATGCTGTTTCGTTACGAGTGGGAATTGGTCAAGAGTCCGGCTGGTGCCCAACAGTGGGCGGCGAAAAACGTCAAACCTGAACATATGATTCCTGATGCACACGACCCGACGAGGAAGTCTCCACCGATGATGACCACGGCTGACCTCTCTCTGCGCTTTGACCCTGCGTACGAAAAAATCGCGCGACGCTTCTACGAGCATCCGGATCAGTTCGCGGACGCGTTTGCCCGGGCATGGTTCAAGCTGACGCATCGCGACATGGGGCCGCGCGCACGGTATCTCGGCCCGGACGTTCCAAAGGAAGTGCTCATCTGGCAAGATCCTATTCCGGCCGTCAAACACAAACTGATTAATGCAAAGGACATTGCCGCCCTCAAGCGCAAGATCCTGGCATCTGGTCTCTCTGTGTCGGAACTGGTTTCGACCGCATGGGCGTCGGCGTCCACCTTCCGTGGATCTGACAAACGCGGTGGCGCCAACGGTGCCCGCGTGCGACTGGCACCGCAGAAGGATTGGGAAGTCAACGAGCCTGCTCAGCTGGCGAAAGCGCTTGAGACTCTGGAGCGCATTCAGGGCGCGTTCAACCGCTCGCAAACTCGCGGCAAGATGGTATCACTGGCTGACCTGATCGTTCTGGGCGGTTGCGCGGGCGTCGAGAAGGCTGCGAAGAATCGCGGAAACAAGATAGTGGTTCCATTCACACCGGGACGCATGGACACATCACAGGAGCAAACCGATGCAGCATCTTTCGCGGTACTTGAGCCGTTCGCGGACGGTTTCCGCAATTACGTCAAGCCCAGGCTCTCTGTCTCCGCCGAGGAGCTGCTCATAGACAAGGCGCAATTGCTGACCCTGACCGCTCCTGAGATGACCGTTCTCATTGGCGGAATGCGAGCCTTGAATGCCAACTTCGGAAAGTCACAGCACGGCGTCTTCACCAAACGCCCAGAGACCCTCTCGAATGATTTCTTCGTGAACCTACTCGACATGGGCACGGAGTGGAAGGCCGTCTCAGAGGCAAAGGATGTATTCGAAGGGCATGATCGCAAGACGGGAAAACTCAAGTGGACTGCCACCCGAGTGGACCTCATCTTCGGTTCAAATTCACAACTCAGGGCCTTGGCGGAAGTTTACGCCAGTGAGGACTCCAGCGAAAAATTCCTGCACGATTTTGTAGGGACATGGAACAAGGTCATGAACCTCGATCGATTCGACCTTTCCTAAATGCAGAGAACGGTTGCATCTATCTAAGTCGGCACTCACAACGTACTCATGAAACAACAAACGCCCAAGCTCACAACTTGGGCGTCTCTTTAAATGACAATTCCCAGCTAAATGGCTGGGAATTGTATTCTGTAGCGGGGGAGGGATTCGAACCCACGACCTACGGATTATGATTCCGACGCTCTAACCAGCTGAGCTACCCCGCCTTACATTGACTTTTAGACTTCTTCCAGCGAAGTCCCGACGATTTTGGTCGGGACTGAGCTACCCCGCCGGGGTGAACTAAGAATTAGGAAATATGAATTAAGAAGCGAAGCGCAAATCTCGAACTCATGACCGGAGCCTGTCCCGCCGTTCTTCGGCGGGAGATTATGATTCCGACCTGTCCCGATTCTTTTTATCGGGACGCTCTAACCAGCTGAGCTACCCCGCCTTGGTAAATTGATTCATTTTGAGCAGTTTTTCTCCCGGCCTTCCGTCAAAGAGCACCCAAATCGCACCAACTTGGTAACCACTCGCCGCCGTGAAATAGAATTGTGAACTGGAAACTAATTTAGAAAAAAAATCTTTGGATTGCAATCTCATTTCTATTCGATTAAGTATGATGTCAATCAAGAAACGACGCAGGCATCCGACAGCCGTTTCGTCAGCAAATCGCATTAAGAAAGTAGTAACGTGACAAATCTCGACTCCAATCCAGTACCATACTCGGTACCATCCACCCTTTCGGTGCTTAGTATGGAGAATTCTTAAATTCGGTGGCGATGGACGTGAATACAAAATTAAGAGCCCCTCTCAGAATAATAAGAAGGGCTTTTGTCTTTTTCTTTTTTTCTATACCTACTTATTTTTCCTCATTTACCTCCGTCACCTCCGGTTCTTCTTCTTTCCTAGATAACTCACCATTTGCCTTCTGCGGTACTGGAGTGGTACCGGAAGCGGTATCAGAACCTTACGACACTACATAGTAGTTGCGGTCTCCCGGCTTAGTCGTGGTTACGGTATACCCGGCCTGCAGCAATATCACTGCGGCGTCTTCCATTCGTTTCCCCAACCGGAAAGGCCGTAGTAAATGGTGTCTTGAACATCCCGCAACTTTTTTAAGTGGTGCATGAACATCTGCTGCGTAGCCCTCCATCACCACTGACTTGCCCTCTGGAGATCTTTGTATTTCGACATCATGATCCCAAGTGACTACTGTTCCGATTTGCTTTTCAGCTTTTCGTCGAAGCATATCCATGGCGTTCAGCACAACATGTGACCCTTAATGTGTCTCCTTTGAAACGGAGTCTTGATTCTTGATGCACTTGTCCACCAATTCATTCACGTTTAACGACGACCCCCACGCTTTTAGAAGCTCTCCAACGATCATAATCATAAGCGCGAAGTATACGTCGCTGCGCTACTTTGAATGGCCTTTGTACCTTCTCTGAAGGTCAAGAATGATATTCTTCCGGTCACCATTCTTTGAGCGGTTCAGAATTGTCGAAACAATGATAAATTCCGCGCTCAATATCTCGTTGCGATGAGTGACTATTTCAGTGAAGAGTTCGCTCGACTCTGCCCTTCCATACTGAGCGAGATCGAACTCCATAATATAGCTACGGCTAAATATTTCATGCGCCGAAAGATTCTCAATGCCGTTACTTAAGATCCAGCAGCGTGCTTTTTCGAGGATATTCGCGGTGTCCGTGCCTGCTTATCTTTTCTCCTTTGAGGTCCCGACGGACGCTCCAAGCAAAAACTCGGTCACCCGAGCTGTAGAAGGTACGCAGTACTTGGAGTTACTTCTCTGGTGAAGGAGCCTCAATGATGCATAACTGATCTTTGGCAGCGAAAGCAGAGCCTTGCTGGGCGGAGTTTGGGGTTTCGACTGTAGGCAAGGGATTTCGTGCAGGCTGGAGCGACGGTGTTGGGTAAGTAAACTATCTCTTGACTCCTGTTTCGAAACATATTGAAGGAATTACACCAGCACGTTGAGCGATTTTCCTGACATGGTTGCGATACTGCGGCCATCTTTATTGTACGATTGTGCCGTCTGAGCCGACGTCGTCGCAGAGGCGGTCGGATGATTAATTTCGTACATCAACTTTTCCATAATGGAGACCGTGCCATCTTTGTTTGTATCCATGACGTCATAAATCTTTGCGTTCGAACTCCCGCCCGATACTTTACCGCCACCTTTTGGTCCGCCTCCGGCATGTTGTCCCCCCGACGGCTTCTTCTGAGATTCGATTTTGGTGAGGAAGGAGTTCAATTCATTTAAGTTGATTGTTCCATCGCCCTCAGTATCAATCTGCTTCAAAAGAGTTTTAACATCCGGTCCCTTGCCATCCTTTGGAATCAGCGCCTGCAGTTCTGACTCGCTGATATTGCCATCACCGTTGACGTCAAGCTTATTGAAAACCTCCCGATGACGTTGTGCAGTGGAAATGGGGCTCGAATTGATGGAATCGCTCCTAATTGAGGAAATCATGGGTTTTATCCTTAGGGGTACATTACTCTTTCTTTTGGTATTATCGGCGAGAAATCGAGAAACTGTAGAGGAGCTGATTCCGACAAAAAAAAGGGGGAGATTTCTTGTCTGGCGGGGGTCCACTTCAATCAATTACAGTAAAAAAAAGTCGGATATTCCGAGTTTCGATGATTACGGGATCTCGATTGGGAAACACGCGGGACTCATGAGGGAAATAGTTTCTCGACAGTTCGTAGAAAAATACAAAATCCCCTTCATGGGGATATTGTCTTTTGTAGCGGGGGAGGGATTCGAATCCACGACCGGACTGAGCTAAGACAGTATACTTAAACCTTCAGAATTCATGCAGCGAAGTCACGACGTTCAGTGGCGTGACTGAGCTAAGACAGTATACTTATGATTCCGACGCTCTAACCAGGTGCCTGCCCCGCGCTTTTTGCGGGGAGCTACCCCGCCGGGGGAAATTAAGAATTAGCAAATAC
>CAYLMV010000057.1:0-26033 GCA_964384415.1 uncultured Chitinophagaceae bacterium | reverse complement strand
TCGTAACACATTATCAGCGTCTGCTGAATTATATCGTGCCCGATTTTGTGCACGTTCTTGTGAACGGGCGCATCGTCAAGTCGGGGGGAAAAGAGCTCGCGCTTGAGCTCGAGGCGAACGGGTACGACACCATCAGAGAAGAAGCTGAATCGATAGCATAAGGAAATTAAAAGGACTATCACGAAAAATATGCAGCAATCAAAAGAGATAGAAAACTACCTCGCCGACCAGCGCGCTTTTGCGAACAACGGCGCATCGAACGCGCCGGTATGGCTTAAGGATCTTCGCTCCCGCGGGATAGAAAAATTCTCGGAGCTGGGTTTTCCGACCATCAAGCACGAAGACTGGCGGTTCACGAATATCCTGCCGTTGACGAAGATCCCGTTTCAACACGCTGCCGAGTCCGCCGGATCTGCTGTTCGTCGTGACGAGATTTCGAAGTACATCTTCGCTCCATCGTCAACGTCCCTTCTTGTATTCATCAACGGCCACTTTGAAGCGAAGCTGTCGGACCTCTCCGGCTTGCCGGAGGATGTGGTCTCGGGGAGCCTGGCATCATACATGGCGTCGCGCGGGGAATTCATCAGGGAACATCTGAACAGAGACCTGCCTCTTCAGCAGCATCCGTTTGCGGCGCTGAACGCCGGGTTCATTCACGACGGCGCCTTTGTTCATATCCCCAAGGGAAGAAAAGTTGCGGTGCCGATCCAGATGCTGTTTGTCTCCACGACAAGAAAAGAAAACAGCCAGGTTTCTTACCCCCGGAATCTTCTTGTCGTGGCGGAGAACGCCTCGGCGACCTTTATTGAGAGTTATGTTTCTCTCTCCGAGGAAGTCCATTTCACCAATGCAGTGACGGAAGCTTTCGTCGCCAGGGAAGCGGCGGTAGACTTCGTGAAGGTTCAACGAGAAAGCGAGAAGGCGTTCCATATTGGCACAATTCAGGTGGAACAAGAGAGGGGCAGCAGGTTTACGGCGTTCAGTCTGGCGCTCGGCGGCGCCATTGCTCGCAACGATATCAATATCATCGTCAACGGCGATCACTGCGAGACGATGCTCGACGGTCTTTATATTTCCGCGAACGATCAGTTGATCGATCACCACACCTTCATCGATCATCGTCTTCCGGATTGTTCCAGCAGAGAGATCTTTAAAGGCATTGTCACCGGCAATTCCCGCACAGTGTTCAACGGGAAGATCTTTGTGCGAAGGGAAGCCCAGAAGACAGATTCAAAACAGACAAATAAGAATTTACTCCTTTCGGACACTGCAACGGTCGATACGAAGCCTCAGCTGGAAATATTCGCCGACGACGTCAAATGTACGCACGGCGCGACGGTGGGCGGATTGGATGATGCCTCGCTCTTCTACGTCAAGAGCCGGGGAATCGGCGAGGATGCCGCGCGAGCAGTACTCACCGTAGGGTTCGCCGGCGAGGTGACGAACTATATCAACAATGAGGCGCTTCGCAAGCATGTCGATTCGCTCGTGGTCGAGCGGCTCCAGGATAAAGTTATGCAAATACCGCTGCCGGAAATCGTTCATTCGGACATAAAGGCTCATGAGTAATTCATCAGAAACGGCGATCAAAGAAGTCGAGCACATCAACACTCCAACACTCGACGTGTCACGGGTGAGAGAAGATTTCCCCATTCTTGCCCAGAAGGTCCACGGAAAGCCCCTCGTATATTTAGATAATGCCGCGACAACGCAGAAACCCCGGGCGGTCATTGACTCGCTGGTGAAATACTATTCTTCGCAGAACGCGAACATTCACCGCGGAGTTCACACGCTGAGCGAGCTCGCCACGTACGAGTATGAAAAGGCGCGCGGGAAAGTGAAGCTGTTCATTAATGCCGGCGATTCGCGGGAAATTATTTTTGTCCGCGGAACTACCGAAGGTGTCAACCTCGTGGCCGCTTCGTACGGAAAGAAATTCATCAAGGCGGGGGATGAGATCATCATCTCGGCCATGGAACACCATTCGAACATCGTTCCGTGGCAGATGCTGTGTGAATCCACAGGGGCCGTGCTCAAAGTGATCCCGATGAACGACCAGGGGGAACTGCTCATCGACGAATATGCGAAGCTTCTGAACAAGAAGACAAAATTCGTTTCCGTCGTCTATCTTTCGAACTCGCTGGGAACCATCAACCCGATCAAGGAGATCGTGAAACTCGCTCATGAATACGGAGTACCCGTACTCGTCGACGGGGCACAATCGACTTCCCACTTGCCGGTCGATGTTCAAGACCTGGATTGCGATTTCTATGCTTTCTCCGGACATAAACTCTTCGGCCCGACGGGAATCGGCGTTCTGTATGGAAAGACGCATCTGCTCGAAGCGATGCCGCCGTATCAAGGAGGGGGAGATATGATCAGTTCGGTCACCTTCGAGAAGACAACCTACAACGCCCTCCCCTATAAATTCGAGGCAGGGACGCCGAACATCGCCGGGACGATAGCACTCGGTGCGGCGATCGACTATGTGCAGAGTGTCGGGCTGAAGGCGATCGGAATGTACGAGCAGGGACTTCTCACGTATGCGACAGAAAAGATCTCCGCGGTCACGGGAGTGCGCATCATCGGAACTGCAAGAAAGAAGTCGAGCGTTCTCTCATTTGTCATGGATAATGTTCATGCCCACGACGTCGGGACGATCGTCGATCAGGAGGGGATCGCAGTACGGACGGGGCACCATTGCACGCAGCCGGTTATGAAACGATTTGGCATCCCCGCGACCGCACGGGCTTCCTTCGCATTCTACAACACGACGGAAGAGGTCGACAGCCTCGTCAATGCACTGCAGAAAGTAAAGGAGATTTTTGGATCATGAGCAGCACGGTCAACGAACTGTATCAACAGTTGATTCTGGATCATAATAAAAGTCCGCGGAATTTCAGGAAAATCGAGCACGCGAACCACCACGCCGAGGGCTACAATCCTCTCTGCGGCGACCACTTCACCGTGTTCGTCGATATGGATGGAGATCTCATTAAGGACGTGAGCTTCCAGGGCTCCGGCTGCGCAATCTCGAAAGCATCCGCGTCCATGATGACGACGGCGGTAAAAGGAACGCGCCGCGAGGATGCAGAGAAACTCTTTGAAAAATTTCACGCCGTCGTTACAAGGGATATTCACAAAGAAGTGGACGATCTGGAAGAACTCGGATGTCTCGGTGCGCTGGCAGGCGTGGCGGAGTTTCCCGCCCGGATCAAGTGCGCAAGCCTCGCATGGCACGCGCTGCATTCGGCGCTCAATTCGAAGGGGGACCTTGTTTCGACCGAAAACGCCGTTTAAACTTCTAACGAACGCAAGAGCTTAATATGGAGAACAATGATTTCAACACATTTGAACTGCTGGTGATGAAAGATCATATCACCGAAGCGCTGAAGACCTGTTTTGATCCGGAGATTCCGGTCAATATTTATGAACTTGGTCTCATCTACAACATTGATGTAGACAAGTCGGGGGCCGTTCAAATCAAGATGACACTGACTTCGCCGGCATGCCCGGCAGCCCAGAGCCTGCCGCCTGAGGTGAAGCAAAAAGTTGAGGGAGTGAAAGGCGTCACTGCTGCGACAGTGGACGTCGTCTGGGAACCGAGATGGGATCCGAGTATGATGTCGGAAGAAGCAAAGCTTGCTCTGAACATGTATTGAAAATTTTGTTTGAATCGTTAACTTCATTATAACAACTAAGGAGATAGTACAATGGCTTACACTCTTCCCTCGCTTCCGTATGCTTTCGATGCTCTGGAACCGTACATTGACGCAAAGACCATGGAGATCCACCACGACAAGCATCATGGGGCGTACGTCACGAACTTGAACAATGCGCTCGCCAACAATCCTGAGCTCCAAAGCAAGTCGGCTGAAGAGTTGGTGAAGACCCTCAATACTCTGCCGGAGGGCATTCGAACTGCCGTCCGCAATAATGGAGGAGGGCACGTGAATCACACGATGTTCTGGCAGCAACTGAAGAAGGACGTTAAGGAGCCATCCTCAGGAAAACTCATTACTGCAATCAACGGGGGGTTTGGTTCCGTGGCAGTGTTCAAAGAACAGTTTAACAAAGCAGGTCTGGGCCGATTCGGATCCGGATGGGTCTGGCTCGTTGTCGGCAAAGACAAAAAGCTTGCCATTATCTCCACGGCGAACCAGGATAATCCGCTGACGGACGGCATCACCCCTGTTCTCGGCTGCGATGTGTGGGAGCATGCCTACTACCTGAAATACCAAAACCGACGGGCCGACTACCTCACGGCTTTCTGGAGTGTTGTCAACTGGGGAGATGTCTCCGACCGGTTTGATGCCGCCTCCCGATAACGGAGATCTTCACCGCAGAGGACGAGCGATCTCGTCCTCTGCATTTTTGAGTGAGAGTGAATGAGTTCAGGCCACATGCGGCAGATTCCTCTGTTTCCTCTAAAGGTTGTCCTGTTTCCGGGTTCGTTGCTGCCTCTCCATATTTTTGAGGAGCGCTACAAGGCGCTCATCCGGGTATGCATGGAAGAACACGCGGAATTCGGGATCAATTTTTTCGAGGATGACAAAATCGATCCGATCGGATGTACTGCGCTCGTCAGAGACGTCGTCAAAGATTACGAGGACGGCCGTCTCGATATTACGGTTGAGGGACGGACCCGGTACGTGCTCGGCAAACTCGTAGAAAGCGAATCGCCGTACTTTGTTGCCGAAGTCACACTGTTCGACGATCGACCCGAAAAAGTCAATTATGCTTCCCGCAGGAGGGCGATAGAATTTTACAATCGCTTTGTCGAGGTGGCATTCAAAGGAACAGTCAGTCCGGTGAATACGGCCTCATCGGACACAAAGATCTCGTTCCTACTCGTCCAGAAGGCAGGATTGGAGTTGAAAGACCGTCAGAAATTTCTGGGGCTCGATTCAGAAAATGAGCGGCTCAACATGCTCAACCGACATTTTGAATCGATGCTGCCGCTCATATCCACGCGTGAAAGATTTGAGCAGCTGATCGTCAACGACGGGTATCTTCCCCCGGCTTGAAGTGGCGCCGGATCCTGTCCGCGGGGAGCCTTCGTATATCGCCCCTTGATTTCCGTCGCCGATTCCTCTATTTTATCAGCGCATGGAGAAAGACCCGAAGATCACGGAGATCCAATCAGTCTTGAAATTTAACGTGCGGCCCAGCCAGGCGCCCCCGCATTTCTGGCAGTATTGCGTGAACTGTGGAACGAAGCTGGACAGCAGAAAGTGCAAATTGTTTTGTCCGAAATGCGGCTTTTATCACTCGTGCAGCGAACCGTAATCAAACCTACTCAATAAGGAGAATTCTTCTCAATGAACAAAAAAGGACTACGCGTCTCCCAGAAGCATCGCAAACGTCAGCGCAAGCTGAAGGAAAAACTTAGAGCCATGCAGAGCAAGAAAAAGAGCAAGCCGGCGTAATGAATGAACCCTCTCTCCTGAGAGGGTTCTTCGTTTATTGCTAATCGTTCCTCATTTCGATATATTTTGGGCGAAATTGGCCGGCAGGAACTACAATTGTCCCGGCTGCCTGAAGATTGGCGGAGACCAGGATGTCGTTCAATCTTCAATCGGCCGCGACTCACATCATACGCAAGCCCCCTCAGGATGGAGACAACGCTTCAGTCAAATCCGTTCGTTCTTCAATGCGGGAAGAAGATTCTTCACCTCTCCTCGCGCACTCATATCATGGGAGTATTGAACGTAACGCCGGATTCTTTTTCCGACGGCGGAAAATACTTCAGCCGGGAGAAGGCTCTCCATCGCGCGCTCCAAATGGTGGAAGAAGGGGCGGATATCATCGATGTCGGCGGAGAGTCTTCGAGGCCGAAAGGGCCGTACGGCGAAGGCGCAGTTGAAATTACTCCCGAAGAAGAAGTGCGGCGCGTGGTCCCGGTCATCAAAGAGATTGCGGAGCGGTGCGATGTCGTTCTCTCGGTCGACACCTACAAAGCGTCCGTAGCCGAGGCGGCGTTGCTGGCCGGTGCCTCCATCGTCAACGATATCAGCGGGCTGAATTTTGATCCGGCAATGGCTTCGGTCGTTGCATCACACTGGGCGGTTCTCATCGCGATGCACATCAAAGGAACCCCGAAGACGATGCAGCAGAATCCGAGATACCATGATGTCGTCGCCGAAGTGAAAATGAGCCTCTTGAAGTCGGCAGAAAAGGCTGCGTCTGCCGGCATCGAGCAAATCATGGTTGACCCGGGAATCGGATTTGGAAAGAACCTGCAGCATAACCTTTCACTCATCAAGAATCTGGCGGCACTGGTGCAACTCGGTTACCCTGTCGTGATCGGCCCATCCCGCAAGGCTTTTATCGGAATGCTGCTCAACACTCCGGTTGACGAGCGGGTTGAAGGGACTGCGGCCGCGGTTGCCGCTTCCATCTTCGGAGGAGCTCACGTGATTCGTGTGCACGACGTCAAGGAAATGAAAAGAGTCGCTATCGTCGCAGATGCGGTCATGAGAGCGGCCTAACCGAGAAAAACGAGGTACATCAATGGAACTCTTTAGAATCGGATTTCTGACAGTTTCGCTGATCGACATCTTTGATGTCGCCGTTGTCTCGTTTCTTTTTTATAGACTCTACATCGTGATGAAGGGAACGATCGCAGCGCAGATTTTTGTCGGGCTTGTGGTTATTATTGGCTTCTCGTTCCTTGCGCAGGCGATCAACCTGAAGGCGCTCGGATGGATGCTGAGGACGCTGACCGACGTCTGGGTTGTGGCCTTTGTGATTCTCTTCCAACCGGAGATCCGGCGGCTTCTTTCAACGATCGCGCGAAACAGGGTCGTGAGAATGTTCCTTCGCATCGATGTCGATGAATCGATCGAGGAGATCGCGAGCGCTGCAGTGGAACTGGCAAAGAAGAAACAGGGAGCCTTGATCATCATTGTCCGGGGAACGGGGCTCAAGAGCGTGAGCGAATCGGGGATTTGGCTGCAGGCGAGGGTAAGCCGCGCTCTGCTGCTTTCAATTTTTAACCCGAAATCGCCGCTCCATGACGGAGCTGTGATCGTGAACGACAGGATCATCGAGGCGGCGCGGTGCACACTCCCGTTGTCCGCGGCGACGAGAATGGGAGACATCGTCCTTGGGATGCGTCATCGGGCGGCACTCGGCATATCGGAACAGGCCGACGTTATCTCCGTGGTCGTTTCCGAAGAGACCGGCACAATTTCCATCGCCGAAGACGGCGCTCTCCTGCGGGGTCTGAAGTCGCAGGAATTGCGGAAAGAGCTTCGCGAGCGGCTCGTCCTCTCGATGGAGCGATCCTGGAAGAATATGTGGCAAGCGGTCCGGGATGAAGTGTAGCGGGATGTCAAAATGAAGACCGCGAAGGACGCCAGTGTGAAAGTGGAGTTTCTATTTTGTTTCCTTCTCAAGAAGAGTTATTCGCTGCGTACCTTACGCGTTGGCGGTTCACCTCTGAGGATTCTTCGGCACCCTGAGAGTACTCTCGGAACTAGAGTGTGATGAAAAATATCGCGGCGCTCATACCTGCGTTCAATGCAAGCGGAACTATTGGCGCCGTCATCTCGCGTGTCGCGGCTTACCTTCCTGTTGACAGCATCCTTGTTGTTGACGATGGTTCAAGCGATAAGACTGCGTTTGAGGCGGTTTCGCTTGGCGCGCGAGTAATGAAGCACACCGCAAATCGAGGCAAGGGGGCGGCATTACGCACAGGACTGGAGTTTGCGCTTCAGGCATCCTTTGACGCCGTGATCACTCTCGACGCCGATCTCCAGCATCCCCCCGAGTACATCCCGCAGTTTATCGATCTCTATTCGAAAGGGAATGTCGACCTGATTATCGGCAGCAGGCTTCACGACGTTAAAGGGATGCCCTTCCATCGTTTTCTGTCGAATACAATCACGACCTTTCTGGTGAGCGCCCGCACGGCAAGAAAGATCGCCGATAGTCAATCCGGGTATCGGCTCATTGACCGAAGAGTTCTCGAGTCGGTACGGCTGGAGTCGAGCGGATTTGAAGCTGAAACAGAGTTTCTGATCAAGGCCGCGCTACATGGATTCAGGTTTGGATCTATTCCGATCCGGACGGTGTACGAAGGGGAAAAAAGTCATATGACGCATTTTTCTACGACAGTGAATTTCATAAAAGTTCTCTTCCAAGATTATTAGAGATCCGCATTGGGACGATTCGAATCAGAAAGAAAAGACCTTATAGCGCTCCTTGAATCGAAGGGGATTTCCGATCCCGCCGTGCTCGGTGCCATGGGGAGCGTGGAGCGGCATCTCTTTGTCGAACCGGCATTTATCAATCGAGCGTATGAAGACAGCGCCCTGCCGATTGGGCACGAGCAGACAATTTCCCAGCCGTACACGGTCGCGTTCATGACCCAGGCGCTTGGCTCGAAGAAGGGAGACAAGGTGTTGGAAGTTGGGACGGGGTCCGGCTACCAGGCAGTGATCCTGGCAGCGATGGGGTGCAGAGTCTTCACCATAGAACGCCATCTTGGTTTGTTGGCGGAGGCGCGCAAAATCTTTGACCGGATGAAACTTCGCATCGCCTCAAAAGGCGGAGACGGCACAATCGGCTGGAAGGAATTTGCACCTTTCGACGGGATCATCGTCACGGCTGGCGCCCCCGAAATACCCGAGGCACTCAAGCAACAGCTGGCAGACGGGGGCAAACTTGTCATCCCCGTGGGCGATCGCGATGTGCAGAAGGTAGTGATCATGAAACGCGTCGGGGATTCGTATCAGACCGAAGAAACCTACGGGTTCAAATTTGTTCCGCTTGTCGGAAAGAACGGATGGAGTTGAATCAATCGCTTCCGAGAGTGCTCGTCATCGTCGGACCCACGGCGTCGGGAAAAAGCGCCCTCGCACTGGAAATAGCCCGCCGCATTCCCTCCGAGATCATATCGGCCGATTCCCGCCAGGTTTACAAATTTCTTACGATAGGCACGGCTAAACCTTCCGGCGAGGAGCTGACGCGGGTCAAGCACCATTTCGTCGATGCGTTGATGCCGGATCAGCATTTTAATGCCGGCGAGTTTGGGACCCTTGCGAGAGAAACCGCCGCACAAGTTCTGGAGCGGAGAAAGCTGCCGGTGATCGTGGGGGGAACCGGATTGTATGTGCGATCGCTGCTCGACGGTCTTTTCTCGGGACCGGGGAGAGAGGAGGATATCAGGGAAAAACTGGAATCCAGATTGGAATCGGAAGGCGCCGCGGTGCTGCTTGAGGAGCTGAGAGATGTTGACCCGGAGGCGGCGAAGCGCATGCTCCCATCAAATCAAAGAAGGATCATTCGTGCATTGGAGGTCTATTATACGACCGGGAAACCAATATCGGTTCACCACGAAGAACAGAAAGCCCGTGAGTACTTCGATTCAATCATGGTTGCGCTCGAATGGAAAAGGGAAGCACTCTATCATCGAATAAACTCTCGTGTTGATGCAATGCTTGCCGCAGGATTTCTGGATGAAGTGAAACAGATCGTATCCCTGGGATATGATGACAGGTATAAATCTCTGCAGACCGTTGGTTACAAGGAGGCGATCGCTTTTCTTCGGAGCGAGATCAGTTACGATAGAATGGTCGAATTGATGAAACAGAATACGAGACGTTTCGCGAAGCGGCAATTGACGTGGTTCAGGCGGGATCGACGGATTCGATGGTTTCCGATTGCTGAGGAGAGAGAAATCTCCGAGGTTGCGCTAGACGTTTTGAGGTTGATCGGGGAGAAGTAATGAGAATTAAATTGCGAGCAGAGTGTAAAAAAAAGTGGCACTCTTCGATGGTTGTTTTTTCCTCTTCAAAGCCAGCAGAAACGGATCACACGCCTCACATAAAAAAGCGGACACGCAGGTTTGCTGCATGTCCGCCCTCTGATGACTCAGATCAATCCTTAGTTAACCTTCGTAGGAACTTGAGTCGACGAAGTCACCGTCATGTCGTATGTGCAGAAGGTGCCGTTGCTCAACGCAGTCTTCCCAACGCCTTCCAGAACCAATGTCGTCGCGGTTCCGGCGGTCTTGATTGTATAAGCACCGTTTGCGTTGTTGGTGAATGCTGTTGAAGCAAGCAATCCAAGGCCCGGGGCATCAGCACTTAATCCAACGAATGAATTTCCGCCGCCGCCGAGTGTGGTCGGTTTCGCATAATATTGCTGCCCTTTTGCTGCAAGCGTGGTAAGATCTGCGATAACCGCGCTACGATTCTGATCCACTGCGTTATCCTGGAACATCGTGATACCGACTGCCACTGCGATACCGACAATAATGACCCCCAAGATGATGAGTAGAAGCTGTTGCTGGCCCATGATGAACTCCTTATATGATTAGGTGAATGGTACGTTAGTCAATTCCGGGCTGGCTGTTGCCCTATTGGCTCTATGGGTTACACTAAGCGTGCCAAGTCTTGAATAGGCGAAATCGCGAAATTTCGCGGTGTTTCCCGATTGCCTAAGGTAATCCTTACCGAACATGGGAAGTTTTACCTACGTCATTATACCTACAAAGCTATGGCTTGGCGCAAATGTAATTCAGGCATGGGTCTTGTCGGCGGCAGTCATCTTATGTCGCGGCGGGGAAATTTGCCCAAAGGGTTCCTTCGGGAGAATTTCCGACTTCTGGGTTGTTGGCGTCCGGCGTTGATGAAACAAAAATAGCGATGATTTAACCTCATCGCTGCTTCATTTGTCGGGGCGGGGAGATTCGAACTCCCGACCTCTTGGTCCCGAACCAAGCGCTCTAGCCAGGCTGAGCCACGCCCCGGACATCTTTTTTTGTGGACCGTAGCGGGATCGAACCGCTGACCTCGTGAATGCCATTCACGCGCTCTCCCAGCTGAGCTAACGGCCCTAAATTGGTGCATCAATATACGAACGATTGGCCGATTTGTCAACGAAGTTTACGCAGCAAGGCCGTGACTCCATCGCTCGATTCGCCATCGCTTGAGAAGGCCAGAGTTATGGCATCACCAGAAAAAAGTTCATTTTTCACTTGACAAATTCCTTTTGGTAGTATATATTCCACCATAGTAAAAATAATTATACCATGTAAAGGAATTCACCATGCTGTCTGCCGAGCTTACTTCCCGCCAGCAAAAAGTCTATAATTTTGTGAAGCAGTTCATCGAGAACAACGGTTATCCGCCGACGCTGCAGGAGATATCCGATAAGCTGAAGATCCAGCCGAGCGCTGCACGGATGCATCTCCTCCTGATGGAGAAGAAAAAGGCGCTCCGTTATGTGCCCCACATTTCGCGCGGCATTGAACTGCTTCAGGGCCGTCCGAGCGGGATCCCGATTTACGGCAGCGCTCCCGCAGGGCATCCGTTCATGTCGCAGGAAAATATGGTGGATACGTTCGAGGTGCGGCGCTACATTACCGCGTCCGACGACCTGTTCGGCGTCTACGTGCGCGGCGACAGCATGAAAGACGCGCAGTTGTCGACGGGCGACCTCCTTTTTGTCGACCCCAAAAAGGACCCGCGCAACGGCGAGATTGTCGTCGCTGCCGTGGAAGGGGAGCCGACGATCAAGCGTTATTATAGAGAAGACGGGGATGTTGTGCTTCGTCCGGAAAACAAAAAATACAAGCCAATTCACGTCAGCAGGAGCGATGAGAATTTCAAGGTACTCGGGGTGGTGGTCGGCATGATCCGCGCCATCGACAAAAAGAAGATCGACGCACTGACGGACGAATACAAAACCTATTCCAGAGCGTCGTGAGGAACGAGGTATCTATGGCAACATCAACCTATTCGGCAGAAGAGGAGAGGCAGATCAATTTTTATCTCAAACAGATCCTTGACCTGCTGAGCGTGCAGATTCCGGACGACCATTTTGGAACGGTGGAAATTGCATTCCCGCGTCAGAACGGCAAGATCGCCGGCGAGGTGGAGATCAAGCTTCGCTCGAAACACCGGCGGGTTAAGGTACAATAGGCTGTCGGTCATCAATGAGTTTCCATGGGGAACCGTCATGGCGCGCGCGACCGGAATGTTCGGAGTGCAATGGTTTACTACCATCAAACAAGGGATAACACTATGGCGAAGAACCAGTTAATTTTGCGGAAGACGATTTCGATCAAGGCTCCGGCATCGAAAGTGTGGGAGGCTCTGACGACGCCCGAATGGATAAAAAAATATCTTTTCGGGACGGAGACGATCTCCGACTGGAAAGTAGGGAGCCCCATCATTTTTACGGGAACATGGGAAGGAAAAGAATACAAAGACAAGGGAACAATCCTGAAATTCGAGAAGGAAAAGCTCTTCCAGTACAATTATTGGAGCTCTTTTTCCTCGCTCCCGGACCTTCCCGAAAACTACGCCGTTCTGACATTTGAACTTTCACCGCGCGGCAGCAACACTGAATTATCGCTGACGCAGGACAATATTGCCGACGAAACGGCGCTGGAGCACTCGAGCAAAAACTGGGATGGGGTGCTGGGGGGAATGAAAGAATTGCTTGAAAAATAAATTATATCTAATGGTTTCTTACGATGTCAGCCTCTGAATTATTAGCCGGGGCATTGATGATGAAAAGAAGAAAGCATAGGCGACTGGGAAACCTCCAAGATGTAACTCCAGATGGCGCGGTTTTGTCCCTCTTGCACCGGATTGGTTCGGACGTATCGAAACCCCGCCTGGCTAATTTTTACTTCTATTTTCGGTCCCGGTCAAACGCCGAACTTGCGGGTGCTGAATTGACTGCCTCCGGTTTTTCCGTGGTGGTGGATAAGTCCGCTGGAGGTTACAAGTGGCTCTGTCTTGCATCGAAAACAATGGTTCCGCAAGCGAGAGACTTGTATACGTTGCGAAGAAGATTTTCCGACTTGGCCGAAAAGCTTGATGGGGAATATGATGGTTGGGAAACCGAAGTGAGCGCGGGAAATTCTAATGGATTGTTTAACGAGTCCTTTAGAGATGGCAATCGTGACTAAGGTAGATGTAAAAAGAGACTTGTTGGGTTTTGGATATCCAAAGACGATGTAAAAAAACTGATGTCGCATTCTTTTTTAAACAGTGGGGCGGAAGAAATAAAAAGAAAAATGGGAGGATCCTTAGCGGCACGACGTATGATGAAATGCCTGAAATGCTCGAATTAGAGAAGGGATAATTCTATGAAAAAATTTGGAGTACCAACTTTACTTATCATACTTTGTTTTGTTAGTTTTCTCAATCCGCCAGTGTATGCTCAAGATTCAACACATTCCACAACAAAGGAAGCAGCCGTGACGACACAAAATAACAACAATCGCATCGACTATATAGAATTCCCCGCCGCCGATATTGCGGCGACGGTAAAATTTTACACGGCTGTTTTCGGCTGGAAGTTTACCGACTACGGACCGGACTACACCAGTTTTGAGGATGGGCGTATCAGCGGAGGCTTTGCAAAGGTCCCGGCTATCCCCGGGAACGGAGCGCTCATTGTGATCTATTCATCCGACCTGGAAAAGACACAAGCAGCAGTGGTCCGCAGCGGCGGAAAAATTACGAAAGCTCCCTTTGTGTTCCCCGGGGGACGACGGTTCCATTTTACCGATCCGAACGGGAACGAACTTTCAGTGTGGAGCGAGAAGTAGAAGCCCTCAGCGAAGTGATGCCATCACTTCTGGTCTTTGGCAGTGGGTTCTTTCGACGTATCGAGTGATGGCATCACTCTCCGCAGTACTGTAACGACATAGCGCCAGGGTTGTTGAAATACTCAAGCCCGGTTTTACGCAGGACGCCACAATGCGTTCTCGTGAGATCGGGTTTTTTATTGTGTTCATATCACAAGGAGGCTGTCATGATTACACTGGATCGACAAAAAATTTTCGTCGGCATGGGTGGATGGGATTTGCCGCCGTTTCATCAGTATTTCTACCCGCCGAAGTCGAAGAAAGGGTTCCGGAAACTGGAATACTATAGCCAATTCTTCGACAGCGTTGAAATTAATGTGACGTTCTACAACACCGCACTGACAGCCGACCACGCACGCCAGTGGTTGAACGATGTTTCCGTCAACAAGGACTTTGTGTTCACGGTGAAATTGTTCCAGGGGTTTACGCACACCTTTGCGGCAACGAACGATGATGTGCGGGCTGTCCACCGGCTTCTTGAGCCGCTCGCCGCGGCCGGGAAACTCGGCGGACTCCTTATGCAGTTTCCGTATTCGTTCGCCAACAGGCCGGAGAGACAGGACTATATTGTGCACCTCGGCCGCGTGTTCGCTCCGTACCGGAAATTCGTGGAACTGCGGCACAATTCGTGGAACACACCGCCGCTCCACCGGCTGTTCCAGGAACACAACCTCCATCTCGTGAATGTCGACTTGCCGCCGATGAAACAGCACATGCCGTTCACATCGCTGGCATGGAACGGCGCGGCCTATTTCCGGATGATGGGGAGAAATACCGGAGCGTGGAATCGCCCCGAACTCGGGGAACGGTACAACTATTATTATCAGGAGAGCGAGCTTGATGAATTGCTGATCCGGATGAAGAGAGTGAGAGAGCAATCGAACGACGTCTTTGTGGTCTTCCATAACGACCCGGAGGCAAATTCGCTCGTCAACGGTTTCCAGCTGCGGCACCTGATGCGAAAGCCCCGCGTGCTTGTTCCCCAGGGAATGATTCAGGCATTCCCGGAACTGAAAGGGATCAGCTCATCGGTGAATGTGCTGCATCCGTTGTTTGCAGAGGATGGCTTTTCCGGACAGCAGGATTTATGGGACAAACGGAGCGCCGCGTAAGGATGAGATGCGGTCCATCCTTTGACAACAGATGAATTCCGGGCGGGTCCTAAGCAGTCATCTCATTCTGAATGAGCCCCGCTTTCGCGGCATGCGAGAGCAGGACGAAATGAATGCCGGCACGAAGCGTTTCTTCGGAAAGGTATCCTCCGAAGGAGTCCTTTGGACCTTCGGGAGAATCCATGCAAAGTTCACTGAACGGATCCTTCTCCCGCTTGGAAAGCAGCGGTCGAAGATTCGACTCGTCGGGGATCAGGATGAGGCGATAAAGCCTCTTCGGTATGACTCTTGCTCAGATTGCGCACTGCCGAGTTCCGAAAGCGCTATTTCTTTTCGAGAGGCTCCACGCATTCCGGAACGTCGTTGCGGGATGAGCTGACGACGGTGGAGACGCGGTACGCTTTCATCTTCTTTGCGGGATAGGAGACAAGGATCTTTTTGAGCGCAGCGGTATCTTTAAAATCCCTGTCGAGCCATCGTTCAAATTCTTTTTCGGGGAGAATGACCGGCATCCGGTCGTGGATTTCTCCGACCAGCTCGTTGGGGCTGGTGGTGATGATCGTGTAGGAAGGGAATTCTTTTCCTTCGGCATCCTTCCAGACCGAAAAGAGGCCGGCAAACATGAATGGCGACTCGTCTTTCATCCGGATACACATCGGCTGTTTTTCGATCACTTGCCGTTCGGCGCCCCGGACTTCTTTGGTCACGGCTGCTTTCTTCCATTCATAAAATCCATCGGCAGGAATAAGGCAGCGGCTTCCTTTAAAATAAGTGTTGTAGAGCTTGCTCTGATCGAGCGTTTCGGCCTTGGCGTTGAATGTCGAGAAGGCAACCTTGCCGTCTTTTGACCAGTGGGGAATAAGTCCCCACCGCATTTGCTCGGCGGTGAGCTTTTGATCCCGGACGGCAACGACCGGCATGCGCTGGAACGGAGCTACGTTGTAACGGGGGAGCTCTTCGAAGACTTTACCGGTATTTTTCATGTTCTGCAACAGCATGAATGTTGCAAAGACTTTTTGACCATCGATCAGTACGTAACGTCCACACATTGTTGTTGCCTCCGGGGTATGGAGAAAAAGGTATGAAAACGGGAGAAAATAATCCATCCGGGGCAGCGTGAGTGCGGCCGATTCCGAGGTTGTTGCCGCTGCATGAGTTAGAACTGTCGAAATCGACGGGTGCGTGGGGAGGTAGGATTCAATCGAAGGGTTTTCCCGAAGGGATCCCTTTGGGACAATTTCGGTGCATCCTCACAAAACATTAAATATCATCTCTGGTGGTGCACCGAAATTGCCAGCACGTGTGTTGGGATTGAATCCGCGCGTTTCGATTTCGACGGATTTCTTTTGAGCCAGAGGCTCATCAGCCTCCGGCTGAGGTGACTTTTCCCGCAACTTTCAGACATATGAAAGAGCGGGATCCCGTACAACGGGACTTTCTCGGAAAGAAAGTCACATGCTTGGTCAGGGTTCGACGTTCTCGTTGGCAAAACTCTCGGAGTCGATAAAAGTGAGACGCTATTCATGAGTGCAATTGTTTCTCTGCAGACCTCTTTGGTCTCATATCAAGCCATGGTGCAGCAATTTGCCGCGCCTCCGGGGAAGACCTATCTCCTCTATGGGGAGAAGCCGATATTTTTTCTCTCGCTCCGGATGGCGGCGTACGGGATGGCGCGCGGTTCTTCCGTTGCGGTGGTCGACGGCTGCAACAGATTCAATGTCCACTTCCTTTCCCGTTTTGCGCGGGAGCGGAAGCTGAATGTTGATGATTTTCTTCACCGCATCTTTATTTCACGCGGGTTTACCTGTTACCAGATGGAACAGGCTATTGTGCACCGGCTTCCTCTGTTCCTCCCGACGATCGACTCCCGCACCGCGATGATCTTTGGCCTGCTCGACACTTTTTACGACCAGCAGGCATCGCTGCGGGAAGTCCGCCAGATTCTTCAGCGCGTTATTGGGGCGCTCGGCGCGATGAAAGCGGAAGGCATTTCCGTGCTCCTGGCGTGCACGAAATGGAATGTGATGCCGAAAGAACGGAACGAGCTTTTTACAACCTTGCAGGGAGGCGTTGATACCATCTTCCGCCTGCAGCCGGACAACGACAATGTCCCCAAACTTTATCTCGAGAAAGGAGTGTTGAACGATGGGACGAACGGTGCCAACCTTCACCAACATCATCGACGACGAACTGGCGAGCTGGTCGAAGTACCGCCGCGGACTCCGCAAAGACGACCAGGAGCTTTTTGACGATATTTTCCGGTCGGCAAAGCTGCACCTGGCCGAAAATTTTTATGCAATGCGGACAATCCCGTTTGAAAGCATCACGATGTCCATCGCTGTCGAACAGCGGAAGCTGATCAAACGCCTGCACGAACGAATCCTTCAACTGGAAGAACGGCTTGCCGCTCCACATCATCAATAAGGAGCACTATGCCCGGTACTGTGAGCGGTTGGTTGTTCGACGTCTATCCTTCGCCGGAAGGGGTGACGTTGTGGTTGATCGACCGGAACGCCGGGCCGCGGCGCTGTTTCCGAAAATATACGCCGTCGTTTTTTCTCCATATGAGCGATGCCGATGCCCGCCGCATCGATGCCCTCGGCTCCAGGTGCCCAATTCCGGTATCGTTCCTGCGCACGACGCGGAAAGAAATTTATTCCGGCGACTCGTGGGATGTCGTGCAGGTGTTTGTTCACGATACGACGCGCTTCAAGGAAGCGGTCTGGTATTTTGAGCGATTCTTCCCTCATTTTGCGTTTTACAACTCCGATATTCTCGTCGCCCAATTGTTTTTGTATGAGACGGAGCTTTTTCCGCTGGCGCTCGGCGAATATGAGATCAGCGATGCCGGGGAACTGACCGGCTGGACGATCAACGATTCGCGCGAGGCCGTGGACTACGAACTGCCGCCGCTGTCGGTGATGTCGATCCGCAATGCGAATGATTTTGTCCCGCCGAAGTACCAGAAGCATTTCCAGCTGGATATCGCCTACGAGGGAAGAACCTATTCGCTGGAGCAGAACGATCCTCTCGACGTGCTTGAGGCGTTCAACTGGCATCTCCATCGCTGCGACCCGGACGTTCTTCTGACGGAGTTCGGAGATGCCCACCTGATGCCGAAGCTGACAGCGCTGGCGGAGCAGCACCACTTTCCATTGCTGCTCAATCGCGATACGGGCGCAGACTACAGGACGACGAAAGAATCGAGCTTCTTCCAGTACGGCAAGATCATCCACAAAGACGGCGCGTTCGAACTTGCCGGCCGCTGGCATATCGATGTTGACAATTCCTTCACCGTCACCGAGTCCGAACTGGACGGGCTGTTCGAGATGTCCCGGTTGACGCAGACGCCGGCGCAGCGCCAGGGACGGGCCAGCATCGGCACATCGATGTCGTCGCTGCAGCTTTCGTGGGCGTATCAGAAGGGGATCTTAATTCCCTCCAAGAAGCGGGAGCCGGAGGAATTTAAGTCGGCAGCGACCTTGTTGATGGCAGATCGCGGCGGACTGATTTTTAACCCGCCGCTCGGCTTTCACGAAGACGTCGCAGAACTCGACTTCGTCTCCATGTATCCCACGATCATGGTGAACAAAAACGTTTCGCCGGAGACGGTCAATTGCCGCTGCTGCAACAATAGAAAAGTGCCGGAACTCGACTATACCATTTGTGAAAAGAGGGAAGGGATCATTCCCGCGACGCTCCGCACCGTCGTGAAGAAGCGGGCGTTCTACAAAGCGATGAAGAAGAAATACAAGGGGAAGGATGAAGCTCTCTTTCGCCGCTACGATGCACGGCAAAGCGCGTTGAAGTGGATGCTCGTGAGCTGTTTCGGGTATCTCGGCTACAAAAATGCGCGATTCGGAAGGATCGAAGCACACGAGTCGGTGAACGCGTTTTCCCGGGAGTCAATTCTTTCGGCAAAGGAAATTGCCGAAGCGCACGGTTTTGAAATGCTCCACGCCATCATCGATTGCATGTGGCTGAAAAAACCGGGAGCGACGGAAGCGGAATATCAGGTGCTGTGCCGGACGATCGCAGAGAATGTCGGTATCGATATTTCGCTCGAAGGGATCTATCGCTGGATTCTCTTTCCGGCATCGAAGCAGGATCCCGAAATCACAACGGCGAACCGTTACGTCGGCTGGTATCAAACGGGAGAGATGAAAATGCGGGGCATCGAATCGCGGCGGCACGATACGCCGAAGTTTATCAAGTCGATGCAGGCGGCAATGCTGAACAAAATGGGGGAAGCGCATACTGTCGCCGAACTCGAAGCGATGGTTCCCGAATTGATCGAGATTGCCCGCGATTTTCTCGTCATCCTGCGGAGCGGAAAGGCGAATCCGATGGAACTTGTGCTCCGGCGCCATATCACGAAGGAAGCGGAGGAGTACACGAACAACAGCATCAGCGCTGTTGTTTCGAAGCTTGTGGAGCAAATGGGCGTTCACCTCTCGGCGGGCGAGTCGATCGAGTTCATTATCCTCGACCAGTCGGGAAAGCGGAAGCCGGAGAAGGCAAAGCCGCTGGCTCTGTATGCGTTCGAAGACGGCTACGATATTGAAACCTATACCGAGTTTGCGTTGAAAGCTGTGGCCACACTGCTGGAACCGTTCGGCTATTCGTTTGAGGCACTCGAGAAATATTTCGGCATCAATCAAAAGGAAGTGCGCCGCGTCCGGCAGAAGCTGAACACCACGCTGGAACTGGAATTCGCGGAGACGGAGCGAGTCCAATGACGGCCCAACCTTCCGAAAAGTTCCTTTAGAAAGTGAACGATGGTCGGGATGCTCAGGAAATCGGGCAAAAGAGCCTTCGGAAGGTTGCCTCGCGGGGAGGTCGTGTTACAGATTGGATGTCCGTTAGAAGCGTGCGGGCGCGAAAAACCTAAGGGCATGGCATTCCCGAACGTTCCGTCGGGAATCGATTGCTCCACTATTCAAAACGATCAAACTGCAGCAGTGCCAGAGCAGGTAGAATTTGATGTATGCAGGGAAAATGCGTATTATCAGGTTGTGCGAAATGATCCCGAAGAGATCGATCAGAGCGACCAACCCAAATTCACGTATTGACCCGCATGATGGTATCAGAGCTAGGCATCCGTCTCTCAAAATTTCCCCCGCTTCACTGCTCCGCAGCCGTCCGATTCCCGCTATTTGAATTTCACATCCTCGCTGAAGCGCGTGATCGGTACCAATTTGACGAATCCCTATATTCGACGAGCGGAAATGTCATCTTTCCGAACTTCCATGCGGCACGCGTTTTTGCCAAACAGATGAACGATCGGCGCGACCTCGTCAATCACCCCGAACAGTCTGTCCGCGCCGGCCAGTTAAATGCGCTCGGATTAATCGATGAGATCTACCATTACATTCTGCGGGTCTACGAAGAGACGACGAATCACGGCGTCTTCGGCAGGGCACATTCGCAGCTTGTCGAGACGATGGCGGCGCAGCCGGTCGATCGGACGATGGAAACCTTCGTGACCCTCTTTCCGCCTCTTGGCGTGTATAAGGGGATCCTGCCGCAACAAGAGTATCTGGGAGGAGCGAGCGAAGGAAGGCCGAATCGACAGGTTACGATTGAAGAGTTGATGCTTCTGTACCTCATAAACTTCAACCCGGCCGCAAAGAAATTCAGCGAGCTATTCACGGACGACGGGCTTTCGAAGAAGACACAATATCAGGGGCTCATTGGCGAGCTTGAGAACTTCTTTAAAAAAGAAAAAGCATTCGGGCCGGAGAACCAGACAATCTTCGATCTTCTCCGGACGCCGATTCTTGCTCATCCGGACAGCCTCGAAGCCCAACTCGGCTTCATCAAAACGAAGTGGGGAATGCTTCTCTCTCAGAAGTTCCTCGACAAAATTCTCGGGAGTGTGGATCTTATCCAGGAAGAAAACAAAATCGTCCATGGTGGAGGGGGAGTTTCTTTCGTCCCTGCTTACAAGTCGGAAGGCTCCAGCGGGCACCTCGTGTACGGCTCCTTCGAAGCGGAACGGTTCACCGCAGATCTGGATTGGATGCCCAAGGTCGTTCTGCTGGCAAAGAACACCTACGTCTGGCTCCATCAGCTCTCGAAGAAGTTCGGAAGACCGATAACGACGCTCGACCAGATCCCGGACGAGGAACTTGATCAATTGGCCCGCTGGAATTTCACCGGCTTGTGGCTTATCGGATTGTGGGAACGGAGCAGCGCGTCCCAGAAGATCAAGCAATGGACGGGCAATCCCGAAGCGGTTCCTTCAGCATATTCTCTCTATGAGTACGAGATAGCGCGCGATCTTGGAGGCGAGGAAGCATTTCAGAATTTAAATCGGCGCGCGTGGCACCGAGGGATCAGACTCGCGGGAGACATGGTGCCGAACCATATGGGAATATATTCTCGGTGGGTAATCGAGCATCCTGAGTATTTCATCCAATCGGAATATTGCCCCTTTCCGAATTACCGCTTCACGGGGGGCGATCTATCGGAGAATCCGGACGTCCAGCTCCGCATTGAGGATGGCTACTGGTCCCGAAAAGACGCCGCCGTTGTTTTTCAGCGCATAGACAATCGCAGCGGGCGCGTTGCTTACATGTACCACGGCAATGACGGAACCAACATGCCGTGGAATGATACCGCCCAGCTCGACCTGCTTCGCTCTGATGTGCGCGAAGCGGTCATCCAGACGATTTTTCATGTTGCGCGGAAGTTTTCCATCATCCGGTTCGACGCTGCAATGACGCTCACCAAAAAACACTTTCAACGATTGTGGTTTCCACAGCCGGGGACCGGAGGAGACATTCCGTCGCGGGCGGATCATTCGCTTAGCAAGGAACAGTTTGACAAGCTCTTTCCGAATGAATTCTGGCGGGAGGTCGTAGACCGGATTAATCAGTACATGCCGAGCACGTTGCTGCTCGCCGAAGCGTTTTGGCTTATGGAAGGATATTTTGTCCGGACTCTTGGGATGCACCGCGTCTACAACAGCGCCTTCATGCACATGCTGATGAAGGAAGAGAACGAAAAGTATCATCTTCTCATAACGAACACGCTTGAGTATAATCCTGAAATATTGAAGCGTTACGTCAATTTTATGAGCAATCCAGACGAACAGACGGCGATTGCTCAATTCGGTAAGGAGGACAAGTATTTCGGTGTCGCGTTGATGATGGTGACATTGCCCGGTCTTCCGATGTTTGGGCACGGCCAGATTGAAGGGTTTACCGAAAAGTATGGCATGGAATATAAGAAAGCATACTACGATGAATTTCAGGACAATCATCTGGTCCGGCGCCACGAGCACGAGATTTTTCCGATCATGAATAAGCGTCATCTCTTCAGCGACGTGACCAATTTCGAGTTTTATCCTTTTCACGACGCAAGGGGAACTGTCAACCATAATGTTTTTGCGTATTCAAACGTGTCGGGGAACGAACGCGCGTTGATATTCTTCCATAATAAGTTTCAGGAATGCAAAGGGTGGATTCGGTGGAGTTCTCCTAAAGCGCTGCAAGGCGGGGGAGGCGAGAGGAACAATGCTTCGAAAACGCTCGGTGAGGCGCTGCGCATCAATTCCGGTGAGAAGTTTTTCTATGTTTTCAGGGACTACAAATCAAACCTGGAGTTTGTTCGGTCGGGCAAAGAAATTCATGAACGCGGAATGTACGCGGAATTGAAGGCTTTTGAGTACCAGGTTTTTTTGGACTTCAGGGAGGTCGAAGACCACACAGGGGAGTACTCGCGGATTGCTCGACATCTTCATGGGAAGGGAGTTCAGAGCGTTCAACAGGTTCTGTTGGAGATGCGACTTGCACCGGTCCATGAGGAGCTGAAGAGGCTTCTCAGTAAGGACAATGTTGAAGACTTAACCGCATATTGCCTCGCTGCAGCGAGGCAGAAAAGCGCTTCCAAGCGGTTGCACGATATTGAGACGCAGTTTGCGGTGCTCTGTGAAGAAGTTGGAAAATACAAGCGTCTGTCTCTTGACCCCAGCGTCGCCCGTTCTCGATTCATAAAAGGGGTTGATGCGATCGCGGCAGCCTGGATGCTTCTGACTGACGCCGCAAAGTCAAAATCCAAAATTAAAGCTTCTGCACGCAAGGGCGGCGCTGCGAGCGCAGACATGTTGAAAGACCTTGCTCACTCTGAAAACCTCCTGCTTCTTTATTGCTGGGCGACTGTGGAGGAACTTGCATTGCTCCTCGTGCCCGGGCCATCGTCTGCAAGGATTGCGGAAGCGTTCAACGAGCTCGACCTCGCTAAGAGTCTTTCGGGAATACTGCATGAACACGGCCGGAGCCGAGGAGCAGTGCGAAGAGAGATCTCACTTGTTCGAATCCTCGCGAGACATTCTCAGCTTCTCATCGACGCCGATGCTCACAATCGATTCATCAAAATGGAGCAGCTCTTTGATGATTACGAAGTGCGCGAATTCATCAACGTCAACCTTCATGAAGGGACGTGGTTCTTCAACAAGGAATCGATGCAGGAATTGCTCCGATGGCTTTTCCTGATTTCAATCGTTCAGTTAATAAGGGGGGGCACCGTTTCTGTTGAGGAACTCGGAAGAGTCTTTGCCGAGCGATTCGCTTTCATTCGCGAATTAGAGGAACTTTCAGCTAGCTCCGGTTTCGACATGGAAAAGCTGCGGGTTCTTCTGTCGCCGTAGTTGCTTTCGAGGAGTTGGCCAAAGACTTCAAGGAAAGCCGCTAACCGCCGGCATTTCAAATAGAAGATTTTTTGCCTCACATATTGACTTTTTAATTTTTATGCATATATTAGTGTCAGACCTGTGTGGCGCTTCCTCCCCTGAGCGTCGCACCTTGAAAGGGTCGAGCCTGGCGTTCCCCCCCAACGCCGGGCTTTTTTATTCATCGGGCATTTTGTGGAAGGTACGGTAATGGCAAAGGTGAGTAAGGAAAAAGAAAAACTTTCCAAGCGAAAGGTAAAGAAGTTTGAGATTCTTCCGCTTGAACCGATCAACTATAAAATCATGATCGCCGGCGTGTTGATCATCATCGCCGGATACATCGCGCTAGGAACGGAACCGTGGGATGGTTTTGTCGCGTTGACGGTCGCGCCGATCCTGCTCTTGATAGGCTATTGTGTCGTGATTCCGATTGGGATTATTTACCGCCCGAAGAAAGAAACCGCTGCGGCAGCGGCTGACGTTGCATCGGCAGAACCGTCGCCTCAGCAATAAGGTCGAAGATGTCGCCGGGTGAGGGGGACTTCCGAACAGAGAGCGGCAAGTTCAAGGGAAGAGCGGCGAGAGTATCCAGTAGGTTACCGCGGCAACCGCTGCGGAAAGAGGTATCGTCAGGACCCAGGCGATGACGATGCTCTGAGCAACTCCCCATCGTACTGCAGAAAGTCTTTTCGTTGCTCCCACCCCCATAATTGCCCCAGTGATTGTGTGAGTCGTACTGACGCTGATTCCCCAGAATGCAGTCACAAGTAATGTTATTCCTCCCGCAGTCTCCGCACAAAATCCGTCCGAGGGTTTCAGCTTCGTGATCTTCTGACCCATCGTTTTGACAATTCTCCAGCCGCCAAAGTACGTTCCGGAAGCTATCGCGATGTGGGAACAAATGATGACCCAAAACGGGACTTGAAACGTCGCGAGATAGCCCGACGTGACGAGAAGTCCGGTAATGATCCCCATCGTCTTTTGGGCATCATTGGTGCCGTGCCCAAGGCTGTACAACGCAGCGGAGAGAAGCTGGAGTTTGCGGAAGAGCGCGTTGATTTTGTACGACGGCCGCTTATTAAATGCCCACATAAGCCCCACCATCAACACGAAACCAAGGGTCATGCCGATGAGGGGTGCGAGGACGATGAACAGCACCGTCATCGTCCAGCCGCTGTACAGGATGACGCCAAATCCGGCTTTCGCAATGGCGGCGCCGGCATAACCGCCCATCAGCGCGTGAGAGGAACTTGAGGGAAGCCCAAAATACCACGTGATAAGATTCCAAACAATAGCGCCCAGCAGCCCGCAAAGGATAACATACTCATTGACGCTCTCGAGTCTGACAAGTCCCTTGCCGATTGTTTTCGCAACATGAACATCAAACAGGAACGCTGCAATCAAATTGAAGAACGCAGCCCAGGCAACAGCCTTTCGCGGGGTAAGGACATGTGTCGAGACGATGGTGGCAATTGAGTTTGCAGAATCGTGGAAGCCGTTCAAAAAATCAAAGATGAGGGCGACAAGGATAATGGAAACGACGAGAGTGAGCATAGATTGAGAAGGAGTGATTATGCGTGTTTAATGACAATACCCTCGAGCACGTTCGCGACATCCTCGCATTTGTCTGTCGCAGTCTCCAACCCGACATAGACTTCTTTTAACTTGATCACCTGAATTGGATTCTTTTCTTTCCTGAAGAGTTCAGCAATGGCCTGCTCGAACACGTCGTCTGCGTTGTTCTCGTACTCGTTCACTTTCTGGAAGACCTTCTGCAATTCATCGAACTGTTGTATATTTCGCAGAAGCGCGACCCCGTGATTAATTTCGCCGATTGACAACGTCAGAATTTCCGCAAGCTGTGACATTCTCGGCGTCCATTTCTTGAGCCGGTACAGAAAGAACCTCCCCGCGCTGCCGTCGATATGATCCATAATGTCGTCGAGCGACGAGGCAAGCGTATGAATATCCTCAGGATCGAGCGGCGTTACAAATGTGGAATTGAGTTCGGAGAAGATCTTGTGCGTAATCGTATCTCCCGTGTGTTCAAGGTCGTGAATCTGGTTGATGAGCGTTTCAACGTCACGATCCTTTTTCTGCAGAGGAAGTTTGTTCATTACTTCGGCTGCCTTGACGAGGTTCTGCGTTGATTCTTCGAGGAGTGAGTAGAATTTGTCGTCTTTCGGGAGGAGTTTGTGGATGAGTCGATCAAGTTTCATTGAAGATCCTCGCTGTTCGGGTTGCAGAGACTTTTTGCCGCCGCTAAATTACGAATTAAGAGGTTTGCAAACAACCTTTTTTTCGTGTGCGACGAGCTGAGAATTCTCTGCCGGCTGCTTCAGGAGCCATTGGAGCGATGGCGATCGATCGAACTCCGCGGTGCCGTGAGCGATCTTGCTTGTCGGCGAAATTTTCGATATATTTTCCTCACCCATTGTTCGTCATACGATAAGGGCGCGTAGCTCAGGGGTAGAGCATCTGCCTTTTAAGCAGAGGGTCGGTGGTTCGAGCCCACCCGCGCTCACATAGCCAAGCGGATATCAAAGCGAAAAAGCCTTTGTATCCGCTTCGTCGTTCTAAGCCGGCAGGTTCCTGCTGCAGATGAGGCGTGCGTATAAAGGTCGACTCGGGT
>CAYLMV010000056.1:13560-26301 GCA_964384415.1 uncultured Chitinophagaceae bacterium | reverse complement strand
CTCAAAACGATCAAGCGGCGGAACATCAAGCTCAATCAAAATGACGCCCCCTTCTTTGCGAATGTCGACGGCAGCAGTACCGGCGATCTGGTCTACACAGCGGGAGATTCAATTTACGTTCTCAAAAGAGATCTCACGTCGCTGCTGAGAGATTCGAGCGGTCTCTTCTCGCCGTTTGGTGGAAGGTTGCAGCCGGCGTATTCCCGGAACGGCTCGGGACTTGTTTGTTCGCGGGACAGTCTGGTGTACGTTCTTTCCAATGCGGACCTCAACGGCGACGGGTTTGCGGATTCGGTTTCAGTCGGCAATGTGGGCAGCTTGATCAGTTCTCCGCCTGCGTCGATGGCTCCGACAGATGTGCGAAATTTTGTAGGGGATAGAAGCGGGAGGCTCGACGAATTATCGGTACTGAATCCGTTCCCTCCGGTCTATGCTCAGCCGGCTCACACACCGATTAGCTCTTTGTCCGTCACGTCATCCCTGGATTGGACGGTTCTCTCGGATGATTCGCTTATCAGCAGTCAGGGGGGAGTGAAGAAGGTCGGATCCAGGAATGTTCTGGCATTCGGCAACGCAAAGTTTACGTTCGCTACATCGGCGTCGAACATGGCCGGCGTCTCGACGGTGGTGCTTTTCGCAAACAATTCGTTCTCTGTTCTCGATGCAGCCACGCTCGCCGGAGAAGAGAATTACCGCGTCGATGCAAATGTCACCGGATCGTTCGCTCTTGCCGACGTCAACGGCGACGGACAGATCGACATTCTCATCGGAACAGACGCCGGACTATTCGCGTACAGCAAGAACGGAGTTCTCCTCGATCACTTTCCGCTGAAGACTTCGGACGCAGGGAAGGTCGTAGGAAGTCCCATCGTTGTGCGCCTTCTTGGAAGCAGTTCTGTCGGGATACTTTTCGGAAGTTCGAACGGGCAGGTCTGCGGGTATGACGCCGGAGGCAAAATGATCGACGGCTTCCCGCTGCAAACAGGAGGGATGGTTTCATCGCTCGCTTATTCCGGCAGCCTCCTTGCCGCTGCATCCACAGACTCCGCCATTTATATCTGGCAGCTGACAAACATCCTCGATTCCACAAATGTAGCGTGGGGAGGATTTTTGGCAGATGTCTATCACTCCAATTATGTGGAAAGCGCCCCGACAGTGGCAGCGCGATCGACAGATCTTCTTCCGGCTTCATCGGCCTACAACTGGCCCAATCCGGTCTACGATAAAATGACGCACATCCGGTACTACCTCGGCATGCAGGCGGCTGTCACGATCAAAATCTACAACATGGCGGGCGAACTTGTCCAGCAGTTGTCCGGACCCGGCGTTGCCAATCTCGATAATGAAGTGCAGTGGGATGTGTCGAAAGTGCAAAGCGGAGTCTACTTCGCCCAAATCAAAGCAAATGCAACAGGAGCGGAAAAGAGCGTGGTTGTTAAAATTGCAGTCGTGAAATGAGGCGGACGATAACCGGCAAAAACGGAACTTGGTTGGTGAGAAGCGGCTCTGTGAATGGCGGTTCATGGAACGTATCGTATGCGATCTCTCTCTTTGCTCGTTTGATGCTCGTCAGTGCGCTCGCCGGCATCTTCTACCCTACCCCTGCGTGGACCCAGGACGAATATTTCAATCACACCGAGTTGAATTGGTTCACGATCGAGACGCCTCATTTTTTTGTCCATTACCACAACGGAGAAGAACGGAGCGCGAGGGTGATCGCCAAGGTCGCCGAAGATATCTACGGTCCGGTCACTTCTCTCTATCATCATGAGCCCGACCAGAAAGTGAGCATCGTGCTCAAGGACTATGATGACTACTCCAACGGCGCGGCATATTTTTACGACAACAAAATCGAACTGTGGGCCCCAGCCCTGGATTTTGACCTCCGCGGCACTCATGACTGGCTCCGAAACGTGGTGACGCATGAATTCACCCACATCATCCAGATCCAGACGTCAATGAAGTTCGGACGACATGTTCCCGGAATTTATCTTCAGTGGCTTGGCTACGAGGCCGAGCGGCGGCAGGACGTGCTCTACGGTTACCCGAACGTGATCGTTTCCTACCCCATATCCGGATTCATTGTCCCCAGCTGGTTTGCAGAAGGCGTGGCGCAATTCAATCGGCCGCAGCTGAGCTATGATTACTGGGATTCGCACCGCGACATGATTCTTCGCATGTATGCCCTCGATGGAAAGATGCTCACCTGGAGCGAAATGAGCGTGTTCGGCAAGACAAGTCTCGGCAACGAATCCAGCTATAACGCCGGGTTCGCTCTGGTGAAATACATTTCCGAGACCTACGGAGCGGATGCCATCGCACGGATCGCGCGCAACCTCTCCAACCTTCCGACAATTTCCATCGACGACGCGATCGAACGTGCCATCGGCAAGAGCGGTCAGGCGCTCTATGATGAATGGCACCGGCACGTTGTCGAGGATTACAAGCGCCGTGCAGAACCGATCATGTCCGACAGGGTGGAGGGAGAGACAATCGGCAGCATCGGGTTTGGGAATTTCTACCCCGCATTTTCGCCGGACGGCAAGAAGATCGCCTATTCCTCGAACAAGACTTCCGACTACTTCGGCCTCTCTTCCATTTATGTCTATGACATCAACACAAAGAAGGAGGAGGAGATCGACGAGAAGGTGCGTTCTTCCGTCTCCTGGTCTCCCGACGGCAAAGAGATCTATTACGCGAAGACGACGCGCGACAACCCTCATTGGTCCGACGTGTCCGACATCTATCGATTTGACCTGGAAACAAAAAAAGAGACACGCCTGACGCACTCTCTTCGCGCGCAGAGCCCTTCAATCTCTGCCGACGGCGGAACGATCGTGTTTGCCGCTGAGAACGACGGGACGATGAACCTCGGCGTTGTGGATCGCAACGGCCAGAGCTTCCGGATGTTGACCGATTTCAAAAACGGCGAGCAGGTGTTCACCCCCAAATGGTCTCCCGACGGAAAAAGCGTTGTTTTCGGGTACTCGCTCCGCGAAGAGCAGGACGTCTATCGTGTTGCCGTCGCCGACGGGAAGGTCGAAGCTCTGGTGCCGGGAGATGACGACGCGCGAAACCCGGCGTATTCAGCGGACGGGAAGAAAATATATTTTGTCTCCGACCGGACCGGCATCTTCAATATCTACACGTACAACATTGAGACACGATCCATCGACCAGGTCTCTAATGTGCTCGGCGGCGTCTTCATGCCCTCGGTCGACGGAGACGGGAACATAGCTTTTGCATCGTATACATCGGGCGGGTTTAAGCTGAACCTCCTCCACTCTCCCAAGCCGAACGTCTTCGCAGAACACGCGTACGTCACGAAGTCTCCGATTGCTCCCGTCGCAATGGATTCTAGCGATGCGGGAAACCGGATCGATTGGGCGCACCTGCGTGCGTACGACGACACACAGTATCCGCGCATCGAAGCGAAACCGTATAAGAATATCTTTACCAGCCTTTCGGTTGTCCCCTTTATCCGTGTGGATGAATACAGCACTGCCAACAAAGGTCTCGACTACATTAAACCGGGATTCTATTTTACCTCCTCTGATGTCATCGACAAGTACGATATTTTTGGGGGAGCGGCAATGAACCGCCAGTTCGAGCGCGATCTGTTCTTTATCTTCGAATACAAGGATCGAATTCCCGGCCTCTACCAACTGGGCCTCTCGCCGGTGGTATCGCTGGAACTCTATGACATCACGAGAAATGCGAAAGCGGTCGACGGCGTGTTCGGCCTGGACACCGTTTCATTCGACCCGAGTTACGGATTGCTGGAATTCGATATCAACTTCAAACAGAATCTTTTTACGGAGGCCGATGTGGTAACGCTCGGCTATGCGCACAGCCGGTACAGCCAGAATATCGCCTCCACGTTCTCACAATCGCTGCAGCAGGATATTTCGGGGTCGACCGAACTCTACTTTATAGGAAACGATCTCTTCCTTTCATGGGAGTTTGACGGTATCTCGCCGTCCCGCGACAGAGATATCAATCCTGTCGGCAGAAAGCTTTTTCTCCGGGCCGATTATGAGTTGGACAAATTCAACTTCAACAATGAATACGCGGAGACGGAATCGGGTTTGTCGCCGGTCTTATCCCCGTTTCATTTCCCAAGAGCCGAAGTGAAGTACAGTGAGTATTTACAGCTGCCTGGTTGGAAGCACACGTTGTCGCTTTCTCTCCGTGGCGGCACGATATTTGGCCCGCTCATTCCCGATTTCTTTGATTTCTATGCGGGCGGGCTGATCGGAATGAAGGGGTATCCATTCTATGCTCTCGGCGGAAACGGGGTCGCCACCGCAAACGCTACGTACCGTTTTCCATTGTGGGAGAATATCGATCTTCGTTTTCTTCAGGTCTACTTCGACAAACTGTACGGATCGGTGCACTATGATTACGGCGACGCGTGGAACGGCAGTCCCGTTTTGAAATCGTTCAAGAAGGACGCGGGATTTGAACTTCGACTGCAGGCGATTTCTTTTTACTCATATCCCACAAGCATATTCTTCAACGGAACGTACGGGTTCAATTCCTTCACGTTGACACAAAACAATCCGCCCGTTACATACGGAAAGGAATGGCGCTTCTACTTTGGTATTCTCTTCGGCTTCGACCTCGAATAGCGGCGTAGGCAAGGGTTGGACGGGAGCGAACAAACTTCTGCTTGGACTCACATTTCTTGGAGAATGGCGTCTATGAAAACAGTAATGAGTATTTTTCTTTACCCATTGATCGCGCTTGGCGGTCTGCACGGATTGACGGGAAACGCACGGGTGGATCTGCTCTCTGCGAGCGTTACAGATTCGGTACCGCAAACGAGCAGCATCATGGTTCAGAATCAGATTGACGACTCGAGAAAGAAGAGTTCAATCCTGGGGGGGGCGATGTCGCTTTTGGTCCCGGGGTCGGGTGAGTATTATTCCGAACGGTACGTCAAAGGCGCAGTATTTTTTGCCGTCGAAGTGGCGGTCGTCACCGCGGCGATTGTCTATAATAATAAAGGGAATAACAAAACCAACGAATTCCAAAACTACGCCAACCAGCATTGGAGTGCTGTTGACTATGCGAACTGGATTAACCAGAACAGCTCGCACTATGAGGAATCGGGGATCACGTATCCAACGATCAATACAAATACCTCTCAGAGCGACCTCTTTGCGCAGATCAATGCATGGGAAGCGCTCCCCCATCAGTTAGGGGGCGATCCCGGCGGCTTCTCTCATGAATTGCCGGCCTATAATACGCAGCAGTACTATGAATTGATCGGAAAGTATTCGCAGTTCAAATACGGCTGGGACACCTACGTCGGCCCCGACGGCACTCGCTACGGCGACGACGGATACAACGTTAACTACATCCCTCAGCAAATGAAAACGTACGCCGACAATCGCGGCAAAGCAAACGATTATTATTATACGGCAAGTCTGGCTGCAGGGCTTATCGTTGTCAATCATGTTCTCAGCGCCCTGGACGGAGCTTGGTCGGCTTCCAACTACAATAAGCAGTTCAACTCCGAAGTAGGATTGCATCTCCAGGATCTTGGCGGAGGCGCGGTAGCCTTGACGACAGAGTTGACGGTGAAGGTTCAGCTCTAGAAGTTATTTCTGGACGCGGATGATGTTGGCGATGCCGCCGAAGAAGAAGACCAGATTTGCAAGCCAGGCGGTCAGGAGGGGTTGAAGATCGCCGTTGTAGCCGAACACCTGGCTTGTTTTCATGAAGATCAGATAGATGAAACAGACAGCCACCGAAATTCCGAACTGCACCGCTAATCCCCCGCGGCGTTTTCCGAAAGAAAAAGGAACGCCGAACAACACCACAATAAAACTCGCAAACGGGAATGACACTTTGCTATAGAAGTCGACTTGCCACCGGGCAATTTCATTTCCTGTTCGTTTCTGCCGTTCGATGAACTTCTGCAAATCAAAATAGTTCATCTCATCGGGTTTCTCCTCTTGTTTGATGAGGTCGGCGGGAACGAAGTGAAGAGTGTCGATCGTGAACCGGTCGAACATCTGAATGGTTTCCTTGCCGGGAGTAAACTCCCGCACGGTCGTTCCCAGCATCGTCCATTTACCCGAGGTGCTATCCCAATGGATTTCCTTTCCGTCTGCGCGTCTCTTGATGCTGATGAGGTTCGTGTCGCTGAATTCCTGGACGGAGGCCCTTCCGCCGGCGCTTGCGATACGGTCGAAATAGCTGATGAAGACGATGCGCCGCGGTCCGTCCTGGACGTAGATATTTGATTTCGCGGTCGTTTCGTAATCGCGCTGGAGGTACGTCCGCTCGATATAGGATTTATGCTGATTGGCGTACGGAACGACCCAGCCGTTAAAATAGACCGAGACGAGACTGATGGCGAGAGCGAGGATCAACATCGGAGTCATGAATCGGTACAAGCTCACACCGCTCGATTTCATCGCCGTGAGCTCGTTGCTGTTGGACATTTTACCCGTCGTGAAGAGGCTTGAAAGAAGAACGGCGACGGGCGTCATCAGCTTGATCATTTCCGGAGTGAAGGCGATGTAGTACTGGACGATGATCATCGCCGCCGCTTTCTTGTCGAGGAAGTCGTCCAGCTTTTCCATCAGATCGATCACGACAAAAATAACCGTGAAGGCAACAATGCCGAAGAGAGCAGTGAGCAGGAATTGCTTTATGATGTATCTGTCCAGCAGTTTCATAAGATCTTCAGGGGCTGAGCGGGTGACGCCGTCGAATTCCTTAGAGCTGAGCTCTGAGCCGTTTCGGGACCAGGCGTTTCCACCAATCGAATCGCAGTTCGACGTTCTCGCGGGCGATGCGGTACGTCAGGAAGAGGCCGAACGCACCGATCACGATGTTCGCAATCCACATGCCCAGCCAGGGTTGGATGAACTCCCGGTCGGCGAGTTTTTCTCCTCCGATCAGCGAGGCCCAGTACAGGAGGAAGAACCCGAGGCTCATCGATGCCGCCACTCCCACGCCGCCGCGCCTCGACATCACGCCGAGCGGCGCTCCGACGAGGACGAAAACAAAACAGGCTACCGGGATGGAATATTTCTTATGAATTTCGACGGTGAACTGGCGGATCATCCGCGCCAACGCGTTGTCGTTGGCGATCTCGGCGTCGAGAGTGTTTCGCATCATCATCAGCTGACTCGTCATGTTCGTGTACGGTTCGATGCCCCTCCACGAAGCGCGGGAGGCGGAATGCGGAGCAATGGAACCGGTGAAGAGTTTTTCCTGAAGCCCGTCGGAAATGCCGCGGATCCGGCTTTGAGCCGCGGTCTCCTGCAGGCGAAGGCTGTCCACGATGTAGAGCATTTCACCGGCGCTCAGTTCCCTGTCCCCGCGGCTGAAGGTGTTTTCCCCGGAGCGCTCGAAGTCGAACCCTTCGGCCTGCGTCGTCAGGACTTGCCGCCCGAATTGTATGATGCGGTAAGATTTGTTGTCGGTGGTTGTAAGTTCGTGGATTTCGCCGTCGTAGAGATCCATAATAAGCCGGCGATAGTCGGAAGAAAACGAAAGGACGCCGCGTTTGGCCGTGATGACGACATTTTTCGCCGGATTGGTATGATCATAAATGATCACCCCCTCGAGATTGTTGGATTCTGCAAAAGTCTTTCTCACGAGCATGCTGTACCCGGGCAGATCCTGGGAGAAGAGGCCGGGGATGAGCGTGAACGTCGGCTTCTTGCGCCGGATGTCGATCGTGAGGGTCTTCAATCGATGGTTCGCCTCGGGAAGAACTTTGTTGTCGAATTGAACCATGAGATAGGTGATGACGCCGGCGACCAACAGGACCGGGAACATCATCCGATACAGGCTCACGCCGCTGGCCTTCATCGCGGTGATCTCGCTGCTTGCGGAAAGCGCTCCGAACGCCATCAGCGTTGCAACGAGGACGGCCATAGGAACGGCAAGGACCACAATCCATGCGAGGTTCAACATCATCAATTCCAGGATGATTGCTCCCGTCAGTCCCTTGCCGGCAAGCTGATCCATGAACTTCATCATGAACTGCAGAACAAAGAGAAACATCAGGACAAAAAACGAACCGATGAAGGGTGCGATGTGGGCTTTGAGGATGTGGCGAAAAATGATCATGCTTGAATATACTAAGGAGTAAGGGTCTTTTCCAATGGAAGGTTTGTCTAAGGATGCGATCGCCGTTGATTCTTGCACTAAGTCGGACTTCTCGTTCCCAAACTCTCCCGCTTCCGCGGGACAAGTCGTTTGGGAACGAAGTGAAGGAATCCATGTCAGCATGGTCATTGATTCTTCACTTTCCCCCGCTTCCGCGAATCGCGGAAGCGGGATTCGTCCAGAATGACAGAGACTCTGTTTTACTCTTTGTCATCCTGTACATGAGCGTGGGGGAGATAAGATACGGTTGAAATTAAGACACTACCCGGGTTTTTGATAGCTTGCAATTCTTTTGCATTTTTTCTAATTTACTTGACCAGTCTTTGGTCTCCCATCACAAAATGGAGCTCAGTCAGCAGACCTTTGCTACTTGATCAATAAACGAGCGTCGCACACATAGCCCCGTTGGCGGCGCCCATGCGGTTTGCACGATTGACTGTTCTCTATTTCAGTAGTGAATCCAATTTCTTTGCCCATATTTGTCAGACTGAAAGCATTCTTCAGGACACGAGGAGTCGTGCTCGGCGGGATTGCCCTGTCGCTGACGGCCATTGTCCTGTTGTCGGGCTCATCATCTCCCGCCGCCCGCGAACTGCATGGCATGGCGACCATCGCTTCCTTTGACCCCGAGCAGCCGTTTATCTTCGACAGCGTTACAACAAATCTTCGCCGGGGCTCTCATCCCGAGCTCAGCGCGCATCCGGATTCAGCCGCTGCTAAACCGCTCGCGCGCGACAGCGCCAAGCTGGCCGATTCGACGAGATTCCTTCCCAAGCAGGTCCGCGATTCGCTGGCGCGTGCAGACTCGATACGCCGCATTCCCCGGGACTCCACAGCCCGCGTTGCCCAATTCCTCTATCATAGGAGCGATTCTCCGATTGTCGACGTATTTGAACAGCGGACGTATTCCATGTTCGGCAAGCCGCCATCCCTTCTCATCCGGAGTGTTTCGATCGATTCGACGGGCCGTTATGTAACCGTCCGACAGACCGTGAACGGAGTGGATGTGAAGATACCGGAGCTTCTTCCTCTCGCAGAATACATCAACCGGCGCTTTCAATTCGAAATGGAGCGCAGTTTCGAAGACGCTGTCTACAAGTACGAAGTTTTGAAGAAGAAGAATGACCTCGGAGACCTGCTTGGGTCGTTCACGAATATCGATATCCCGATACCCGCCAACCCGGTATTCAGCATCTTCGGGCCGCCGCGCATCAATCTTCATATATCGGGGGCGGTCGACATCCATGCCGCCTTTACGAACACGACGACAAACGAAGTGACGTTGTCCAGCCTTGGTAGCACGCGCAACACGCCCGACTTTTCGCAGCAGGTCCAGATCAACGTCAGCGGCACCATCGGCGACAAACTTAATATCCTCGCCGACTGGAATACCCAGCGGACCTTCGAATATGAAAATCAGCTCAAGATAAAGTACACGGGGTACGACGACGAAATCGTTCAGAGCGTTGAAGCCGGAAACGTATCGCTCGCTACCAATTCTTCATTTATCTCATCGAGTTCGGCGTTGTTCGGCATCAAGTCGACATTCCTGTTCGGTCCTTTGAAAGTTACCGGCATCGCCTCGCAGAAGAAAGGGCAGATCCAGCAAAAGAACATATCCGGCGGCAGCTCGGAGCACGATTTTACGATCCACGCCTACGAGTACAACACCGACCATTACTTTGTCGACACAAGTTACATTCCTCTTTTCGAGCAATACTATACATCCCATCAGGGGAATGCAAGTAAGCAGATCGTTGACTATCAAGTCTGGGTGACCAACACTCAAATCGCGAACCCCAACGCGCGCCAGGGTGTTGCGTTTATCGACCTGGGCACGTACGACACGGCCGCGTACAACACGAAGCTTCGAGATACTCTAACGACGATTCCCGGCAGGTCTGAAACGGGACTCTGGACTCAGCTTGTGAAGCAGAAAGACTACACAATCCAACCGTATGCCGGGTATATAACGCTCAACACGTCATTGCAGCCGGGACAGGCGATCGCCATGGCGTACCGCATTGAGAATGGACCCGGTCCGGCGGATGATGATATTTATGGCACGTTTACCGGCTCGGGATCGACAACCAACCAGCTTGTGCTCAAGCTCATCAAGCCGAAGTCCCTGATTCCTCAAGACACCGTCGCGTGGCGGATGCTGCTGAAAAACATCTACTCCCTCGGAGGACGCGAAATTAACAAATCAGGATTTGAGCTTCACATCTACTACACATTGCCAGGGCAACAACCTGTCGATGAGATAGGCGGAGTCAAACTTCTTCATCTTTTCGGTTTTGACAATCTCGGAGACGACAATTCACCCGGCGCCGACAACAAGTTCGACTATAACCCTCCGTTCACGATCGATGAAGCCAGGGGGGAAATCATCTTCCCCAGTGTCGAACCTTTTCTAGGAACGAGGACGGATCCAAGGCGCGGCCCTTTGGAGGGAGGATTGAAGAAGGCGTTTGATTTCTACAAAGTTACCGCAGCGGTAGACTCCTTCAGCTATGGAGATGTCTACGATACAACGTTGACTGCGGCGCAAAACAACACGCTGAAAGATAGATTCACAATCACGGGAAAAACGACCGCGGGGACCTCCAATACTATCAATCTCGGCTTCAATATTGTCGAGAACAGCGTCCAGGTTTTGTTGAACGGGCAGGCTCTTACCCCCAATGTCGATTATACGGTCGACTACATCGTGGGACAAATCATCATCAAGAATCAGGCAGCGCTCGTACCGGGTGCGAATCTCCAGGTGAAATACGAACAGAACGACTTGTTCCAACTCGCCTCCAAGAGCCTGCTCGGAACTCGGGCGGAGCTTACGCTTTCGGATCGGACCTCCTTCGGCTTCACCTTGATGAACCTGAGCCAGCAAACGCTGAGCGACAAGGTGCGATTGAATGAAGAGCCCACGAACAATACAATTTATGGTATGGACGCTCAGACCGGTACAAAACTCGAATTCCTCACCAAGGCGATCGATGCGCTGCCGCTCATATCGACGAAAGCGCCGTCCGATTTTAACATTCGCGCCGAAGTCGCGGAAATGTCTCCGGATCCCAATACGAAGAAGAGCACGATCGGAATTGATAATGGCAAGGCGATAGCGTATATCGATGACTTTGAAGGAGCGAAAAAAACAATTCCTTTTGGCGTGAGCTATGGCAGCTGGCACGATATGAGTGTTCCCGCCTACCAGGAAGGGGTGAACGCCAGCCCGTTTGACCTGAGTGACATCAGCGATGAGACAAAGATGAGGTCGAAGGCGAAAGCCTTTTGGTACACAATCCCTAATAGTGTGCCTGTGAAAAACATTTGGCCTCTGAAGTCTGTCGCGCAGGGGGAAGAGTATGCATCGGTGATGCACGTCGATTACAATCCGATGAAGCGCGGGGCCTACAACTTCTCGGATAGTCTTCGCCAGACCCTCCAGATAAATCCCGCAAGGAACTGGGCAGGCATGCAGCGCATCCTCTCGAGCGGCATCGTCGATTTGGTCCAGGAGAACATGAGTTTCATCGAGATATGGGTGCGCATGGAACCGAATTCGAACATCGACACCACGCGCAACAGAATCTTCATCGATCTTGGAGCGATCAGCGAAGATGTTATTCCGGGAGACTCGAGGAGCAAATCGGGTCAAATTCACACCGAGGATAATGAGATTGCACCGAACGGAGCAATGAGCGACGAGAAGGATACTGGTCTCGACAGGTTAACCGATGATCAGGAGAGGGCGGCCTATCCTGTTTTTATTGCAGAAAACCAGGCAGCTTTCCCTGATGTTCTCGACGATCCTGCGGGGGATGATTATCAAACTCCCGCCGGGGGCGACTACAGCCATGTTGACGGGACCGAAAACAATTACAAGCAAAAGAGCGAAATTGGCTTGAACCCGGACACCGACGATCTGAACCACAACAACGTTCTCGATAAGACAAACAGTTATTTTGAATATCAGTTGAACGTTGACACCACGGCGCCTAATCCTCAGTGGGTTGGCGGAGGGAAAAACTCTCAATGGTATCAATTCAGGATTCCATTGATCGACTACAAAAACAAAGTGGGGACCCCTGACTTATCGTTGATCGAATATGCCCGGCTCTGGTTTACAGGGTTCGAGAGAGAAGTGCATTTCGAAATTGCGCAGTTTGACCTCGTGGGGAACCAGTGGCAGGAACTTGTTACCAACGACAGCACATTTCAGCTCTCTGTGGTGAATATCGAAGACAACCCCGAATACATCAGCCCTCCCGGCGTTTCCCGTGCGCGAGACCTGACGAAGCCTGACCAGCAGATTTATGAGAATGAGCAATCGCTTGTGTTGCAGATTCACAAACTGCATCCGGGCGACAGCCGCCAGGCGATCAAGCGGTTCAGCGCCAAGCCCCTCGACATGTTTAGTTATCGAGAATTGAAGATGTTTGTCCGCGGAGACACCAGTTTTTCTTCAAACCCGAATGCGCCTTCCGCCAACATTTTCCTCCGGCTCGGTGCAGACAGCTTGAACTACTACGAGTACCGGGCCCCGATCATGCCGTCCCAAAGGCTCCCGCGACCGCAGCCAGGGCAGGAAGGCAACGTCTGGAA
>CAYLMV010000056.1:0-13460 GCA_964384415.1 uncultured Chitinophagaceae bacterium | reverse complement strand
CTGTGCGATGTCGACGACAGCAAGGGATGGGCGTACAGCGTCACGACAAATCTCAAACTCGCGGATTTCGGGAGCCTGGCATTTTCCTACGCCACTGTTGATCCCAATTTCCATCAACTCGAGGATCGATTCGGGTCAAGAAATACCGCAACGAACTGGACTTTTTCGGCCGGCTTTTCGATGGAAAAACTCTTTCCGACGGATTGGACAGGCACGTCGCTTCCCCTCTCTTATTCCCATACGGAAAGCAGGCAGCAGCCGAAGTATCTTCCGAGTTCCGATATTCTTGTTACAACCGCAGCGCAGTACCGGGACAGCCTGGTTCTCCGTCAGACCGGGTCTGCTCAGGCAGCAAAGGCCGCGGAGAACACATTGATCTTCCAATCTCAGTCGATGTCGACTACGGACACCTACGCGATGCCGACGATCAAGATCAACATCCCGTCGGAGAACTGGATCCTGCGGGATTTCTTTGACAGGCTGACGTATGGATTTTCGTACACCAAGTCGTTCAACAGATCGCCGAGCGTAGAGTTTCAGAATTCGTGGTCCTGGAGCGCACACATCTCGTACGGCTATGTGATGTCTCCGGACAATTACATTATTCCTTTTGCCGCGTTCTACGATACGCCTATCTTGCGCGGGCTGAAGAATCTGCGGATTTACTATCCCCTTCAAAACATCACGATGAGCCTCGACGCAAGCCGGGCTCAGACGCATATGGAATCGCTTGGTCAGCTGGCAGAAAGTCCCCCTTCGCGATCGCTCTCGGCACACCGGTCCATGTCGTTTGCATGGAAGCTCACGGAGGACGGCTACCTGAATCTCTCGGGCGATTACGCCGTCGACATTACCAGCACGCTGGTTCATCTCGAGACAGATGAATACAACAATCAGCGGGCATTCTCATCCATCCTGCGAGATCTGGTCCTCAGAGATCAGCTGATCAGTTTCGGGCACGATAACGGATACAGTCAGACAGTCAATATCAATATGAAGCCGCGAGTCCCCGAGCTTTTCGACATCAACAAATATATTACGCTCAATACGCACTATAACGTGTCGTATCGATGGCAGAACAATCTCCAGCAGGGAGACCTTGGAAAGGGGACGAGCTGGGGAAACAACGTCACCCTCGCGACGGATGTAAGCTTGAAGCAATTCGTCGAGACATGGTTTCCGACAAAAAAGGGGAGTGAATCCGCGCCGGACCAAACGTCGTCGCATCGCGCGGGGAGGGGAAGGGGCCACGAAGACGACGAGGATCTCCGTGACGTCCAGGATACCGGACCGGCGGCTCCGGGAATAGTGATTCCTGCCGTTCAGGACACAAGCCAGACCCGCGACACGACGAAAGTGGCCGGGCCGGTTCTGAAAGGAAAAAGGAGTATCTCTCCCAAGGAATTTTTTCTTGAATTTGCCCGCTATGCGATCAAGGCCCCGTTCCTTGATTATGACAAGATCAATGTCAATTTCACGGAATCCAACAACGCCACGAACAGCGGTGTACCCGGAAGGCCGGGTTTCGCCAATCTCTTTGGCCGCGTCCCGTTCGTGGAAAATGGCAACCCTGAATTCGGTCCAACAAGATCATACCAACTCGGCCTCGTATCGGATCCAACCGTGAACGTCTCGGCCATCCACCTTCAAAGCACATTTCCGTTTTTCGGATTCAGTACTTCTCATCCGGGAGGCCGCGCCGACAGCGCACTCATCAGCAACTCTTACACTCAGAACAACAAGATTACGTTGCACACCACGCGCGAACTATTTACCGGCATTCACCTGGACCTTAACTGGGATGTCGGTTGGAACTATTCTCAGACTCAAAGTCTCCAGACAGACGGATCCGGAGTATCAACCCTTCTCAGCACTGCCACGGCTGGGAGCATCGAGCGGTCGTTCTTCACGATTCCTCCCGTATCCATCTTTTCGTCATTGAAGAGCGGGATCGGAGAGGTGGGCAGCAGGTTTAAAGCGCTCCAGCAGGCCGGAACTGCCGATCCCCGGACGGACGATGCAAAACTCTCGGAGGCATTTGAGAATGGCTTTGAGTCGGTCCCCATCTTCCGTAAAATTTTCGGCCAGTTCTTCCCCAGGGTCAATTACTCGCTTCATTGGGACGGTCTGGAACAGTTATCGATTTTCAAGAATTGGGCGACACACGTAGGCCTTGACCATACGTATACGTCGACATACCAACAGTCATTTCACGGCGACCCTTCCGGCAACGAGATCACAGATTCTCAGCACATCGGCTTCGGATTTTCGCCTTTGATCGGACTGAATTTCACGTTCAAAGAAATGTTCAAAGGCAACATGAGCGCGAGCATCCGGTATGCGACGACCACTTCGTACGACCTGACACCTTCCTCAGCCAATATTGTCGCGAATACGACAAAGGAAATTGCGGTCACCGGAAGTTACGGCAGGACGGGGTTCGAAATTCCTTTCTTCGGTCTCTCGCTGTCGAACGATATTGACATTTCCATCAGCTATTCTTTCTCGGATAATTCCCGCGTAACATTCACCGCCTTGACGTACGACCCCAATATTCCAGACTCCGGCGGAATAGACGGCGGCATTCCCGGTGAAGGCTCGTCGCGGAGTATCACGGAACCCCGCATCCGTTACGTGCTCAGCGCGCGGGTGACAGCGTCTTTGTTCTACCGATATACGAAAGTGTCGCCCGATGCCGGCGGGTCACAAACACCCGGTTCGACAACGAATGAAGGAGGGATAGACGTGCACGTCGCTATTCAATGAGAAGGAACCAGATATCGGAAGACCCGCGAGAAGATCATATTCAGGCAGTGTCTCAGTTTAAGATCATCGATCCTATTCACACCGTCATGCTGACGAAAGTCAGCATCTAAAGCGCATCTTTAGATTCCGGCTTTCGACGGAATGACGAGAATGGTTCAAGCTGAGACACTCCCCGTATTCAGAATGCATTGACGATGTAGTTGTGAGGAGAGCGTGACGGTCGGCAGATTGTTTCGGCTCTTTCCAGGAGTGGGCTGAAGCGGTATTATTTCCAAGATCGTCGGGTAGACTGTCGTTCACAAAACCATAAAGGGAGGCAACAGCTATTTGTTGATACGGGTTGCCAATAAATGTTGGCACCAAAATAATCGTATAGTCAACAAGAAAGGACTGTTGAGATATGAAATCACTCAAGTTATTAACCGCAGTCACTTTGGCGGTAGCGCTGTTTGGTGGTACTTCATGGGCTCAGGAGCTCGGTCAGAACAAGGATGTCCCGTTGAGTGAGCTTTCGCCGTTCGTCAGCACGAGCACCGATGTCGCGCAGGGTACGTCGGTGATTTACGCCGCAGCGTATCCTGTATTAGGCGATGGAGTATTTCCTGTCTTCGCGCACGTCGGCGTTGGCTTTTCGGGAGTGCTGGAATTATCATACACCAACGAAGGGGCTATTGCAAACTTGCTAGGCCTGACAAGCCCCATCGATAGCTGGGGTGCGAAACTTCAGATCATCCCGCGACGCGAACAATTTCCTTCTGCGTCTCTCTACATAAAAGGAACGATAGGTTGGGAAAGCCAATCCATCTGGTCGGATGACTTGCAGGTTCGAGACCCGGGGCTGTTCGTTAGGGGACTCTACGGCACAGGTTACGAGTTCAGCACAGTTGCTGCCGGTTTTAGCTTTGAATCTCAGATGACCGAGGCAATAACCATCTCACTCACGGCGGGCATCCAGGAAATCCGGTCAAGGAACCTCCGGATTTTCATCGCTCCTGCTCCGATTATTGGCAACGGTTATTATGACCCGGGAATCCATACTTCGGCAATTCTTGACGGGTCCGCAAGTGCCACGTACCTCGTAAGGCCGAGGCTTGCTGTTATTGCGGAAGTGACGCCCCTGCCGTACTTCACCGTAGACATTCCGGCCAATGCGCTCAGCATTCTTCGCGCTTATACCGGTCTCGTCGGCATTCGTTATTCAATAACGCCGATGCTGAATCTCGACACCTACGTGCGCCAACAGTCGAAAATAAATGACATCGCCTTCACGCAATTCCGTTTGGGAATCAGCGGGCTTATCAGGATACCAGAATAAGCAGTCGAACGATCCAAAAAACAATCGGGGAGCGGGAATAGTGAGCGGTCTTTTCCCGCTCTTGGCCTCAAGTTCAACGGATACGGGACATCATCCCACAATGATCCTCAGGAGGATATCATGACATCAGCTAGGACGTCACCTTTCTTATTAACAGCATCATTTCTTTTTCTGTTGATGGTCTTCTCTCAACCGGCATCTGCTCAAGCGGTGCTGCATCAAAGTTACTCAAATCCATCCAACCCGACGACGACCATCAAGTACGAGATTTTTGAGACCAGCCATGTGTCCTTAAAAGTATACGACATTCTCGGGAGGCTCGTCACAACGCTTGTCGACGATTATGAAACAGCCGGCAGCCACAAGGCAACCTTTACGGCGAACAACCTTTCGAGCGGCGTCTATTTTTATAATTTACGAGTCGGGGGCTTCAACGGAACAGGGAAACTCTTGTTCATAAAATAACCTGGCCCTCACTAATACGCTGAATGCGCGATCGACGCAAACCTGCCGAAGGTTCGCGATCAGGAACATGATGGTGTCGAGATCATTCGGAAGACAACTGGAGATCCTTCGGACCGTTTTTCGCGCTCGTTCCACAACGCGCGGGGTGGTGTCTCAGTTTGAAATATTCTCGTCATTCCGGCGAAAGCCGGAATCTAAAAATGCGCTTTAGATGCTGACTTTCGTCAGCATGACGGTCATGCATAGAATCGGTGTTGTCAAACTGAGCCCCCCCCACGCCCGGGTCTACATTGACTCTGGATAGTTCAATGATTACTTTGATGACTGATTGGAGCAAAAATGACTGAAGTCGACAAAAAAGGGAGCATTCTCTGGGTGGATGACGAGATCGAGCTCCTCCGGTCGCACGTGATGTTTCTGAAAGAAAAGGGCTATACGGTCGAGACTGCTACGAATGGCGAGGACGCGATTGAGATGGTGCGCCGAAGGCCATACGATCTTCTCTTTCTGGACGAAATGATGTCCGGCAAAGGGGGTCTCGAAACACTTGCAGAGATCAAAGAAATTTCCCCCTCACTTCCTGTCGTGATGATCACGAAAAATGAAGAAGAATCGCTGATGGAGGGAGCCATCGGAGGGAAGATTTCCGACTATCTTACGAAGCCCGTTAACCCGAGCCAGATTCTTCTTGCATGCAAGAAATTTTTGGAGGGGAAGAAGATTCAGGGGGAACAGGTCTCCAAGGATTATGTGCAGGAATTCAATTCCGTTTCGCGCGCGCTGACGAATCCGCTCAATTATGAAGAGTGGGTAGACCTGTACGTGAAGATGGTGTCGTGGGAAATGGAACTTGATCAGCATCCCGGCTTAGGCTTGCAGCAAATGCTGGGTGATCAGCGCCGCGAATGCAACGCGGAATTTTCGAAGTTCGTGGAGCGCAATTATCCCCAATGGCTCCAACAAACAGGCAAAAGACCTGCGCTCTCGGTGGATATTGTCGACAAGTACGTCATTCCGAACTTGAAGGAAGGCAAATCAATATTCTTCTTCGTGATCGACTGCATGCGGCTTGACCAGTGGCTCGTCATGGAGCGTTACCTGAGGGAATATTTCTCCATCTCGAAGTCGTACTACTATTCCATTCTCCCGACTGCGACGCCCTACTCCCGGAATGCTATTTTCAGCGGTCTCTTTCCGGCAGAGATCGAGCAGCGCTTTCCCGAGATCTGGCAGAGCGGCGAGGATGACGAAACGAGCCACAACCGGTACGAACGGCAGCTGCTCGACAAACTGCTCGAACGGCGCCATATCGACCTCAAGCCGGAACCGAAATACATCAAAATTCTGGACGGGGATTTCGGACGCCAGACGGAGAACAACATTCTTTCGTACGCCTCCAACAAGCTCACTTCCATCGTCGTGAATTTTGTCGACATGCTCGCTCATGGCAGATCGGATTCCGCACTCCTGAAAGAAATCGCTCCCGACGAGTCTGCGTACCGGTCTCTCACAGATTCGTGGTTCAAGCACTCTTCGTTGCTGGGAATGCTTCAGACGCTGGCAGCGAAAAAGGATGTGAGGATCATCATCACCACGGACCATGGCAGCGTTCGATGTCTGCGCGGCTCGAAGGTCATCGGGGATCGCGAGGCTTCGACGAACCTCCGGTACAAATTCGGACGCAATCTCAAATCGGATGACAAGCAAGCGATCTTTATCAAGAATCCGCAGGACTACAAGCTGCCGAAGCGGGGTGTGACGATTAATTATATTATAGCGAAAGAAGACTATTACTTCGTTTACCCCACCGACTACCATAAGTATCTGAATCAGTACCGGGATAGTTTTCAGCATGGCGGCATTTCGATGGAAGAAGTCATCCTCCCGGTGATAACGATGGATCCGAAAAATCCGGGTAACTGACACGACCAGCATGAAGAGCCCAATCGTGACCAGGACGGCCGGCGAAACCCTCGCACTCGGAAGGGACTTTGCGTCGCTGCTTCGCCGGCGGGATGTCGTGGCGCTGTACGGCGGGCTCGGCAGCGGGAAAACACAATTTGCCAAAGGGGTCTGTCTCGGGCTCGGTATCCGGGATCATGTTTTGAGTCCTTCGTTCACAATTCTCAACGAGTATGTCGAAGGGAAGTATCCCGTGTACCACTTTGATTTTTACCGGCTTCGCTCGCTCGAAGAACTGACAGAGATTGGATTTGAAGAGTATCTTTTCGGCGACGGGGTGTGCCTGGTAGAATGGGCGGACCTGGTTGATTCGAAACTTAGGAAGGACCGGTACGACGTGAAGCTGGAGTTAGGCTCAAATCCGGATGAGCGCATCGTCAACATCGAACGGGTGGATGCGGCATGATCCTGGCGATTGAGACGGCAACAGATGTATGCGGAGTAGCGCTTGTGCATGAAGGACGCGTGATCGCCGAGCGTTCCACCGTCGAGAAAAAGATTCATTCCGAGAAGCTGCTTCCGATGATCGACGAGCTTCTTCGGAGCGCTTCGATGAGCCTGAGCCGCCTGGATGCCGTCGCAGTTTCGATTGGGCCGGGGTCATTTACCGGTTTACGGATAGGCCTCAGCACCGCGAAAGGGCTGGCCGTTGCGCGCAGTCTTCCGATCGTTCCGGTTCCGACTCTTGATGCCATGGCATTTGAATATTTCCGGAGCGGCGGAGCACGTGAGGGAGAAACGGCGTGTCCTCTGATAGACGCGAAACGGGATGAGGCATATTTCTGCTTTTATGCGGTGAATGCCGGAGGAGTAACGAGGAAATCGCCGTATGAGATAGCTGGCATTTTGAAAATATCCGAGGCGGCCCGTTCTTTCGGGGCCGTTGCATTTTTTGGGGATGGAATAGCCAAAATGGATGCAGCAGGAAGATCGAACGGTGCTTTTCGGATTGTGCAAGGCGCCGTGTGCAGTGCCGCTTCGGTGGGGATCGTCGCAGAGCATGGAGGGGAAATGCTGGCGGCGGGAGAGTACACGATGCTGGAGCCGATGTACATCAGGGATTTTGTCGCCACACAACCGGGCGTGAAACGGCAGCAGAAGATTCAGCGGATTCCGGTTGAATTCTCGCAGACCACTCAATCATCGAAGGACTAACCGATGGCATGGTTTCGACGTTCAAAAGAAAGCATCTCTTCCGATTCTCAGAAGAAAGACACCCCAGAAGGACTATGGACGAAATGTGAGTCGTGCGGCGAAATCGTACATAAGAAAGTCCTTCAGCAGAACCTCTGGGTGTGTGCGAAATGCAACTTCCATTTTCGGATAGGGAGCAAAGAGTATTTTTCACTCTTGCTGGATACCGGCAGCTTCAGGGAAATGGACAGGAAGATGACCTCGAAGGACCCCCTGAACTTCTCAGATACCAAGAAGTACAAGGACCGTATCAAAGACACGATAAAGAAGTCCGGCCTCAACGACGCAGTCCGCTCCGGCACCGGAAAGATCAACAAGCACGATGTGGTCATCGCCTGCATGGACTTTGCGTTCATCGGAGGAAGCATGGGATCGGTGGTGGGAGAAAAAATCAGCCGCGCGATCGACAAGGCGCTCAAATCCAAAACGCCCTTGATTGTTATCTCATCGAGCGGCGGAGCGCGAATGATGGAAGCGGCCTATTCGCTGATGCAGATGGCGAAGACGAGTGCGAAGCTTGCGCGGCTTTCCGACGCGCGCATACCTTACATATCGATCATGACGGATCCTACCACGGGTGGAGTAACGGCCAGCTATGCGATGCTCGGAGATATCCACATCGCCGAGCCGGGCGCTCTTATCGGCTTTGCCGGCCCCCGTGTTATCAAACAGACGATAGGAAAAGATCTGCCGGCCGGCTTTCAGCGATCGGAATTTGTGCAGGAAAAAGGTTTCATCGACCTCGTCGTCAACAGGAAAGACCTGAAAGAGACTCTCTCGAAGCTTCTGGAAATGTTCTGATGGGACCTCGCTTACTTTTTTCCGCCATTCCTTTCAGTCGTCAACGGTCACTATGCAGGTAATCGTTTCTGCCGCCGAAATGCAGAAGCTGGCCGAGGAGGCCAGACGTCAGGGCAAGACGATTGGACTGGTTCCGACGATGGGGAGTCTCCACGCGGGACACCTCAGCCTTATCGCGTTGGCCAAGAAATCATGTGATTTCATTATCACTTCGATTTTCGTGAATCCAACGCAATTCGCCCCCAACGAAGATTTTGCACGTTATCCCCGCGATCTTGTCAAGGATGCCGAAGCATGCCGGACAGCGGGGACGACGATCCTCTTCACTCCCGACCAGAACGAAATGTACCCGGATGGATACTCGACATTTGTTACTGTCGATGGAATCTCTTCAATCCTGGAAGGAAAATCGCGGCCGACGCACTTTCGCGGCGTCACAACGATCGTCGCTCAGCTCTTTCTCTTGACAAAGCCCCATCGGGCTTTTTTTGGTCAGAAGGATGCGCAGCAATGCGCGGTCGTGAAAAGAATTGGGAGGGATCTCCATTTCGATGTCGAGATCGTCGTGGCCCCGATCGTTCGTGAGAAGGATGGCCTTGCGATGAGTTCACGTAATGTTTATCTCACTCCCCAGGAAAGGAGTGACTCGGCGGTTCTCCATGCAGCTCTTTGCCGGGCCGAACAACTCGTTGCAGGCGGCGAGCAGAGTGCGGCCGCGATCGTCAAGGAAATGAGGAACATGATCCAGCAGAAGAAGAGTGCGGCGATTGACTATATAGAAATCGTCAACGGCGATTCGCTCTCCGTTCTTGACGGGCTTCAGAAAGGAATGCCGGCGCTCGTGCTTCTTGCCGTCCGTTTTGGAACGACCCGCCTCATCGATAATACTTTTCTCAACGTCCGATGAAAACTCCCGAAAGACATTTCGCAACAGTCATCATGGCGGCGGGCAAAGGCACCCGCATGCTGAACTCCGAAAAGGCGAAAGTGATGTTCGAAGTGGGAGGGAGACCGATGATTGAACATGTGGTGGAATTGGCTGTTGGACTCAATTCCTCGCGAATCATCGCAGTCGTCGGATATCATCGTGATTCTGTCATCGCCCATCTCAGCAGGGTATTCCCATCCGTGGAATTTGCCCTTCAGGAACCACAGCTTGGCACCGGCCATGCTGTGATGCAGACGACGCAGCTCTTGTCGGCATTTCGCGGAGACGTGCTTGTGCTGTCGGGAGACGTTCCACTCCTGCGCCAGAGCACCATCCTCGATCTTATTCACCATCACCACGGAACGGGAGCCGTCGGAACCATCTTGAGCGCCGATCTCGATATTCCGACCGGATATGGCAGGATTTTGAGAGACAGCGCCGGAAATGTCGTAGGCATTGTTGAGGAGAAAGACGCAAGCCCGGAGGAGCGAAAAGTGTGCGAGATCAATTCGGGGATTTATATTTTCGATTCTGTACGGTTGTTTGAGGCGTTGAAGCACATCAACACGAACAATGCTCAGAAAGAATACTATCTCACCGACGTCTTTGCATATTATTGGATTCATAAGCTGAAAGTGTCGGCCAAGAAAGCCGGAGATTTCAATGAGATTCGTGGAGTCAACACCGTGGCCCAGCTCGATGAAGCGGCCAGTCTCCTGCAATTGAGGAACGCCGGGAAGACGCCAGTTGTTAATTAATGCAGATGTGAGAACGATAATGACTCAATTTGCCTTCCAACTCAAGGAATTCCTGGCAACTCCGCCAGAGGCGGACATCCAGGAAGTAACAAGCTTGAATTCAGACTGGAGTTTTTCCATCGCAAGCGCAGCCCGAATAGGATGAAAATGAACCTGATCCGCTGCCGTCTTGACAATTATCCTGGATTTTTTTATTATCTCCTGTAGGATGTTAGAGGAGTTACCATGAGAAAAAGGTTTAAGCTGTTCGCAGGGTTGGTAGGTTTGCTCAGTGTGGTGACGGTTCAGCAGTCCTCTGCGCAATTCAAGAGGACGCCGGACAGCGAACCAAAGGTCTCTGACTCGTTCATCAAACCGGAGACCGACTCAGATTTTCTTGGGTTCTTTAACCCCGATAATTTTAAGATGCGGCAAAGCTATTCAATGAGCTATACCGCGATGGGCCGCCAGGGTTTGGCGCTCGGGATGTACACTAACAGCATGATGTATAAATTCTCGAACTCGGTCGACGCGCAGGTCGATGTAAGCCTTCAGCACTCGCCGTACAGCACGTTCGACCAGCGCCTTCAGAACAGCCTGACCGGCGTCTTTTTGAACCGGGCGGCAATCGATTATCACCCATCCGATAATATGCTGCTCCGCGTGTCATATGAGAAAATCCCCTTTGGCCTCTACGGAATGTATGGCGGGATGTACGGGCCGTATAATGGATTGTTTCACGGATCGGAAGGATATTGAAACGATCGCCGATCATCACAGTATTGAGATATCCGCTTGACCGAAGCTGCCGAAAGGTGAATGCCCGGTCATTTTTTTTGCCAGAATGACCTCTTGGAAATAATGAAAGAAAAAACCGCTCCCTCTTCAAGAAAAGTTGCACTCAATCTCCTTCTCGTTGTTATTCTCTGCTTTGTTCTCTACCAGATTTTCGCGATCAGCTTCCCTTCCAGCGGCACCACCGCCGCCGTGCGGGGTGTTGAAACGGCCGCGCCGGTATTGTCAAGGAACATCGTGCAGGTGGATGTCCTTAATGGCTGCGGCGCGTCGGGGATTGGCCAGAAGATGACCAGCCTGCTCCGCGCATCGGGGTACGACGTTGTCGAGATGGGGAACTACAAAACGTTCGACGTGAAACAAACGCTGGTCATCGACCGGAGCGGAAATATCGATGTCGCGCGGAAACTCGCTTCCGATCTGGGGATCGACCCCAAAAATGTTGTTCAGGAAATCAGCCCGGAATATTTTGTCACCGCATCGGTGATTCTGGGAAAAGACTTCAAGGCACTCCGTGGATGGAAGTAACGCCACGCTATCACTCACAATTCAAAAGGGAAGACTTTGACCCCCAGAGCGCTCGCCAAAAAAATCGCCGCCTTTGCTCTCGCAAAGAAGGCGCAAGATGTCGTTCTTCTCGACTTGAGGAAACTGACCTCCATGGCCGATTTCTTTGTCATCTGTTCGGCGGAGTCGGACACTCAAGTCCGCGCGATCGCGGATAATATCCGCGACGGTGCGGAACGCGCCGGAGAAAGGGTATGGCACGATGAAGGACAGGGCGAATCGACATGGGTGCTCCTCGACTTTGTGGATGTCGTCGTGCATGTCTTCCATAAAGAAACGCGTTCATTCTATAATTTGGAGAAATTGTGGGGTGATGCAAAGTTTGAATATCTTGAAGATAAACCGGCGGCGGCCGCGGTGAGAAGAAAAGCCCGCCTGCCGAAGAAATTAGTCCGTCAATGAAAGAATATTTGTACCAGGCAGTTGTACGTGCCCTCGACTCCCTCCACTATCCTGCCGTCGACATCATCCTCGAAAAACCCAAAGTTGCCGCGCACGGCGACCTGACGACAAACGTCGCCATGATGGTTGCGAAGTCGATCGGGAAAAATCCGCGGCAAATCGCCCAGAGTCTGGTCGACACTTTCACTCTCGATCCCTCCAAAATATCATCGACGGAAATAGCCGGCCCGGGCTTCATCAATTTCAGGATCTCAGACGGGTACATCCTCGAACTTTCGAAATCGATCCTCCAACGAGGAGCAGATTTTGGAAGGTCGGATGCCGCTCATGGATTGAAAACGAACATCGAATGGGTGAGCGCGAATCCCACCGGTCCGCTGCACAGCGGCCATGGACGCCAGGTAATCCTGGGGGCGACGATCGCCAATCTGCTGGAATGGACCGGTCATCGTGTGACGAGGGAATACTATTTCAACAACGCCGGCAACCAGATGCGCATGCTGGGTGAAAGCATTTATGCGAGGTACCGGCAGTCCATTGGGGATGACTATGCTTCGCCGGCGGAGGGGTACCAGGGAGACTACATCAAGGATATTGCGCTTGAAGTTAAAGCAGACAAGGGCGAGTCGCTGAGAGAAACCGACTCCGAGAGAACCTACTTCAAGAAAAAGGGGGAAGAGTGGTGTTTCGCGAGCATCAAGAAAACGCTGGGGAGGCTTGGAGTACAACACGATGTCTACTACAACGAGGATTCGCTTTATAGTTCAGGAAAAATAGAGGAGATCATCAGCGAACTGCGGAAGCGGGGACTTGCCTATGACAGCGAGGGAGCGGTATGGTTCAAGGCGACCGCCGTCGGCCTCGACCAGGACCGCGTGATCGTCAAACGAACCGGCGAACCGACCTACCGCTTGCCCGATATCGCCTACCACCGCGAAAAATTCCGCAGGGGATTCGATCTCGTCGTAGACATCTTCGGAGCCGACCATGTCGCGACGATCCCGGACGTTCTTGCCGGAGTCAAGGCCCTTGGCTACGATACTTCAAAGGTAAAAGTCATCATCCACCAGATGGTATCATTCGTCGACAATGACGAAGTTGTGAAAATGTCGAAGCGAAGCGCCAAGGTCTATACCCTCGACGAATTGATTGATGAAGTGGGCGCCGACGCCGTCCACTATTTCTTCGTCATGAGAAGTGCGAATACTCACCTCGAATTTGACGTCGCACTCGCAAAAGAGCAATCAGATCAAAATCCGGTCTACTATCTCCAATATGCCCATGCCCGGATCGCGAGCATCCTCCGATTTGCCGCCGAACAGGGAATGCGGGTTGACGACCTCAAATACCTGTTGGACACCTCCACATTCGCGCTGCTGAAAGAAAAGGAAGAGATAGAACTAATGAAAGTGCTTCTTGATTTTCCGGAAGTGGTTCTCAATTGTTCAGCCTCCTTCGAGCCTCATCGATTGACCACGTATCTCCACGAAGTTGCCGAGTCGTTCCATCGATTCTATCATCTCCATCG
>CAYLMV010000055.1:22267-26745 GCA_964384415.1 uncultured Chitinophagaceae bacterium | reverse complement strand
GCAAGGAGGACAAAAATGAAGACCCTACAACGAACCTCAATCCTCATCGGTGCGGCCCTGATGATGTGCATGGTCTCTTTCGCTCAGGAGCAATCCGACTATGAGATTTCGCAGAGCTTCAAGAAGCACTATGCCGATCTTACAAAGGCCATTGAGACAGCCCAGACAGTCCAGGAATGCGCGGAAATAAGCGTTAATATCGACGCGCTGGAAAAAGAGTACGCACCCCACAAGGCGCTGCTCGACAAGACGCTGTATCCGGATGATTTTCAGAAGAAGCTAGAGATGGTGCACGGGCAGCTTGCCTACGCTCAAAACAAGCTCGGGATCATCCAGGAAGCTGTTTCGAAGATTGCCTCCCTCGAACTGCAGGTCAAAGACCTCTCCGCGCAGGTCGAGAAATTGACCAACGAGAACGGCGCGTTGATGTCCGAAATCCAGTCGCTGAGAGCATCGAAGGCGCAGGACCAGAAGACCATGGATTCTCTTAACACGCTCGTCGCCAAACTTCAGTCGGGCATTCGAAGCAGGGACCAGATGATCTTCGCGATGGTCGACAGCATTTTCCTGCAGTACGACAAGAACGTCGACGCGTTGAAGGATGTCGAGAAACAAAAAATGGCGTCGCATATCGAACGCAACGGCGTCATCGGGAACATCAAGAAGTCAGTTGCCGATAACGTGATGTTCCTGCAGTCGACATCACTGACGGGCAAAGATCTCGCCGCGATGGTTGGCGAACAAAAGAAATTTTCGGCAGAGTGGAAAGGCCTCGGCCCGAAACTGGCGACGATCTATATCGCGCAGAAAGACCGCGCGAAAGAAGTCTCGACAATCGACACGATGATCACGAGCTGGGGCGCGAAAGTCGATGCGGCATTGTGGAAATCGCTCAACGAGCTCTTCACCAGCCACAACTTGACGGTGAAACCGTTCAGTAACGGCGCCGATTTTCAGACGAACGTCAGCGGGTTTATCGACGACGAAATTCAAAACGCAAACCAAAGAACGGAAGCGGCACGCCTGCAGGTTTATTCTGTGTTCGTTGACAGCGTGTGGAACGCGGACCTGACCACGACCTGGATGCCGATCATGCGCGACAACAACATGGTGACGGAGGCGCAATTTGGTCAGATCAAGACGAGGCTGGATGCATGGCGTTCGTCCGTTCAGCCGCCGCATACAGTAATGTACATTGTCATTGCCGTTCTGGTGCTTGCGGCCCTTCTGCTGCTCTATCGCAGAATGAAGAAGACCCCGAAACCGCCGGCGGCGGCATAAAGGCGTTCTTCTCGAAAAAGAAATGAACCGCGAAGGCGCCAAGAACGCGAAGGAAAATTTCTGGGGATGACGAGGAAATAGGGTCCTGCTTTTTTTCTTTGCGCCCTTGGCGACTTTGCGGTTTTCTTTATCTACAATTCAAGGATTGAGGGCGATTGATCGTATGAAGGAAGAGATGAAACATACACACGAAGCATTGAACGGGCCGACACCGGGCAAGAAATATAAATGCCTGATGAACGGCACTCCGCTGTATGATGCACGCGTGCAGAACGTGATGGGGTGCTGGGCGACTGTCGAAGTTGTTCAGCCCCTTCCCGGTCCGTACGCGCACAATTATAATGCGGGCCAGACCTTCGATATTCGTGTGAGTTCGTACACATTTCAGGAAGAACCGTAAGCTCTACGGGAAGATCATGATAAAACGGCGGTTGCGTAGCGCGGCCGCCGTTTTGTTGTTTTTATCATTAGCAGGGTTTCTCGATTTTGACGGCATTGAAGAATCGACCATCATCATAATCCCGCCGCTTTTCGCGATTGAGCCGAAAGGGCGGGATTTGGTCAGCAAATGATGACTTGCGCCTCTGTTTAATCGGCCAAGCCACCATTTTGTGCTCCACCTTGATTTTCATACCGCATTATTCGATATTACTTGCGACATCCGGCACCCTCCACCTTGTCATTCTCGATCGCTCCGCCCATAGCGGAAACACATACGGAACATACCAACCATCGACGCTTCTCATTCTTCGCGGCCATAGGGGAACACGGCAGCAACTTTTTTGGGCATCTCGGAAAGTATTGCTCCATGATGTGGTGGATGATCACCAACATCCATAACGCGAAAGAATACTCCCGCAATATTTATCAACAAATGGTGACCATCGGGAATGATTCGATCCCGATCGTCGTCTTCGTCGGCGCGTTTGTCGGCATGGTGACCGCTGTGCAGTCGGCGTACCAATTATACGATTGGATTCCGCGTGCCGTGGTCGGGAGTCTCGTGGTAAAATCTGTGCTGCTCGAACTGATGCCGCTGATGACCGCGATGGTCCTTGCGGGAAAGGTCGGCGCCACGATCACCGCCGAGCTCGGAACGATGCGCGTTACGGAGCAGGTCGATGCACTCGAGGCCCTCGCCTTTGATTCCGTGTCGTTTCTCGTTACTCCGCGGGTCATCGCCGGCGTATTAATGTTTCCCGTCCTGATTATTTTCGGAGACCTCGTCGCCATTATCGGAGGAATGTTCGGGGCCGTGACCGTGGCGCACATCCCGGCAACGGCATTTGTCAGCGGGATGAAGAGTTCGTTTGAAACATGGGATGCCGTCTTTGGCATCATCAAAGGAACGGTTTTCGGTTTCACAATTACTTCCGTTGCATGTTACCACGGCTACTACGTGGAAGGCGGCTCGGAGGGAGTCGGTAAAGCGACCATGGGAACGGTGGTGCTGGCGTGTCTAACCGTCGTGGTCCTGGATTTTGTTCTGGCTTCGGTACTCTTGTAATTTCATCATCAATCTCCGGTCTTATTGAGTGATCCGCATCCAAAATATCTGGAAGAAATTCGGTGACAATCCCGTCCACCGCGGCATCACGTTCGATGTTCTGGACAAAGAGACGACCGTTGTTCTTGGCCGCAGCGGCGGTGGAAAAAGTGTTCTTCTGAAACTGATCATCGGTCTCCTCAAACCCGATTCAGGGTCGATTGAAGTGGACGGAAAAGATGTCACAAAAATGAGCTACAAGGAATTGCGGGCGCTGCGGTTCAAGTTCGGTTTCCTGTTTCAGGGCGCCGCGTTGTTCGATTCGATGACAGTAGGAGAGAACATCTCCCTTGCCCTCCGCCGGCACACCGGATGGAAGGAAAAACAAATTGGAGAGAGCATTCGCTACGCGCTCCATATTGTCGGCCTCGACAACGTCGAGCACCTGATGCCGTCGTCTCTCAGCGGCGGAATGAAAAAGCGCGTGGGCCTGGCCCGGGCTATTGCATTGACCCCGCGCTATATACTTTACGACGAACCGACAACAGGCCTTGACATGGAAACGGCCGACGGCATCAATCTTCTCATCAATGAAATGCGGACGATACTCGGAATTACATCGATCGTGGTGACGCACGACATTCACAGCGCATTTGTCGTCGGCGACCGCTTTGCGGTGATCGAGAACGGAATAACGCTCATGACGGGGACCCGCGATGAAATTCAAAACAGCCAGCACGAGGAAGTGCGAAAATACATCAGCAGCTCACTAAAAGCGCAAGAAGGACGCCGGCCATGAAACTCAGCAATGAGGTCAAACTCGGAATGGCAATTTTCGTTGCCGTAGTGGTATTTGTGGGAGGAGTGATCTATCTCCGCGGCACGGATTTCCAGAAGCGGGAATACGCTCTTACCATCTACTACAACAACGTCAACGGCCTTCAAGAAGGAAATCCGATCACGATCGCAGGGCTTGCCGTGGGAAAGGTTCAGGACCTGAAGCTCGTCGGCAATGTGATCGCGGTGAAGGTTCAGATCCAGGACAAAGTGAGGTTTCCGGTCGATTCAAAAGCGTTCATCAAAAGCTCCAGTCTCATGGGAGGCAAACTGATTGCGATTACACCCGGCTTAAGTTCCCGGATGTTGAAGGACGGGGATACGCTAAGCGGATCGTATGAGGCCGATCTGACAGAGTTGACGTCGACGCTCGCTCCGATCTCTTCGAACGTGCTGGGCATTCTCGAGCGCGTTAACACAACGTTCGATGAAAAGACGCGCACCAATATTCAGGGCATCATCTCGGATCTGAATCAGACAGCTGCGGAACTCGAGGGCGTTATCCGCGACCAGGGCAAACATCTGGATTATGCGATGGGAAATTTCGGAGCATTCTCAGCCAACATGTCCGAATTCGCCGTCAACGTCGACTCCATGGCGATGTCCCAGCGAGCCAACATTGATACAAGCATGACGACGATTCGCATGGTCGCATACAATCTTCAGCAAGCGTCAGAAAACCTGAAAGCGACCACCCTGTCGCTCAATGTTGTTCTCAGCAAGATCGAGAAGGGGCAAGGCACTCTCGGAAAGCTTGTTCAGGAAGAAAAGCTCTACAACGACATCGATAGTTTGACCTCGAACCTCAATGTGCTCGTGAAAGATCTGCAGCAGAACCCGGGCCGGTACGTAAAAGTAAGCGTATTCTGATTTT
>CAYLMV010000055.1:0-22167 GCA_964384415.1 uncultured Chitinophagaceae bacterium | reverse complement strand
TTTTTGATTTCTTAATCAACGCGTATCAACACACAGTACACCACACACAATCTACATCATAGGAGAACATCGTGAATATTTTCGTAGGTAACGTATCACGCGACGCCGGCGAACCAGATCTTCGTCAGGCTTTTGAAGCATTCGGACAAGTAGCGACTGTCAGCATTATCATGGACAAATTCACCCACGCATCGAAAGGCTTTGGCTTCGTTGAAATGCCGGACAAGGCTGAAGCAGAAGCTGCCATCGCAGGGCTCAATGGAAAAGACCTCAAGGGCCGGCCGTTGACTGTGAACGAAGCCCGACCGCGTGAAGACCGCCAGGGCGGCGGCGGCGGACGCGGCGGAAGCCGTGGCGGCGGAGGAGGAAACAGCCGGAGGTCCTGGTAAGTGGAGTGGACTCGGCAACGATCAACCCGACCGTTTTTTGATCGGTGTGATATTCACCGTGGAGGAATTTCTTCATGACCGGATGTCCCATTTGCAGTGACCGGTCGGAAAAGAAGTTTCTCTGCAAGGTGAACCTCATCTACGGGACCGTGTTTGACCTCGTAGAATGCGGAGAGTGCGGCGTCATCTATTTTGAACCCATGCCGACGCCGGCTCAACTTGCCGAGTTTTATTCCGCAACCTACTATGATTTTGACAGGGGGCGCGAAGAGGGGAAGGGTATGGCGTTCGCGCGTAGGTTGAAACGATGGAAGAAAAGCGGCCGGTTTATCGATGTTGGATGCGCAACCGGCTTCTTTATCAACGGCATCAAGAATAACTCTAAATGGGAAGTCTACGGAACGGATTTCGGAGAGAGCGCGGTTCGGTATGCACGCGACGCCCTGAAACTGAACGTCGTGCAGGGAGACCTTGCCGATGCGCATTTTCCGGACGCTTTCTTCGACTATGTTCATGTCAATAACGTCCTTGAGCACGTCCTCGATCCGCTTTCGCTGTTGAAGGAATGCCGCCGGATCATCAAACCTGACGGCATCTTTTTCCTTTCGGTCCCCAACGGGTACAACGACAGCCTTGACCTGATCGAATTTTTCAACGTCGAACGCCAGCCGGCTCGCAGCAAAAACGGGCACATCTTCTTCTTTAAAGCGAAAACTCTGCAACGATTGTTCGAGCAGTTCGGCTTTACGATCGCACAGAAGAGAACCTACAGCCTGAAGCGCGGCATGAGAAGCTACGGCCTTCTGCCGAGGAAACGAGACTGGAAAACAGACTATTTCCCCCGCACGTCGCCCCCGCTCCAGTCGCCCGCAGAAGTGCAGATACCCGAACAAAAGAACAAACACTCGGATCTTTACTACCGGTATCGCTTCCTGCAGGGAAACCTTCAAATGATTCCAGGCCTCCATCCGATCGGGTTGGATTTCCTGTTTTATTTGCGGCCGAAAACCTGACCGATTGAGAATTCAAAAGTAAAAAGCAAAATGCAAAAATGGGCGTGCTAAGAAATCAGCCGTCTTTAAAATATTTTTCATTTTGAATTTTTACTTTTGCATTGTTCTCCCGTCCTAACTATGAAGGCACCCTCATGCCCCAAAGAACAATTCCCCGGTTATTTGAAACCAGCGTAGAAAAATACGCGCAGAATATTTTGATGTGGGAAAAGAGAAACGACCGTTTTGCGGGTTCGTCCTATCTCGCGATTCGCGACGCGGTGTATCAATTTGCCGCCGGCTTGATGAGCATGGGGGTCTCGAAGGGAGATCGAATTGCCCTGATCGCGGAAGGAAGGAATGATTGGGTGATCAGCGAGCTTGGAATCCTTTATGCCGGCGCCGTCAACGTTCCGATCTCGGTAAAATTGAACGAGCCCTCGGAACTCAAATTCCGCCTCGCGCACTCCGGCTGCCGGATGGCAATTGTTTCGAGTACGCAAGCCCCGAAGATCCAGCAATTGATAAACGACCTTCCCGACCTGGAAAAAACGATCATGCTGGATCCGGCCGGAAAGTACGGCGACGATGAAATCCCTCTCGAGCAGCTATACGCGAGAGGAAAAACATTCATCGCCGAAAACCCCGCCGCTCTCCGTCAGCAGTGGCAGTCGCTGAATGAGAATGATCCCGCAAACATCTGCTACACGTCGGGCACCACCGCCGATCCGAAGGGCATTGTTCTCACCCACCGCAATTATACCGCGAACGTCGAGCAAGCCTCGGCGCTGCTGCCGATCCCGGAACATTATTGTTCCCTGCTGATTTTGCCCTGGGACCACTGTTTTGCACACACCGCGGGGATCTACACGCTGATGAAGAACGGTGCAAGCATGGCATCCGTGCAGGTCGGAAAAACGGCGATGGAAACGCTAAAGAATATCCCGCTTAACATCAAAGAATCCCGCCCGACGTTTTTGCTCAGCGTCCCGACACTCGCGAAAAATTTCCGGAAAAACATTGAAGCCGGCATAAAGCAAAAAGGCCACGCAATCGAGAAGCTCTTCAACAATGCGCTTGCAGTGGCATACGACTACAACGGCAACGGACAGGATCGCGGAAAAGGACTTCGCATATTTAAAAAGCCCCTCTATTTTCTCTTCGACAAAATCCTCTTCAGCAAGATCCGCGAAAATTTCGGCGGCCGGCTTGAATTTTTCATCGGCGGCGGCGCACTGCTCGATATCGAACTGCAGCGGTTCTTCTATGCGATCGGCATACCGATGTTCCAGGGGTACGGCCTCTCCGAGTCTTCGCCTGTGATCTCTGCAAACGTGCCGAAGAAGCACAAGCTTGGCTCGTCCGGATACATCGTGCCCAACCTGGAAGTGAAGATTTGCGACGAAAAGGGGAATGCGCTTCCGGCCGGAGATCACGGTGAAATTGTGGTGAAAGGAGAAAATGTCATGGCCGGTTACTGGAAGAACGAGCGGGCAACGCAAGAAACAATCCGCGACGGCTGGCTCTATACCGGCGACCTTGGTTACGTTGATAGTGACAATTTTCTGTACGTTCTTGGAAGGAACAAAAGCCTCCTCATCGCGAATGACGGCGAGAAATACAGCCCCGAAGGAATTGAAGAAACGATCATGGGACACTCCCCTCTCATCGACCAGGTCATGCTGTACAATAATCAATCTCCCTACACCGTGGCGCTTGTGGTTCCGAACAGGGAGGCGGTGCTCCAGCGCCTCGAAGAACAGAAGCTCTCAAGCCGCACGCCCGAAGGCCAGAGTGCCGCGCTGAAACTCCTTGAAGCTGAAATAGACGCTTACCGCGTCGGAGCGCACGCGGGGATGTTTCCTCAACGATGGCTCCCGTCGACGTTTGCGGTGCTCGGCGATGGATTCACGGAGCAGAACGGCTTCATGAACAGCACGCTGAAAATGGTACGCGGCCGAATTACCGAATTCTACAAGAACCGTTTGGAGTATCTTTTCACGCCGGAAGGACAGAATATCTGCAATCATCAGAATATGATGATTGTGAAGAGATGGGAAGAATGAGCGGGTTGGGAGGTCGTTCACCTGCCACAAGGACTGCGGGACCTGAAATTAGATGTGGAACAGGAGACCTCATCTTGAATGGTTCGAGGCCTGATTTCGCACTTCCGGTGTCGAACTTAACGCCTGATTTTTTTTTCTTTCTCTGACCAGTCTGCTACTTTCTATCAGAGACCACCGCTTTTACTGCTGATCATCAATTACCCCCCTTTTTCAGATCACGCGGATCGCTTCTTTGTTCCCCATCATACTTTTTGCTAACTTCTTGGGGACCACTATTCGGGCATGTCATATCCTGCAATCATCAACGACAAGTAAACCTATGAAAAAATCAATCTTCATCGCCGCGTTACTATTTATTGTCAGCCTTGCAATGAGTTTCGCCCAGACGCCAAAGTATTACCTAAAAAAGGGAACCTGGATTGAAACACTGATCGGGTCCAGAGAAGAACTTGCCAGAGAAGCAAGAACCAACACCGATAAATTCGAGCCGGTGTTGGGCGTATGGCACGTCACCGGTCCATGGAAAAGCGAATCCGGAAAATCATTTGACCAAAAATTTCCGCCCGAAGATAATGCCGATATCGGAGTACACTATGGCGATCGGCGTTGGGAACCCAAGCCCGATTGGAAAGACGGCGTTGTCATTGACTTGCCCAATGCCGGCAACATCTCCATGTATCTTCTGCGGATCATCACTTCCGATCGCGATACAACGATCAGCGGTTTTTTCGGCAGTGATGACGGAATCAAGGTGTGGCTTAACGGCGCCCTAGTCCTTAGCCGTGACGTGGACCGTGCGGTAAGGCCCAACCAGGATAACGCGGAGCTCCATCTGAAGAAAGGCGAAAATACGCTCCTCCTCAAGATCAACAACAACGCGGGAGACTCCGGTTTTTATTTCTCCCTTACCGGTATGAGCCCAAAAGAATTGATCTGGTCCATGATAGAAAAGGATTTTACAAATGGGGCTGACGCCCTCGAGATTTCATGGACTCGAAAAGACAAGATCTGGGAGGGCGACTGGATTGAAGGAGACCTATCGCCTGTGGCGAAAAAGTATGCCCTCGTCGTGAGCCAGATATCAGGGAAAAAAGGAGATGAAATTCTCAAGAATATTTCCGCAGCGGTCGATCTCAATCAGATCGTGTTGATTCATGGAAAATATATCGAGGCGAGAAAGAGCGAATTCGCCGTTCTGACGCCGAGGCCGTCGGACAAACCGAGGATTAACGGAGCAAGAGTATTCGGCGTAAGACCGAACTCACCGTTTCAGTTTAAAGTGGCTGTCACCGGAATCCAGCCAATCGAATATCTTGCCGACAACCTCCCGAAAAGTCTCAAGATCGACAAAGAAACCGGAAGAATTACCGGTGCGCTTGTTAACAGCGGCGAATATACCGTGACAATAAAGGTAAGGAACGGCGCCGGTGCCGCGGAACGAAAACTCACCATAGTCTGCGGAAATCAGATTGCCCTCACTCCTCCGATGGGATGGAATAGCTGGAACTGCTTCGCCGGCTCGGTAAGCGCCGGCAAAGTTGAAGCGGCGGCCGACGCAATGGTCAAGAGCGGACTTATTGATCACGGCTGGACGTACATCAACATCGATGACTTCTGGGAAACAAGACCCGGCTCCGACGACTCGACCCTTCAGGGCGCTCCGAGAGATAAAGACGGTTTCATTATTCCGAACAAAAGATTTCCCGATATGAAAGCCCTCAGCTCCTATATTCACAGCAAGGGACTGAAAATGGGAGTGTACTCATCGCCCGGCCCCTTAACCTGCGGCGGCTGCACGGCAAGCTTTGGTTACGAAGAAAAAGATGCGCAAAAGTACGGCGAGTGGGGAGTTGATTATTTGAAATACGATTGGTGTTCTTACAGAGGGAACACCTCCAGCTTGAGCGATCTGATGAAGCCGTATCATGTGATGAGGGAAGCTCTCAGTAAAATTGACAGAGATATTGTCTTCAGTTTATGCCAGTACGGGATGGGAAATGTCTGGGAGTGGGGCGGAAAAGTCGGAGGGAACTGCTGGCGCACCACCGGAGATATCGAAGATACCTGGGAGAGCATGTCTGGCATCGGATTCAATCAGGCCGGTCACGAAAAATATGCGAAGCCGGGGAACTGGAACGATCCGGATATGCTTGTTGTCGGAATGGTCGGCTGGGGCCCGAGTCTCCATTTGACGCATCTGATGCCGAACGAGCAATACACTCATATAAGCCTCTGGTGCCTATTGTCGGCGCCCCTTCTGATCGGCTGCGACATGACTCAGCTTGACGACTTTACGCTCGGTCTATTGACGAACGACGAGGTCATTGATGTGAACCAGGACCCTCTCGGGAAGCAAGCCGGGAGAGTATCAGTCTCCGGCGACTTGGAAATCTGGTCGAAAGAGCTGGAGGATGGATCAAAAGCTGTCGGGTTGTTCAACCGGGGAGAGACGAGAAGAGAAATAACAGCCGATCTTAAAGTTCTAGGCTTTACGGGCACGTGCATGATCCGCGACTTGTGGCGTCAGGAAAATCTGGGTGCGTTCGATGGAAAGTTTACAGCGTCAGTCGCCCCTCATGGAGTTGTGCTTGTCAAGGTTGCCGGGCGTTGATCTTTGCAGATTGGTGAACGGGCCAAAGGAGTCGTATGAAGACAATATCCCTATGGATGATGCTGTTTCTCCTGCCGGCGGCTCTCCCGGCAAAAGAGAAACAGAAGATAATATTCGATTGCGATTTTGGCGGCGATATTGACGACGCATTTGCAGTAGCGCTCGTTCTTAACAGCCCCGAGTTCGACGTGCTTGGTTTTGTCATGGATCATGGCAATACATCCCTGCGCGCAAGAACCATTCTGAAGATGCTGTACGAAGTGGGGAGAGAAGATATACCGGTTATTGCAGGAGATCCTACTCCGAGCATTGTCGGGGTTGATAAAGAAATTGCCGGCAGGTCCCATCAATTCCTTTGGTCGGATGGATTTAATAAAGTGAAACCATCGAACGTCGGGGCGGCGGATTTTATCATCGGGAATCTTAAAAAATACCCGAATGAAATTGTGCTCTTTACGGTCGGGCCGGTATGCAATATGAAAGAGGTGCTCAAAAAAGATAAAGACGCTCTGAAGCTTGCGAAAAAAATTGTCTCCATGTTCGGATCTTTTCACATGGGTTATAACGGCGGCCCCGTCCCGGATGCCGAATGGAACGTACGGGCCGACATTGAGGGTTCAAAAATGTTTGTCGCAAGCAACGCGGATATCGTCTATGCGGGATTGGACGTCACGACATTTGTGAAATTGAGCGAGGCGAACCGCACTCGTCTCTTGATGCGCCAATCTCCGCTCACCAACGCTCTGTGCGGTTTGTATTCGCTGTGGCGTTTTGAAACGTTTGCCAATCCCGATCCAACGCTGTACGATGTCGTTGCGGTGGGTTATGTGCTTTGGCCTGAACTTTTTACCAGCCGCCGTTCGTTCGTCACCGTTGACGATTCCGGCTTCACGTTGACGGACGATTCGAAAAAGCCAAACGGAGAAATCCTGACAACCATCAATAAAGATGAATTCATCGCCCGGGTCATGGAGCGGTATCTAAAACAGAATTTAAGGAGGAACAACTAATCGCAGATGAGCGCCCCCCATCCATGTTTTCGAACCTCAAGTATGATCCAGCCTGTTTTCCAAACAATCTAGCCTACAAGATCGCACCCCTCAAAATGAGAATTATTGGCTTCATCGCAGCAGCCGCCATTCAGCCCGTCGACAGTTGACCAAGAACTCAAAATTATTTAGCACTACCATTGAAGCGGTAAACTTGATATCTTCTGTTTGCCTTACAAGATTCCTCAACCTAATTGCGGGTTTATGAAAGCTTCAAAGGGATTGCTATTGCTTGGCGCCCACATGTCCACAAGCGGCGGAATACACCGCGCGGTCGACCGTGCCACATCGATTGGGTGCACTGCGCTCCAGGTATTCACAAAGAACAACAATCAATGGCAGGCCAAACCCCTCGGCGAGGAGGAGATCAAACAATACAAAACCAAAATCACGGACTCTACGATCACGCCTGTCGTCGCGCACGATTCCTATCTCATCAACCTCTGTGCGGTAAACCAGGATATCCTGGAGAAATCCCGCGCGGCGTTAATCGACGAGTTGACCCGGTGCGAGCAGCTTGGCATTCAGCTCCTGAATTTTCACCCGGGATCGCACGTGGGAGCCGGGGAAGAAGAGGGGATCAAAAAAATTATCGAAAGCCTTAACCGGGTCCACTCGAAGACAAAAGGATTTAAGGTGATGAGTGTTGTTGAGGCAACGGCCGGACAGGGAACCGCGGTCGGCCATCGATTCGAACATCTTGAAAAAATTGTGAACGGCGTCGACAACCCGGAAAGGATGGCGGTATGCATCGATACGTGCCATATTTTTGCTGCCGGCTATGAGCTCCGGACTGAAGCAGGTTACGAAAACACGTTTCAGCAGTTCGACGACATTGTCGGCATCCGGCGTCTTGCGGTCTTCCACTGCAACGATTCGAAAAAGGAATTTGGCGCTCATGTCGACAGGCATGAACACATCGGGAAAGGGGCGATCGGACTGGAAGGGTTTTCCTTCCTCATGAACGATGACCGGTTCGCTTCGATTCCAAAAATTTTGGAAACTCCGAAAAGCGACGACCTTCACGAAGACGTGGAAAACATCAGAACGCTCAAGAGCCTGGTAAAACCGTGAACAGCTCAATAGAAGTATGAAGAAGTCGAGATTCCGGACCGGTTGTTTGCTTGCCCTCATTCTCCTCCCATCCTGCCGCAAGCCGGCTGAAGAAACCTCGCTTGCGCCGCACTCCGATGTAGGTGCGGTCCAGTCCCATCTCCCGCATTTCGTGACAACAAACTATATTGAGCTCGACAAGATTGGCAGAATCTCGAAATTCCGTTCCGGTGTCGGTCACGATTATCATGATGACTTCGAGCAGTGCAGAAGCATGAAGCACTATTTTGAACCAAAAGAGGCTGTGGATTGGTCGTCAATTCAGCTTCGCGCTCCTGTAACCGGAGTAGTCTCCCGGATCATCGAAGAGTGGGCCGGGACGCAGGTGCAGATTCAGTCTCGCTCCCAGCCGGCGATATATTTCATCATCTTTCACATCAAGCTCGCCTCGCCGCTCCAGGCCGGCGATTCAATCCGGGAGGGGCAGCTGCTGGGCACGCACATCGGATCGCAAACAATGTCCGACATTGCCGTTGGAGTGGCCGCCGACAGCGGCTGGACTCTCATCTCTTACTTCGACGTTCTCGGCGATTCGCTTTTTCAAAGCTTTCAGCTGAGGGGAATTGCGTCGCGGGACGAATTCATCATCACAAAGGCGGCAAGAGATTCTAACCTGCTGGATTGTTCGGGTGACGCTTTCGCGGGGCAGAGTTCGGTTGGGGACTGGGTGGTGTTGAAGTGAGGGGTGGAAGGTTGCGCGAGTTGTCGGGCAGGCCTTACATGAAAAGGTGAAGCAATTCTTTGTTCTTCTCAAACTCCGGCAGAATCTCTTGACCGAGTTCGAAGGGCAATCGCTTCAGGAAATCGGGCTCGAAAGAGGTCAGGACCTTCCAGCATGGATCATCCTCAATCAAAAATCCGGCCGGCTGCTCGCCGATGCCGTATCCCCATTGCTCGCATAACAAATCCGCAAATCGCACAACAGCGTTCAGCAGAGGATCGATGACCGCCCCGTTCGCTTCGTGATGACAATCCATCACTTCCACGTACTCGCGTGGGAGGGCCCATTTTTCTCCTAATTGAGCGCCGATCTCGGTGTGAGAAATCGCAAGCGTTTGCCGCTCTGCCTCAACGTCGTGCATGGCCAGCTCTTTAATCATCTGTTCGGTCACGGTGAGAGAATCGGGAAAATATTGTATCAACACCAGTTTTCCCATGTCGTGGAGAAGTCCGGCGGTGAACTCCTTTTCGTTGGTCTTGAGGCTGAAGTGGCGCGCAAACATCCGCGACAGGGTTGCCGTAGCGATCGAATGTTTCCAGAGCATTTCCAGGCTTCCCCATTGCTGCATATTGAGGAAAACGAGGCGCTGCTTCATGTGATAGGTTAAAAGAAGACGGCTCGTCTCCTCCAGTCCGATGAGGTTGATCGCGTTCCCCACGCTGTTGACGTGTCCGCGAATACCATAGAACGGTGCGTTCGCTGCGCGAAGGATGTTCGTTGTCAGCGCCGCGTCGGACTCTATGAGCTTGCTGATCTTCTGTGTCGCAATGTCGTCGTTCCTCAATGCAGCGAGAATCTCCGCAACCACGGCGGGAAAAGGAATAATTTCATTGATCTGATCTATTTCGGTGCGAATATCGCGCATAGGAGTAGAGATGGAAAGATTAACTGCGATTCGTTTCGCTATTTCGGTTCGAAGGCCTCAGCGACGATGATCCCGGTCTGCCTCGGATTCCTCGCGAGATAATCGTGGAGTGTTGCCTTCGTTATCTGAACTTTTTCGCCTACATCGGGAGCGTGCATCAGGTGAAGAGAACCATTCTCTGTTCGTACCGCGATGCCGGTGTGTGAAATATCGAGGCCGGGAATGTTCGTCGTAATGCCGATCAATGAACCGCTCTTGATGCTGTCGGCATACAGGTGCAGGTTGCCTTTGGGGAGAAAAAACATCTCGCGGTTGCTGAGATCGTGCTCGCGCTTCTTGATCGCCGCGTAGGTGTTTTCGTCTGCAAGCTGCGCATATAAGCCCCGGTGTGCCGACATGAAATTGATCGGCGTGGGAATCCGCTGGACGTTCTTCTCGCCAAAAAGTTCTTTCGTCACGACTTTAAGAATTCCCCTTTGTTCGTCGTCGAACCAGTAATCGGTCGTGTAGTGCAGGCGGCTTGAGTAACCGTTGATAACGCCGCCGCGGTAGCGCATCCATTGCAGCTGCGCTTTGAAGTCGTCGTACGTCGTTTTTTTCAATTTGATGCAGCGCGCGATCGCCAGTGAGTTTTCGTAGAACGTGACGCAATCGAGCTTGCGCAAATTGACGACAAGATGTTCCGGTCCGGCTTCTTCGAGCGAATGTTCGGCGTACTCCGTGCCGATGAACGACCTTCCGATGCCGACAATGACTTCGGCGATCGGCCGGTTCTCAAATCCATTGGCGGCCGCAAAACTGAATTTCTGGCCGCAAATGGTCTCATCCGTCTCTTCCAGGAAGGCCGACAAAGATGATCCGTACGATTTGTTTATGAGGAATGAAACCGCCGGAGAAAGCGCGATCATCGCAGAGCGGTTGATAAAGTTGCGACGGTTCATAAAGGTCAGGTGGCTGTTCGATCGGACAACGTTGTCGCCGGCATCTATCGCCGGAGCGACTTCGAATTATTGGGCGTTGATCAATCTCTCACCGGCGCGCGGGATCTTCATCTGCATCAGAAGGGAGTGTCAGTGGCGGTCGGCGGCGGTGTATAATCATCGAATGTCGGAAGCGCGAGGTTCTCAAATCGAGCAAACTCTTTGATGAACGAAAGCTGGATATCCCCGGTCGGACCATTTCGCTGCTTGCCGATGATGATGTCTGCGATGTTCTCAACCGATTTGTCTCCCTCGGTCTTGATCCCGTACATCTCCGGCCGATGAACGAACAGCACGACGTCGGCATCCTGCTCGATAGCCCCCGATTCGCGAAGATCTGCCAGAACCGGGCGCTTGTCGCTGCGTGCCTCGACGGCACGGTTCAGCTGCGAGAGCGCAAGCACCGGTAAATTCAATTCTTTCGCAAGGGCTTTGAGGGAACGCGAAATCATGGAAATCTCCTGCTCCCTGCTTTGTGCGCTCTTCGGGCCCTGCATCAGTTGAAGGTAGTCGACGATGACCATCCCGATATTGTGTTCGACTTTCAAGCGCCGGGCTTTTGCGCGAAGCTCCAGAATTCCGAGGGCGGGCGTGTCGTCGATGAAGATTTTGGCGGCATGCAGCTTTCCGATGCGCGTGCTCAGCTGGCGCCACTGGTCGTCGGGCAGGCGTCCCGTCCGGACGTTGTGGGCGTTCACACGTGCCTCTGCGCAGATAAGACGGAGCACGAGCTGCTGGGATGACATTTCAAGGCTGAAGAAGGCAACGGGAATAGCGTGATCGATCGCCGCGTTGCGGGCGGCCGAAAGTACGAGCGCTGTTTTTCCCATGCTCGGGCGGCCGGCGACAATAACGAGGTCGGATGCCTGAAATCCACCCGTCAGGTTGTCGAGCTGCGAAAATCCCGACGGCACGCCGGTGACGCCGCTGTGTTTGCCGTGAATGCTCTCGAGCATCTCCATCGTATTGAACACGGCGTCGCGCATCGAGATGAAGCTCTTCTTCATCCGCTTTTCGGAAATCTGGAAGATCTTCTGCTCCGCATCATCAAGCAGATCGAGCGCATCCTCCGTTTCGTTGAACGCGCGGCTCGTCACCTCGGTGCTGGCGGAAATCAGGTTGCGGAGCAGCGCTTTCTCGAGGACGATCTTTGCGTGATACTCGACGTTCGCGGCGGAGGTCACGCGCATCGTCAATTCAGAGATGTAGACATGTCCGCCGATTTCATCGAGCTGTCCGCGCCGGCGAAGATCTTCGACAAGAGTGATGGAATCGACCGCTTCATTTTTTTCAAAGAGGCTCACCATCGCCTTGAAGATCATCTGGTGCGCCGGCTTGTAGAAGACGGTATCGTCAAGAATCTCCAGCGCCTTTGAGATCGCTTCTTTTTCCAGGAGCATGGCGCCGAGCACGGCCATCTCGATCTCGACGGCCTGGGGAGGAACTCTTCCCTCAGATTGCCCTTCGTTCGGTGTTGCTGTATGTCGGAGAATCTCAGCCATTGTGTCCAATTAAAAATTAGAAAATCAAAAGTAAAAAACCGCGGCGGGCAATGAAAACCAAGTTCCAATAATCGTCGTTGAATTTTACCTTTCTACTTTTTCATTGCGTTCATCTCATCATACATCTTCCGCAGCTTTTGCACATCTTCCCATGCCGGGCGCTTCCAGTTCGGATTGCGCAGCAATGCCGCCGGATGGTAGGTGACGATCAACGGTATTCCACGATAGTCATGGACGTTTTCGCGGAGCTTGGTGAGAGTATCGGTCGTCTTCAACAGGACCTGGGCAGAGATGCGCCCCAGGCATAAAATAATTTTCGGGTTGATGATCTCGAGCTGCTTCCATAAATAAGGCTCGCATTGCTCGACCTCCTCCGGAAGCGGATCGCGATTCCCAGGGGGCCTGCACTTGAGAATATTGCAGATGTATACTTCTTCCCGCTTGAAGTGAATCGCCTCCAGTATCTTATTCAACAATTGCCCCGCCCTTCCGACAAAAGGCTCTCCCTGCGCATCTTCGTCAGCGCCGGGTGCTTCGCCGATCAAAACGACTTCGGCGTTCGGGTTTCCGACGCCAAATACAAATTTAATGCGCGTTGATCCAAGAGAACACTTCTGGCATTCACAGATTGACGTGTTCAAATCCGGGAGCGCGCCCGTGTTTGCCCACGCTTCGGCCGGATACGGGGTTTGAACGGCCCCCGTTGACTCTTTTTTACCCGCCGGATGTTCCGAAGAGGGGTAAATGATATTTCCGAAGAGATCCTGTTCTTGCATGAGGAATTGTTGAGCGCCGGAAATAAGTTTTACGAACTCCTGAGAGATTGATTCATCCGCGTTCGGCGGAGACGAGAGACGATCGTCGGGCATGAGAGGCTGCGAGTGAAGGGAACATGATGCTGCTGAATAGTCTCAGTGTGCCGAGACACTCAGAGCAATTGCGCGACCCGATGAAGGATTTCAGCCGCAACATCGAATTTCGGCATTCTCGGCAGTTTTTCCGGCTTGCCGTCTCTTGCGATGAGGGTGACAACATTCGTATCGGACCCGAACGCCGAACCCTCATCCCGGGTGCTGTTAAGGACGATCAGATCGAGATTTTTCTTCTTTAATTTCTCTTTCGCGTTCTTCACTTCGTCCGTAGTTTCAAGCGCAAATCCGACGAGCACGGTGCCGTTCTTCTTCGAACCGAGTTCACGCAGGATGTCGTGCGTTGGCCGGAGCTCGAGCGTCATACCAGAAGCCGTGTCGCCTTTTTTGATCTTGTTCTCTGCCGCTTTTTTGGGCGTGAAGTCCGCCACGGCGGCGGACATGATGACGGCGTCCTTCTTCTTCGAATGCTGCATGACAGCATTATACATCTGCTCGGCAGTCTCCACGTTTATCCGCGAAACATTCTTCGGCGTTCCAAGGCTCACCGGTCCGCTGACGAGCGTCACTTCCGCTCCGCGCTGCGCTGCGGCGTTCGCGAGGGCAAACCCCATTTTGCCCGAAGACCGGTTGCCGACAAACCTGACCGGATCGATGGGTTCGTACGTCGGGCCGGCAGAAATGAGAATCTTTTTTCCCCGGAGATCGAGGGGCGTCTTCGAGAGCACCGCTTCAATAAAGGCCACGATTGCCTCCGGCTCGGGCAGCCGGCCGGGCCCCGTGAGTCCGCTGGCGAGATCGCCTTCTGCCGGGGGAAGAACATGATGGCCCCGCTCGCGGAGCGTGCTCAGATTCTCCTGCGTTGCCTGGTTCAAGAACATGTCGACGTCCATGGCCGGCGCGACGAGAAGCGGGCACCGAAGAGCCAGGATGGTTGACGAAACAATGTCATCAGCAATACCGTGAACGATCTTCGCGATGGTGTTTGCCGTTGCCGGCGCGACGAGCATGGCATCTCCCCACAAGGCGAGCGTAATGTGTTCCACGTTCGCGCGCGTGGACGCCGCCGTTGACTCGGGCCAGAGCGATGTTATCACTTCCTCGCCCGATAACGTCGAAAATGTCAACGGCGTGACGAATTGCGTAGCCGAATGTGTCATGAGCACGCGAACGTGGGCGCCCGACTTTTTCAACAGGCGCACGACGGTGCACATTTTGTACGCCGAGATTCCTCCCGTAACGCCGAGCAATATTTTCTTGTTTTTCAACACGGTGCGTTCAACGCGGCGCTCGACCAAAATTATTTGTCGTTTTCGTCCTTGTAGCGGAATTCCAGCTTATCTCCCATCAACTCGTCGATGGCGTCCTCCGTCGACTTCGGGCGCTTTTCAAATTCGAGGCTGATCTTCAACTGGTCGGGATTCGCGTCGACCTCCTCTTCATCGCCGTTCGTCGTTGTCGGGAGGGCGGCAATCGTCTCAATCCGTTGATTGAACTCGATCTTGGTCTCCTCGTTGATCTGGCGCGCCCGCTTTGAGAGAACGACGATCGCCTCGTAGACATTTGCAGCCTTCGATTCGAGCGTGTGTATTTCCAGTGGTTTAATTGCCATGAAATCCTCGTAGGGTTATGATAAGAGTTGTTTCGTGATAATCTTGTCTGCGTCGTCGATCGCCTTCTGGAGCGAATCGTTGACGATCCTAAAGTCGAATTGCTTGCCGATTTCTAACTCCGAGGCCACGCGCGCCATCCTTGTCTGAAACGTCTTCTCGTCTTCCGTGTTCCTGTTCCGCAGCCGCTCTTCCAGCACCTGGATGCTCGGCGGCTCGATGAAGAGAAGGATGGCCTTGGCAGCATACAATTTCTTGATCGAAAGGCCGCCCTTCACATCAACGTCGAAGACCATGCACTTTCCGCGATCGAGCGCCCGTTGGATTTCGCTCTTCAACGTGCCGTAATAATTCCCGTAAATCTGCTCGTGTTCTGCGAGGGCGTCCTTGCGGATCAGCTTCTCGAATTCTATTCTCGCGAGGAAGAAATAATCCTTTCCCTCTTTTTCCGAAGTCCGCCTGGGACGTGTCGTTGCGGAAACGGAGAACTCGAAATCGGGGTGGCGTGCAAGGATCGCTTTCACGATCGTTGTCTTTCCCCCGCCGCTCGGGGCTGAAACAACGAAAAGTTTCGGATTTTTCATTAATGTTGCCGCAGATGCAGCGGAGTTATTCAATGTTCTGCAACTGCTCGCGTATCTTTTCCAGATCTTCCTTTATCGCAACAACCTCGTGCGCAATGCCGGTGTCGTTCGATTTTGAGCCGATCGTGTTGGCTTCCCTGTTCATTTCCTGGATCAGAAAATTCAGTTTCCGCCCGGCAGCTTCATCATTTCGCAGCGCTTCGAGAAAGAACTTGTTGTGAGACCTGAAGCGGACGCACTCCTCGGTCACGTCGAGCTTGTCAGCCAGGAGCGCGATCTCAAGCTCAAGCCGCTTCGTGTCGATGACACTTTTATCTTCGAGAAGCTGCGAGATGCGTTCATGCAGGCGCGTCCGTTCTTCGGGAATGCGTTTCTTTGAAACCGCCTCAACGCTCTCGAGCCGCCGTTGGATATGTTCGACGCGAGCTACCATGTCCTTCGAAATTTCTTCCCCCTCCTTAGCCCGCATGGTCTGCATTTCCTTCACCGCAAGCTGAAGCGCTTCTTCAAAGGCAGCCCATTCGGCCGTAGCCTCGTCCTCGCTCTCGCTCCCTTCGAAAAGCTCGGAGAATCGCAGGAGGTGCTCCAGCTTTACTTTTTCTTTGAGCTTAAGCGATTTTCGAAGCTGCGTCAAAAGCCTGAAGTAGGTTTTTGCCGCGGCCGTGTTGACACGGAGAGGAAGCTTGCCGTTTGTGTCGCTTTGCAGGGAGACGTTCAGGGAAACTTTTCCGCGGACGACTTTGGTCCGTACAATTTCCTTGATCTCGTTCTCCCGTAAAGAGAGGGAGCGAGGAAGTCTGGTGCCTAATTCGAAGAACCGGCTATTGACGCTCCGGAGTTCAACAACAGCCGAGATGCCGTTTTTCAGACACTCTCCCCGGCCGTACCCGGTCATGCTCTGGATCATACGCGAGCCATTGCTTAAATTTGTGGGTTGACACTAAAAATACGAAAATCCGCCATGGGGGGCAAGGGAAAGTTCTCGACAGGTTACGCACCAACTTATCCACAAGTTATTCAGGTCAAGTTTGCTTTTGGGGCGTTTTTTGATATATTTTTGCACAATGTGTGGATAACTGGAAATGCTCAGTAATTACTTTACGCTCCTCTCCGTCTCCCGTTCCATCCACGCGCATTGTGTCGGCCGAAAAATCTCCGAAGTCTATTCACAGCAAAAGCAGCAATTGTGCATCGTGGTTGACTCCAGCCCGGTGAACACCATCGTTGTTTCATGCGAGCCTTCACAAAACTACATCACCATGCATGAAGGGAGCTCCAGGGCGCGGAAAAATTCCGTGGATCTCTTCCCTTCGGTCTGCGGGATGAGCATTCAGCGTGTTGCGTGCGATTCAAGCGACCGCGTTGTCATGCTTTCGATGGAAGAGAATCTGAGTCTGGAGTGCGAGATGTTCGGTTCCCGGGCAAACGTTTTTTTGTGGAAACACGAGAACACTGTGCCCGTTTCTTCAGACGCGCTCGTCGATGTTTTTCTCAGGAAGAACGAAGCGCACGTCAGCCATCGTGCTCCGAAGGATCGCACTTCGGTTCCGGCGTATGTTCGTCTGCTGACAATCGAACCTGAGTTTTTCGCCGCGATGCGATCGACTGGCTCGGTCGGGATGATCCAGGCATTAAAGAAGACTATCCCGGTGCTGGGGTCGACGCTCGCCAGGGAGGTACTCTTTCGTGCAAATCTCGATCCGTCCGGCCCGGCGGAGCTTGCGACCGACAAAGAACTGGCAAGGATCTTCACAGAGACTTCAGGAATCATCGGGAAATTGATGTCGCCGGAAGGCGGCGGCAAGGCGAGAATTTATTACGAAGAAAGGTCGCCGCTGTGCCTTTCCCTTGTGCCGCTCCGCATGTATGAAGATGCAAGGATGGAACTTTTTGACAAGACATCGACGGCAATACAACGATACGTCGGGATGTCCCACTCCTCTTCAGCGTTCGGCGACGAGAAACAAAAGCTGGCCTCCTGGCTTGAAAAGGAAGAGACCAAAGCTGCTCACACCCGGGCCAAAATTGCCCTCGATCTTGCCGAAACCGACCGGAGCGCGGTGTACGAGATGCACGGAAAGCTGATCATGGCGCACATCCATGACCTTCGCAAGGGATTGAAGAGCGCGTCTCTGGAAGACAGTTTTTCAGGGGACACCTCCGAGTCCGTCGTCACCGTTCAGCTCGATCCGTCGCTGACGCCGGCCGCAAACGCCGAACGCTATTTTGCGAAAGCAAAAAAGGCAAGGACAGCGGCGCAAGAATCCGGCGAACGTGTGCGGTCCCTCGATCAAAGATTGGCGGCGCTGCGGTCACTCAGCGGCGAGTTGATCGAAATTTCGTCGGCCGGAGCGTTGAAGGAATTCGTCCGGTCGAACAAAGAAGAATTGAAGCGTCTCGGATTTCTGACAGAGAAAGAGAAGGAAGACCTTCCGCCCTTTCGGATTTTTGATGTCGAGGGAGGGTTCCAGGTGCTCGCAGGGAAGAGCAGCGAAAACAACGACATGCTGACGATGAAATACGCAAAGCCGAACGACCTTTGGTTCCATTGCCGGGGATCGAGCGGCTCCCATGTTGTGCTGAAAGTGAACAGCGCGCCGGGCGAACCCTCCAAGACGGCGATCCACCAGGCCGCCGCCATTGCGGCGTATTACAGCAAGATGAAAAACGCATCGTCGGTTCCTGTCGTGGTAACGGAGAAAAAATACGTCCACAAGCCGAAAGGCGCCCCCGCAGGCACGGTCACCCTCGACCGGGAAAAAGTTCTTTTTGTCGAGCCGAAACTCCCACTCTCTCATTCCTGAGCAGCGCTGCATATGGCGGAAAAAATCTTAGTTGTTGACGACGATCAGTATATCAGGACCATTCTCCAGAAGAAGTTTGCCTCGCAAGGGTATACTGTTCTTGTTGCGAACGACGGCGAGGAGGGATTGCAAGCGGCAAAAATCGAAAAGCCGGATCTCATTATCTCGGATTGGATGATGCCCAAAATGGACGGGCTGGAGTTCTGCCGTCTCGTCAAGCAGGATGAAAAATTGCGCTTCACCTACTTCATTATCCTTACGGCACGCGATACTCAGGATGATAAAGTGGAAGGGATCGAAACCGGCGCGGATGATTTTGTCACAAAGCCGTTCAACGACAGAGAACTGTTGTCGCGCGTGCGGGCCGGCTTGCGGATCAACGCGCTGCAGAAAGAAATTTCCCAGCTTCAGCACCAGAAGGCGATCACCGAACTGGCGATGACCCTTGGTCACGAAATTAACAATCCGCTTGGGATCATGATGCTGGTTCTTCAAGTACTGCAGAAAAGGGGGGATCATGAAACGATCTCCGATATTCGCAAAGAGCTGAGAACTGTCGCCGAGAATGGAAACAGAATTGCCGATATCGTAAAGAAACTTTCAAACCTCGGGAATCCCCAATTAGTGCCGTATCTTAAAAACTCGGATACGAACATGGTGGATCTTTCCGGAGAGGTGTAACGGGCGGAAGATGCAGCGTCTTGTGGATTGCATTTCCCCCCAATGATGAGTTGTTGATGAAATGGAACACGGGCCGTTCAGAAGAAAAATCCAACCAACCACAGTCCAGATAATTCAATCGGAGCAGGAGACCCATGACAGATCCAAGATATCCGATAGGCAAATTCCAGCCCAAGCCCCAGATCGACGAGCCGGAGCGAAAGGAAGCCATTCAAAATATTGCTGAGACTCCGTCCAAACTCAAGGCTGCGATCAAGGGATTAACGGAGGCACAACTGGATACCCAGTACCGGGAAGGGGGATGGACAGTTCGCCAAGTGGTGCATCACATTACGGACAGTCACATGAATTCCTATGTGCGTGTGAGACTCGCACTCACCGAAAGCGAGCCGACGATCAAACCGTATGAAGAACAGTTGTGGGCCGAGCTTTACGATGCGCGCAACGCGCCCGTGGCTCCATCCGTTCAAATGCTCGAATCACTGCACGAACGGTGGGTGATGCTTCTCCGCTCGCTCAAACCGTCTGATTTTTCAAGGACGTTTCGACATCCCGTGAACGGTGTAAGAGATATCGATTGGCTTCTCCAGCTCTACTCCTGGCACGGCCGTCATCATGTTGCTCACATTACAAGCCTGCGTCAGAGGATGGGCTGGTAGCTCTCCATTCACAACGATCATGAGGTCATGCTGATGTATTCGTTAAAGAACAGAGTTGTCTTTATTACAGGCGCCAGCAGCGGTATCGGAGCTTCATGCGCCGTTCAGTTTGCCCAGCAAGGAGCAATGCTTCTGCTGGCCGCCCGCCGCATCGAGCGGCTTGATGCCTTCGCCGAGGGATTGGGAAAGAAATATTCGGTCGACGTTAAGACGATCCAGCTGGATGTCCGGAACCGAAAAGAAGTCGAGTCCGCCGTCGCAGGGCTTCCGGAGCCGTGGAAGAAGGTCAGCGTTCTGGTCAACAATGCGGGACTTGCCAGCGGTTTGGCTGTTTTTCAGGAAGGGGATGTGGACGACTGGGAAAAGATGATCGATACAAACGTCAAAGGACTGCTCTTTGTTACGCGGGCGATTGTGCCGGGGATGATCAAGCGCGGCGAAGGTCATATCATCAATATCGGTTCTATTGCCGGTAGCCAGTTCTATCCCAAAGGAAACGTCTACTCGGCAACGAAGGCTGCCGTATTCGCGCTGACGAACACCCTCCGCATAGATCTCAACGGGACTTCCGTCCGCGTTAGCACCGTCGATCCCGGATTGGTCGAAACCGAATTCAGCATCGTACGTTTCCATGGAGACGCAGAGAAGGCGGGCAAGACGTACGAAGGAATGACCCCGCTGACGGGGGACGACATCGCCGACGCGGTCCTGTATTGCGCCACACGTCCTCCCCATGTCAACATCCAGCAGGTTGTTCTCACTCCAACCGATCAGGCCTCGACAACATTAGTACACCGGAAGCAGCCGTTGCCGGTGTGACGGCTTGAAATATCCAAAAACGAAAAAGGACGAAGGCGCGTTTTGCCTTCGTCCTTTTTGCTGAACGTGAGCGGGCTACGCCTGCTTAGTGGTCGCCGGTGCCCAAATCTGAGACAAAAGAAAATCCATCGATCGAGAATCTCGCATCACCGCTCCCCAGCACAATCGTGAATGTCTTATCAACATGCCGGACAACACCCGCAGGAGTTGTGACCGTGGCGTCATACGTTCCCGAGATCGTACCGCTCGTAGCGTCGGAGCGGGTGCGCCTCGCGCCTTTTGGACCTCTCACGTTTTGAAAATCAAGCGTAATCGTGCGGACCAAAACCGTGCCTTTGCGCGCCAGGACTTTTATTGTATCGGTCCCCGACCAAGAATAGGTTCCATTAACGGTGACCGTATCAGTTTTGACGTTTGAAGCGGTCCAATCGCTGCTGATGGAAATCAAATGATGGACGAGCCGGGGCGTGAAGAAGTACCCGGTCCCTCCAAGAAGTTTATGCTCGATGGTGTCCGCCGGAACGCCGTTCGTGTTCCGGGTCTTTTGCGGTTGACCGTTTGCGCGGAATTGAAGCCAGTAGATTCTGGTCCAGTATCCATAATAGAGCGGGAGAAGCAGAGTATCTTCCTTGGTGAGAGTCATCGTCCACGACTTTGTAGTGCTGTCGTAAGTTGCTCCGGAGAGCGAGGCATTTGCGTACGTTTTGCCAAGCACACTGCCTCCTACGCCGACACCTCCGGCAATTTCAAAGACATCGTTGACTTGGTCCATAGCGCCTCCGTTGTTGCTCGCCAAGGCGTCCGACACCGCGTCTGCTGCGTCGGCAGCATCTTCCGTAACCGCCGTCGTCGAATTAGTCAGCGGATTGCTGTCGTTCTTCTTGCAGCCAGCGATAAACAAAGCAGCGCTGAAAAGAAACACGGCGCAAAGAAGCACGACAAACCTTTTCCCATCAAAGCCGGCAACATCCATCCCATCCTCCAGAATGTAGTAAATTAGTGGTGTGGTTTGAGCAACTCGAACATCTGACGAATTCAACGCCTACGTAGATATTCATAGGACATCATCAACGCGCCAAAGTTTAATAGTGGCGGGCGCGGAATGTCGTTTGATGATCTAGATCATAAGCAGTATCTTCTAAACATCACTTCAGCAGAGATAGTTACCGATAAAGAAGTTATTTCCAAAGGGTTACCATTGGACCGCATCGTATCTATTAAAGAAAAGTTAGCGCGGTATCAACGCCGGGCAATCATCAGGGATTCGCTGATACGATCAGCTGTTCTGGTTCCGATCACAGAGACGGCAAACGGCTTAGAGCTTCTCTTTACGAAGAGAACACAAAGTGTTGAACATCACAAAGGACAGATTTCTTTCCCCGGGGGCGCTTTCGATCCCGCCGACAGAACGTCGTCGGACACAGCGCTGCGAGAAGCGTTCGAAGAGATCGGGTTAAGCCCGGCCGCGGTCTCTCTCCTTGGATTGATGGATGACCTGCAAACACCGACCGGGTTCGTCGTTACGCCGGTGATCGGGTATATTGAAAGCCTTCCCCCGCTCCACCTGAACCCCGAAGAAGTCGCTCAGGTGATTTTGATCCCCCTTGAAAAATTCTTCGATGACTCGCTTCGACGTTCAAGTTTTGTAGAACGGGAAGGAACGAAGATCGAAGTATTTCATTATGACGTCTGGAATGAACCGGTCTGGGGCGCGACAGCCTACTTTGTAAAGAGACTCGTCGATTTGTTAAAGAACCCCTGATTTCACCGGGAGACAGCTTTTTCATCGCTCGCTCAACTCTGCCTTGTGCGGCGACAGCGCAGAGCATCCTCGTTTCACAACAATCATTCCT
>CAYLMV010000054.1:0-27266 GCA_964384415.1 uncultured Chitinophagaceae bacterium | reverse complement strand
GTCCGCGACGGCCCTCTGTCAGTTGTTGACCCATTATTTCAGTCGCTTCAATCGTCAAGCCTAAAATCACTTTCACTCTTCTATAATACCAGGATCTTCTGTTCGGTGATTGACCAGACTGGAAGAGCGCACATTAGAGATTTGCGCACTTCCATCACACTTAGCATAATACGCGGGAAAGTTTACGAGTAAGTCAAGATTATCTGACTGATGGAACCGAAGCCGGTATTGTTAGATATTGATCGTCACGCGCACCAGTGTTGACGATGTGCGATGGAGAAATTCCTTTGCGGACAATGCGTAATCGAAGGAGGTTCACGTCGAGAATCTTCTTGTCGCCTTAAGATTATCGACAGCAGAGCGTCCTGTTCGTATTCATCATATCCATGAAATTCTAAAAATGCCTTTTTTGGCTCAATTTTAGCACATAATTCTGAAAAAATAACTTGCACAATCAAAATGATTTAACTAACGTTGAATCGGTTCAAATAGAAGGAATTCAAAGAGACCCGCTTTACATCTGGCCCCGTAAGATTGAATGCTTGAGATGCAAACGTCATAGATGTCTGCTCGAACGTTGACCAAGTGTTGAATGAAATCAAGCTCCTCGCTTCACTAACCGGTTTTTTAATGACAACGACATTTTCCATTCAAAAAAGTACTCTCCGAGGTTCTTCTTTTCAAACTAAATCAAAAAACCAATCTATGAGAGTTGTCTATGAAAATTTCTAATATTTTTTCCGCGCTCATTGCTCTCTTGATGCTCGGTGCAACTTCCCTTTTTGCACAGCAGGAGTCCGGTCAAGTTCACGGTCGAATAACAGACGCCTCATCCGGTGAAGCATTGATTGGGGCTAACATTATGCTCAAGGGGACCAGTTTGGGCACCGCAAGTGATGTTGACGGCGTCTATCGAATAACTGGCATTGCTCCAGGCTCCTATACATTAGTTGTCCGTTTTATTGGATACAAGGGAAAGGAAGTTCCGATTGAAATAAAGTCAGGAGCAACCACCGAGCAGAGTTTTGCGCTCACGGTTCAAGCAGTCGAAGGCCAAGAAGTTATCGTTACTGCTCAGGCCAGAGGTCAAATTGGAGCAATCAACGAACAGCTCGCCTCGAATACAATCATGAACGTTGTCTCTGCCGACAAAATCAAGGAATTGCCGGATCAAAGTGCTGCCGCTGCTCTCAGTCGTTTGCCCGGCGTATCACTGATGAACGGAGACGAGATTGTTATTAGAGGAATCCAGGCAAAATTAAATACCGTCCTCATCAACGGAGTACAGATTCCCTCGACCGATATGGTTGACCGTTCAACGAATCTTGGTTTCATTTCATCCAATATGCTGTCGGGGATTGAAGTCATAAAGACCCTGACTCCGGACATGGATGCCAACACGATCGGCGGTGTTGTCAACTTGAGGTTGCAGGAGGCACAGAGCGGTTTTCACCTGGACGCGCTTTCGATGGGAGACTACAACGGTCAGAACAGAACCTATGATAATTACAAGGGTTGGCTAAGCATAAGCGATCGATTCTTCGACGACAAGCTCGGGATATTTATCCAGGGAAACGCAGACCAATCCGATATTGGAAATCAGGTTGGCAGTGCTACATTTGGAGGGATTTCTAACAACGGTGATGAGTGGTCGTATGGTCAAATGAACCAGTTCAACTTTTCTAACCAAGTAAACCTCATATCGAATAACGGCGCCAGCCTTATCATGGATTACGTGCTTCCTCATGGGAAGATCGTTTTTCAGAATTCTTACGCCCACAATCTTACAAACGATATCGATAATCAGCTCCAGATGACGTTTTCTCCAAACGCCGTTACGTATACTGCGGTCCGCAACAAGTACGGGAAAGACTTGTTGATGAACGCCATTCAGGTAGAAAATAGTTTTGGCGATGTCAAGGTGGATCTGTCACTCTCACGTTCCTCTTCAAATAAGTATACCGCTATAGGATATGGCGCGCCAGGCGACAACTTTGCCTTTAGCAACGGATCCTCGGATCCGTATGGAACAGATTCAGCGGGCCACGTGCATACGTACAACAGGGCATTAATGACGTTTCAGGATGTTTACAATACCAAGATACTCCCCACCGATGCACAACATGCAGTGCTCGGTGGATGGGTGATGGGCCGTGAGGAGTTTTTTGATGAGCAGATATACAATTCTACACTCAATATTACGGTTCCCGTCACATTTACATCGGATGTTTCAGCAAAGTTTAAGGTGGGAGGTAAGTTTACCCGGACGCCGCGCGCAGACAGCACGAAAGTGCAATTCTCCGGCTCGACTGATCCGCCGACATACCAAAACGTGCAGTATCTTATCCCGGGAAAACATCTCTCAATTAACAACCGGTTGGACTTTTCCGATGTCATGAACAACGGTTTCTTAAACAAGAGAGGGCAGTACAATCTCGACGGTGCGTATCCATTTGCCTATGCACTTGACGAGGGCCTGTTTGATACGTTCATGAGGCTGTCAATGACCGGATGGGATCCCGGCACCCACTACGCCAAGAGCTTTAAGGACAATTTTAACGGCGCAGAGAATTTCACCGCAGGTTACGTCATGGGTACTTTTGATGTTGGTTCTCAATTGACCATTATCGGCGGTGCGAGAATAGAGCACTATAACATGAAGTATGGCGCCAACTTCGATTACGTTACGCACGAAGTGTATGGCGACGCGGTATTATTCGACACATTGAATAGTGTTGATCGAAGCGACAGTCATGTTTTCCCCAATGCGCAAGTCCGTTACAAGTTCAATGAATGGTCCGATGTCCGGCTTGCCTATTCACAGGGTATTGCCCGCCCCGACTACAGAGCTATCGTCCCGAGCACATACTTTGTGCCCGGCGGCGCTGCAATAGCGGGAAATACAAAGCTGGATCCAACGATATCGACAAACTATGATTTGTCGTTTTCATTGTATTCAAATGACGTAGGTCTGTTTACGGTCAGTCCATTCTATAAGAGATTAGTCAACGTTTTCTATTCGACAAACATTTACTACAAGAATCTGAGCTTGTACAATGTCTCCTTCCCGGATTCCGCGTTTTTTGCCTTAGAGAATGCGCAAGCTCCAGGTGCGTCTCAACAAATACAAACCTGGGTTAACAATCCGAATCCAGGGTATTTGACAGGAGTCGAAGTTGATTGGCAGACAACGTTCTGGTACCTCCCCAAGCCATTCAACGGTCTGGTCTTTGACGTGAATTACACAAAGGCATACTCACACATGAATTATCACGAGGTCGACAACAGTGATGTAAAGACTCTGAACCCGCTGACTGGAAGGTATATAGATAACTACGTTACGACGGATACGATCTATACTGCACGGCTTCTCTACCAGGCGAATGACGTCATCAATACGGCGTTAGGAATTGACTATAAAGACTTTTCCGCTCGTTTTTCGTTCAACATGCAGGGAAATGTGATCACGAGTCTTTCCACCACTAAGTACCGTGAAGGAGATCAGTATACGGGAAATATCTACAGGTGGGATTTTACTATTCAGCAAAAACTGCCGTTGCAGGGTCTCAGCATTGCCCTGAGCGGCGTGAACATCTTTAACAATCCAATCAATACGTACCAGAAATTCAAGAAAATAGGGAGCAGCGTGGCGACAGAGAATCTAGAGTCTATTACCTATACGCCATCGTTGTTTTCGTTCAATATAAGGTATAGTCTGTAGAAGTAACGGCAAAAATGAATTTATCACTGAACTTTGCCGGAGTGATAATAACCATAATAATAGTGCAAGAAGGAAAGGAGGGTAGTGTTTTCTGACGAACTAAATTGTAAGAAGTCTAATCTACTATTTATCAACCTTTCTTCAAGGAGCAAGTATGAAAAACATGATGCTACCTATCGTGTTGCTTCTATTACTGGCGATAACGCCGGCCTTTTCTCAAACATTTATGGACCACGTCAAAGCGACGCACGGTGATACTCTCGTGATAAAGGATCAGGTTGACGAGAGCGGTAATGCAAACGCCCTGTTTACAGTTCTCAACGGAGATAGCGCGTCTGTTCCAGCAGGACGCGTGTATGAATTACAAGCGAATGGAATTTACCCCCTTCAAAACAACCCGAACATGTGGGCCAATCGCACGACCGTCCTTGTAGGCTCAGACCCTACACCGCTGGTCAACAATAAGAATGCACTTTCAGCCCCGCCGTTAGTTTGCGGTTTTGTCGGAGCGAGTGTCAATATGGCCAGCTTCGGCGGTTCGGGCAGTTTCATTGGAAGGAATATTGCTTTGACCCCATGCGCAAGTGATGGTTCTGAGAACTGGGCGTATCACGGTTCGGGCTCAGCACATCAGCGTATTGAATACGATAATTGCTTATTCGAACATACGAGATGGATCATGGTAGCAGCCTTTAACGACTCATGCACGTTCGTCTTAAGGAATGACTACTTTGTCAATCTGAACGGCCAGCCGTGCCGACGTAACGGTGGTGTGTATGACGGCTTCAACGTCCTCGACACCTTCTTGGTTGAAAACTGCACCCATATCAACTCGCAAGGTTCCATGTACAAATGGAGAAATTATCCGGCCAATCGAATCATTATTAACCACAATACCTTCGTCAACAACGCCGGGTATCAGTTCATGGATCTGGGATACCAGAGCCACGCGAGCTACACAAACAATCTGTTCGTGAACTCGAATGACCAGGCATTTTCGGGAATCCAAACGATCGATCCCGGTGAAGCAGATGTGGATTTTCTGCCGATGGGTTTAGTCAATATGTATGCTGATAGCGCAGATAATGCCAACCTTACAAAGCGAAAATTCCTGGTTGACGACAATCTCGCCTATTGGGATCCGATCTGGAGTAATCTGATTGACACGTTAAATACGCTGCATGTTGACGGCGTGACCGCATGGAAATCGAATCAGATTACCATGAATACACGAACGACGACAATGTTCAGTGACAACGCGACGTATCCGTATTTGACAAATGGCAAGTGGTATACGGAAAAACCACTCTTTACGGATTCAAAGAATCTACAAACGACCGGACTCTGGGCTTTGAAGAAATATGTTGTTCAAGTGGCAGATACCGGCAGCACCGCTGTGTTACCAGATTGGCGTTTAGTGAATACCGGCGCGGCGAACTATGTGTACTTTGACTGGCCGATTCCGGTTGACCTTTCCTATAGTAACGCCACGTTGCTGACGGGCGCTGCGGGTGCTTCAGGCAGATTCCCGGTTGGCGATATAAATTGGTTCCCGACTCAAAAGGCATCATGGTTAGCGCAGAGAACTGCTGAATATACGAAGATTCAAACTGCGTTAGATGCTGGTACCGCTCTTGATGGTGTCAAGGAACAATCGAATGTGACACCTGGTGATTTCAGCCTTAATCAAAATTACCCGAATCCATTCAACCCGAGCACGACAATCAGTTTCGTTTTGCCATCTTCTGCTAAGACGAGCCTGGAGGTATACAATTTGCTCGGCCAAAAAGTCGCAACCCTCATGAATGGCTTTACGTCCGCAGGCTATCACGAAGTGCAATTCAATGCGGCGCATCTCGCTTCGGGTGTCTATGTGTACCGATTGACAAGCGGCACCTTCACATCCGTGAAGAAGCTGATGCTTGTGAAGTAAGATGTAGCTCTGACGGTATATATTTGCATAAAACCCTGATGATCCAACATCAGGGTTTTATGTTTTTGATATCGCTAGCGGCCGCGATTCAAAAGACATTGATTCCATGCCGCGACGACTCTATGACCTGCCGAGTTTTTCTGCTCGGTTTTTTTTCACCTCCATCGTTCTTTATTAGATAATTGCACCTGTGTTGTTGCTTCTCAATCGGGTGTCAGCCATATTTCCCCCTGCGCAACGAGAAGTTATATGGTTCTCAAGGGCTTCTTCAGAAATGGGCAGTCAGACACACCATGCAAGTAAGACCATTTTCGGGATTCCGACATCTGTTCCGGCGGGAACGTGGAACATTGTTAAGGCTCAGCACAGCGCTCGCAACGATCAATACTCTCTACGAATATCGCCCTAGAAGCTTGATGGGGCGGGCAGCACGCGGAACTATCGCAGTCCACAAACTCCATACAATGAAAATGAATCGCCAAGAGAATATCCTATGAGGATGAGCTTCCATAGAGGCATATTGACGTTCTTCATTCTTCTTTCAATTTTGTCCATTCTGCCAGTCCGCACTCATGCGCAGGAAAATGTACCGCAAAATATCATAGCGCAAATTGACGACGGTTATGCGATTCACTTTCCAGAACTGCTGAAACAAGTCAATGATTATAATTATCTCTTACTCTATAAGATTACCAAAACACACGCCTTTGACAGTGCGTTACATAATCTGCTTTATGATCGATTGAAAGTCATTGATTTTTTCGACCGGGGATTAAATGCAAACGAAGCTGAACTGAACAAGTTCAGACGATCGATCAATGAGGAACTGGTCATACAATATTATAGCAGCGAATTTCAAAACAAACTTGTCGGCGACCAATCCGTTCGTGAAGCCTATGAGGCCATGAAGAAAGAAGTCGTCTATCAGCAGATCGTTTTGAACAAGCCGGAGTATGCTTCTTCAAAGGAGCTGAATGATCTGGATTCTGTCGCTCGGGATATCAAACGAAAGGCAGATCGCGGCAGAGATTTTACTGAGTTGGTACGACAATACTCTCGGGATGCTGAATCGTTGCGGACAAACGGCGTGATGCCGGCGATAAACTGGAAGCAGAGCCTGACTAATCCGATGTCTTCCGATGTGTTTAACCTCGCCGTTGGGAAGACGCAAATATTGGAGGACGGGCGATCATTCCATATCGTGAAGGTCCTCAGGATCGACCAGAAAAAAGTTGAGCCGTTTGAACTCGTCAAGGATGACATAAGAAAGAGCCTTGAAGAGCGGTACCAAGCATTGAGCGCTCAGAGGTTCGATAGCACAAAGAAGGCTTTCATCGACGAGAAGAAAGTAACGTGGTATAAAGAAGGGCTGCAGCAGGTTCTTCAAGCATCCCATATTCCGCAGGCCGGTCAAGTTTCGTACGCAGACACACTGCGCAATAGACTCTCACAAGGATACAACCCCCTCATCCTGCGATATCCTCAGGGCGCCGTCGACCTCAAAGAGTATCTCCGCCTGTATGAGGAAGTCCTCGCGTTTAACCCCTCTAGTTCGTTGCGAGAAGTGGATTTGAAAAAATACGTCCTGGAGGCAGTACGGACAAATAGTATGGTGACCAAAGCGAAGAGATTGGGACTTGAGAAAACTATTTTCAATCAAAAAACCAATAATCCGGTCATACGAAATCAGATTATCAGAATGTATGACCGGGAGGTCATTGACGGTCAAATCCCTCAGCCGACCGAGCAGGCGCTCAAAGAGTTTTATGAAACGAACAAAGATTCTCTCTTCTATCAGCTCGCAAAGGTGAACATCTATGCGATCGTTGATTCCAGCAAGGGATACATCGACGAACTGAAGCATAAGCTGGATCAGCACACACCCTATGAAAAGCTCGCTCCGGAACTATTAGTGAGAACATTCATTCGAAAACGGGATGGAGTGATCGCTTCGTACTTATTCACCGAGCCGCCATTCCTCGGAGAAGCCGCGCTCACATTGAAGCCATCCGAGACTGCCGGTCCGATCGAATACTTTGACCCCAAAAAAGGGAAGCAATATGCCCTCATCAAATGCATCGCTGCACAGGCAGAGAAACAACTCACGTACAACGAAGTGGAAAAGACAATTACCGCCAAATTCACTGAATTCCATAGGGCAAGAATTGCTGCCATGGTGCAAGATCAGCTTGAGAAGAAACATTCCATAATCATATACCATGATGTCCTTAAAAAGGACTTATCGTTGATAGGGATTAACGAGCAATAACACAGCGGAGCGAATTGCTGGAACGATGAGGATCCTGCAATCATGAAAGAGGGAGGCACAGCCATAGGTTTCCCTCAGTTTATTTCGTTCACGGTAACAAACGCTTGCAATCTCCGATGCAAAATGTGCGGGCAGTGGAGCGAAGAAGGATACATCCTCAACCGAGCCATCGACACGCGGCAACGGATGACATTGGATGATTGGATGCGCTTGGTTGATGAAATCGCTCAGCACAAAATCAGATTTGTCTTGATCCGCGGCGGCGAACCTTTTCTGTTCAAAGGAATTATCGAGCTCCTGAAGTACATCAACAGCAAGGGGATATTTCTTTCCGTTGATACAAACGGCACGGAGTTGGAACCGTTTGCTCACGAGCTGAGCACCATCAGCAATATGCACATAACGTTCTCGGTGGACGGACCTGAAAAGGTTCACGATGAAGTGCGAAAACTGAACGGAAGCTTCCATGCTATAAAGCACAACATCGCCCTGCTGAATGACTTGGAAAAGAAGAACGGCAACACAATAAGCAAGAGCATCTGTTTCACGATCAGCGGGTACAATTACCGGGTATTGGGAGAAATGCCGGATGTGGCGCGAAGTCTCTCCCTTCCCTCACTCAATATTGTCCCCTTTTACTATTATTCGAGCGAAGTTGGTGCTCAGTATGAAAAGGAACTGGACGAGAATTTCGATGCTCGGGCATTTTCCTGGAAGGGGTTTCGCCATGAAGACTCGGAAATTGATTTCGACAGATTTCGAGAGGAACTCAAAGAGTACCGGGCGAATCTCGGCGAACTCTCTGACTTCCCCTATCTCCCCCTGACCGAAGATGAATACAGGGTATGGTTTCAAGATTCAACCACTCCGGTCAAGTCATCAGCGTGCATGAATGTGGAAACACTGATCGATATACAACCAAACGGCGATGCAAACTTCTGCGTCGACTTTCCCGATTATTCTATCGGCAATGTGAAGAACTCAACCATCGGTGAAGTCTGGAATGGCTCAAAAGCTCAACGGTTCCGCGAATACAGACGCGAGAAGCCGCTCTCGGTCTGCCACCGATGCGGAGCCAAATACATATCAGAAATCAAAGAATAGCATCTTTCAAAAGGAAAAGAGATCACCATCCGCTCACCTATATTTGAAGAGAATCATATCATGCCTTCGACACATCATTCAAAGGGGAGTCTTTTCTTCGCTCTGTTCTTATTGTCGCTCAACGTCGTTTTGTGCCAGAAACTCAAAGTGAACGATTTAGAGTACTTTGAAACGACAGGACTCAATGTTTTTGTGTTTAGCAATCAGTACAACGGATTCTTCTTTGACGAGAAGACTGCAGGGATAGAGCTGATTCATCACGGTGTGCGGACGGCAACGGGGGGTGCGGTTCGGTTGCAGCCAACTCCTGAACAGTGGGATCAGATTCCCGTTATGACGCAGCGAAAGGTTGACCGGAAAAACAATTCGATCGAACTGACGCTGCGGTATAACGAACTCGATTTCGATTCCAAAATCAGCGTGACAGCAAAAGACGACGGAGTGCTGATTCGTGTAAGTCTCGATAAGCCGCTCCCGGAAAAATTGGCCGGCGTTGCTGGTTTTAATCTTGAATTCCTCCCCTCCTCTTACTTTGAGAAGACGTACTTGGCAGACGGCAAACCGGGAATATTTCCTTTGTATCCATCCGGCAATACGGAAATCCATCCCCTGTCGCAAAAAATCCCTCAGTTCAACGGGTACTCGACATTTGACGACAGAGGCAGAGGAGAATTTCTTGTCCCCGAACCTCTTGCCTCGGGGAGGACATTAATCCTAGCGCCCGAAGATCCGGAACGTTTAGTGAAAATCCAGTCTTCGACCCAGGATCTGATGTTGTTCGATGGCCGTAATTTGGCACAGAATGGCTGGTTCGTCGTCCGCAGCCTGATTCCGTCAAATAAGACCGGGATTGTGCTGGAATGGTACCTAGAGCCCAATACCATACCCCGCTGGATACGAAAACCAGTGATCGGATTTTCACAGGTTGGGTATCACCCTTCGCAAAACAAGGTTGCCGTGATCGAGTTGGATAAGAACGACATTCCGTTAAATGAAGCTTCCCTGCTGCAGGTGATGCCCGATGGAACGCTTGCTGAGAAACTCAAAGCCGATGTGAAACCATGGGGAAAGTATCTCCGGTACAACTATGTGACATTCGATTTCACTTTAGTAAAAGACCCTGGATTGTATTTGATCAAATATGGCGACCAGCACACAGAGGCGTTTCCCGTTGGAACTCAGGTGTATCATGATGTCTGGCATCCTACGCTCGACGTCTGGTTCCCTGTGCAGATGGATCATATGCAAGTCCGCGAAGCCTATCGCATCTGGCACGGTCTCCCCTTCATGGACGATGCGCTCCAGGCACCGGTCAATATCAGGCACTTTGACGGTTACTGGATGGACTCAACAACCCATACGAAATATAAACCGCTGGAACACATTCCCGGGTTAAATGTCGGGGGATGGTTCGATGCAGGCGACTTTGATATTGAAACGGAACATCATTGCACGGCTATCATGAGTTTTGTGGATGCATGGGAATTATTCGGCGTAAACCGGGACGAGACCTATATCGATCAGACCACACGCTACGTCGATATTCACCATCCTGACGGCAAGCCGGATATCCTGCAGCAAATCGAGCATGGAACCCTTCAGCTGATTGCTCAACAGAAGAATGTCGGTTTTGCAGTTCGAGGAATCAATTTCCCCCATCTGTATCAGTACCATCACCTTGGAGATGGCTCGACCATGACCGATAATCTATTATACAATCCTGCGCTCAAGCCATACGAGTCGGACGGATTGACAAGCGGAACGCTGGACGATCGGTGGGTGTTCACGCCGTCAATTCCGCCGCTCAATTATTCCGCAATCGCGGCGATGGCAGCGGCAAGCCGTGCATTAAAGGATTATAACGCAAAGCTCTCCCAGGAGGCTCTAACAACGGCAATAGATGCATGGGAAAAGCAACATAAGGAACCCATGCCAAAAGACGTCATGCGGTTCGCCTGGTTTTTCAACAACGCAGAATGCATTGCCGCCCTGCAATTGTACGTCACGACCAGGGATGAACGCTACGCAAAACGGTTCAACGAATTGATCTGGCCTCAGTTGGATTCGGCGATGGAGTGGAATATGTTAACGGCAGCGCATGCAATTCCCTATATGCCGTCCGACTTCAAGTCAAAGCTCGAGAAATATGTTTTGAAATATAAGGACCAAACTGACAGACTTATCCGGCAAAACCCGTACGGGGTTCCGATCGGAACGAGGGGATGGGCCGGTAATTCCGAGCTCATCAATTGGTCTATCACAAACTATTATCTCAATAAAGAATTTCCGGTTCTTGTCGATCGGGAGAGCGTGTTTAAGGCGCTGACGTACGTGTTTGGCTGCCATCCATATTCCAATATTTCATTTGTGGCAGGTGTCGGGACACATTCAAAGAAACATACGTATGGAAGCAATCGGGCTGACTTTTCCTTCATCGCCGGCGGAGTAGTTCCAGGGGTGCTTCTGTTGAAGCCGGATTTCCTCGAGAACAAAGAAGATTGGCCGTTCCTCTGGGGTGAGAATGAGTGCGTCATCGATATTGGCGCCGATTACATTTTCCTTGCGAACGCCGTGGATGATTTGGCGAACAAGAAATAGGACGGTTGGAAACCAGTCATTAGACTGATGCACTTTTTGTCACACACACACTGTAAGGCTCCAGAGATATCGATGATATTCGAAACGCGTCTCACAAGCGAAGAAATGAGTTGTCATTAAATCGTAGTTCCATTAGTCAGCTGTATCTTTACACACAATCAAGTGAGGAGGAGTTATGGAAAAGCTGCACTGCAGGGTGATGTATTCTATGGTCGCTTTACTCTTGCTAGTGGCTGGTGCAAGTTTGCTCCAGGCACAGACTGTCGTACAGAATTTTGAAAGCTATAGTATTGGAACCTCTATCAGTGGCATTGGTTGGAGTCCGTCGGATAATAAAGCCAGTGTTGCTAACGACCCACTTGCAAGTGGTAATAAAGTATTAATGGATACAATCAACAATTATAATGCCGCTCCGGTTGTTAAGCTTGTCCTGCCTCCGGGAAAAACTCTGGCAGATTATGGCACCTTCACTTTTAAAGGCTACTTTGCGCAGGGAGACGTGGGTTATAAGACCATCGAAGTAGAAGCCTACCAATCTTCACCTACGGGGCATGCTTTCAAAAGCCCCGATGCTGATTCAATTGGCTCCTGGTATCGCGCTCAAATGGGTTCCTCGGCATGGGAAAATATCTCCATTAATATTGCTAACAGCTCCAGCCTGCACGACACAATCTATGTTGCCTTTGGAATAAACTGCGCCGGCACCGGAAACGTCGGCGGCACGGGAGTTCCAACGATCTGGTATGCGGATAATGTCGCACTTGTACCGAAAGTCGTCGCAGATCCTGTCGTGGAAAATTTTGAAGGCTTTAGTATTGGGGATTCTTTAAAAACTATTGGATGGTCTGCGGCGGATATCCAAGCCAAGATTGCCATCGATCCCCTGGTAAGCGGGAACGAGGTTCTGAAAAATACTATCAACAATTACAATGCTGCCCCGGTTGTTAAGCTTGTCCTGCCTCCGGGAAAAACTCTGGCAAATTATGGCACTTTCACTTTTAAGGGCTACTTTGCTCAGGGAGACGTAGGCTATAAGACCATCGAAGTAGAAGCCTACCAATCATTGCCTACGGGGCATGCTTTCAAAAGCCCCGATGCTGATTCAATCGGCTCCTGGAGTCGCGCCCAAATGGGTTCCTCGGCATGGGAAAATATCTCCATTAATATTGCTAACAGCTCCAGCCTGCACGACACAATCTATGTTGCCTTTGGAATAAACTGCGCCGGCACCGGAAACGTCGGCGGCACGGGAGTTCCAACGATCTGGTATGCGGATAATGTCGCACTTGTACCCAAAGCTGAGACAAGCTATTTATCCTGGAATTTTGAAAGCAACAGCATCGGAGATTCCCTGGCTCACATCGGTTGGAGTCCTTCGGACATTCAAGCCGTGGTTGCTAATGATCCGGTTGCGAGCGGGAACAAGGTTCTGAAAAACATAATTCACAATTACAACGCTGCCCCTGTTCTTCGATACATCTTGCCAGCTGGAAAAACTCTGGCAAATTATGGCACCTTTGCTTTTAAAGGCTACTTTGCTCAGGGAGACGTAGGCTATAAGACCATCGAAGTAGAAGCCTACCAATCATTGCCTACGGGGCATGCTTTCAAAAGCCCCGATGCTGATTCAATCGGCTCCTGGAGTCGCGCCCAAATGGGTTCTTCGGCATGGGAAAATATCTCCATTAATATTGCCAACAGCTCCAGCCTTCATGACACAATCTATGTTGCCTTTGGAATAAATTGTGCGGGCACGGGAAATGTGGGTGCTACCGGAGATACAACAATTTGGTATGCCGACAGCGTCACACTTGTACCCAAATCCATAAGCGCCTCAAATGGTGTTTTTGCGAGCTCGAGAAGTTCCGTGGACTTCGGGACAGATACTATAGGGACTGCAAAGAAGGACAGTGTGAGGATTTACAATCGGGGCACTGATCCGCTCAGTATCACCACAATTTCATCGAGCAACGCACTATTTACGTTTTCTCCTTCTCTCTTTACACTCGCACCTTCAGATAGTTCAACGCTCACACTCACTTTTGCGCCGGTTGATACGTCCAGCCAAACTGGTCAGATCATTTTTGGCCATAATGGCTCTCGTCCAGCCGATACGATATCTGTAAAAGGAAAAGGGATTGGCAAGGCCGTTCCGATAGTTACGAACGGAGGATTCGAGAGTTCCAACACCGGAGTGGTCGACACAACCGCCGTCAAGGGCTGGTTAATTCAAACGGCAGCGACTGTCAGCCCGAAACCAGTATATCAAATTGTGAGTGACACTGTCGAGGAAGGGAGCCGGGCGTTGGCGGTTACGGTCAATGCAGCGGCAACAAATCAATGGGATATTCAGGCAGTCGCAGATAGTCTTCGGGTTAAACCAGGAGGCATTTATAACTATTCTGTCTGGGCAAAAGCTGCAAATCCGGGTGCTCAGGTTAATTTTACAGTAGGCAATTATTCATACAGTGAGTACAAAGTCATACGCCCTGCGGCGCTTACCACCCAGTGGCAACAATTCACAATGCAATTCACCGTGACCGACAATCAAGTAGTCATCCGCGGACCCATTCATTTTGGCTATGCATCGAATGTCGGAAATACAATCTATATTGATAATTTGCAAATTTCTGAATTCGTGCCCAGCGATACAGGTACCATTTGGAGGGGTCCTGCATTGGCGAAGGGACAAAGCAAATTCCTGGGCAATGCATACGGTGATGTACCGGATAACATTTTTGCTTCTTATTGGACTCAGTCGACGCCAGGAAACGCAGGCAAATGGGGATCCATCGGAGTTTCGGCCGATTCAACTGCTTGGAACTGGAATGGCCTGGATGTAGCATATAACTATGCTATAACCAATCATCTCAAGTTCAAGGACCACAATCTGATTTGGGGGCAGCAGCAGCCATCCTGGATTTCCGGGCTTGATTCTGCGACTCAGGCCAAGTACATCGAAACATGGATTAGGAAGGTGGGACAACGTTATCCCAACATTGATATGGTCGATGTTGTCAATGAACCTCTGGCCGGACACAATCCCCCCGATGGAGGCGGATCACCGGCACGTGCGAATTATAAAAATGCTCTCGGCGGCAATGGAGCAACGGGCTGGGACTGGGTGATAAATTCTTTCAAGCTGGCAAGAAAATATCTGCCCAATGCTAAACTGTTGATTAATGACTACGGCATCATCAATGACAATAACGCGACCTCGTCCTATCTGCAAGTGATCAACCTATTGAAGCAGCAGGGACTGATCGACGGTATCGGCGTACAGGGACATCGCTTTGAGCTTGAAGGCGCCGATACAAGCATGTTGAAAAGCAATCTAGACAAACTTGCAGCCACGGGCCTGCCGATTTACATCTCTGAATTAGATTTGGGCAATCTGGGCAATACCGGAACTCCCAATGACCTCACACAATTGCAGCTGTATGCGAAAATATTCCCGGTCCTGTGGAGACATCCCGGTGTAAAGGGCATCACGCTCTGGGGATATCTTGACGGCCAGATGTGGCAGACCACCTGCTACCTGGTTCGTTCGGACGGCACAGCGCGTCCAGCCCTCTTGTGGATGGCTCAGTTTATTCAGAACAATCCAACCGGTGTTGAAGAAAACAACTCCACGGTGCCGTCGCATTTTGCATTGGAGCAGAATTTTCCCAACCCGTTTAACCCTTCAACGAATATCAGATACAGTGTCGCCAGGACTAGCCGGGTGACATTGAAGGTATACGATATTCTTGGCAGGCAAGTCCAGAGTCTCGTGAACGCCACCCAGACTCCTGGACAGTATACTGTTTCGTTTAATGCACAAGACTTATCGAGCGGAGTCTATTTCTACCAGCTCAACGCCGGAAGCTTTACCGAGACAAAGAAACTCATGCTGCTCAAATAGTTGTCAGCGCCGGCAGATTGATTATTCTCCCGTCAAGAGTCAAGCGGCATCCATCGGAGGTGCCGCTTGACGGCGGGAAACGGGATAGATGAAGAGGAAGAGGAATTCGACGCGACGGGCCCGTGCTCAAAGCAAATGTTGAATCCGTTCATGTTACCCGCCTACGTATCGATGATTGCCATTTCTCCCCATGAATAATACCAGGCTGATATATCTCTCGCTGTTTCTTCTTTCTGCTTCAATTCTCTGCTTTGAAATAATTTCGACGCGCATTGCATCAGTCATTTTCGTCCAGGACTATGCCTTCATTATCCTCTCTCTCGCACTGCTCGGACTTGGGAGTGGGGGCGTATTTTCATACTATAGAATCAAATCAACGGAGAACCCGTCAAGGATTCTTCTGCGATCTTTCTTAATCCTTGGCGTATCGCTGTGTCTGTTCATCGTCGCGGTCATAGAACTCGCCCTTACCAATCCGTTTGTCTTTTTCATTCTTCTGTTCATTCCTTTTCTGATCAGCGGCATTGTCTACGCGCAAATCTACAAGACCTATTCATCATTGAGTTTCCCGCTGTACGCGTTCGACTTGTCCGGTGCAGCTGTCGGGTCCGTGGCCTCGCTCGGATTGATCAGCATTCTCGGAGCCCCGAATGGCATCCTGGCGCTTGCACTGGTGATGTTCTGCTTGTCGACAGTTCTGATGCGAGCAGGACCGAGCATGTGGAAGCGTACCTCCGCGTACGTGGCCTTTTTCGTGATGTCGGGAGCGCTGTTCTACAACGGGAATCATGAGTTTCTCGGCCGTGTTCCCATCGGGAATTTTCCCGAAAAAGACTTCTATCACGTCTATGAGGATCCTTCCATCCGATCTCAAATCATCGACAGCCGATGGAGTATTTACGGAAGGTCAGATCTGGTGCAATATAGTCACCAGGATATGGTTCGACAACTTTTCATCGACGGCGCCGCAGGCACCCAGGTGTACCGCTTCAACGGAAACATCCGAAAGACCAATTCAATATTGCAGGAATTGCTGCTCCACCACACGAACGCCATCCCCTTTCTTTGTCTTAACAAAGACCAGAAGCGGTCGATGCTTGTTATCGGGCCCGGAGGAGGCAGCGAAGTATTGATCGGCTTGTTTGGAGATGTTGACAAGATCACCGGTGTGGAAGTCAATCCCGATTTCGTCCAGATTGTGCGAGATTACAAGAACTTCGACGGGGGGATCTATTCTGATTTCTCAAATGTCAAGATGGTCGTCGAGGAAGGAAGACATTACATAAAGCGGACAAAAGATAATTTTGATCTGATCGTTATGGCGCTCCCTTCCACCGCACAAACACAGAGCATCGAGCCGTTTGCAGAGAGCGAGAACTACCTGCTCACAGGGGAAGCAATCCAGGATTACCTCGGGAAACTGGCCCCGGACGGCAGAATGATCTTTACCGTGCATAACAGCTGGGAACTCACGCGGCTCATCGTAACCGCCCTTTCCGTCTTCCGCGAGATGGGAGTGCCGGACGACGAGATGCGAAATCATTTTGCCGTATTCGAGGCGGAATACGCCCCGACTGTCGTCATCAAAAAGAGCGCCTTCACCGTGGATGAGACACGGCACTGGCAGGAAGTCTGCAATAACCTCCCACAGGGCTATCCTCCTGTCACTTTTCTCCCGTACGGGACGGTAACCAGCGGCCGATCCGCATCAAACTATCTCTTGGCAACGGCTGGTCAATCCTACGGAAGCCTGCAGGCATATGTCGAGCAAAATCAGTATGACATTTCACCATGCAGGGACGACAAGCCGTATTTCTATAATATGGACAAAGGCGTTCCCGGCGAGTATTTATGGCTGCTGTCGGTTACTGCTGTAGCGAATGCCCTCGTCGTGTGGCTTCCGTTCAGAGTTCTGAAGAAACGGTCCAAGCAGAATATCGGACAATCTCTGACGCTTCCATTGACGATCTTCGGTTGTATCGGGGTAGGCTTTATGGTTGTAGAGGTATCCCTCTTCCAGAAACTCATTCTATACCTGGGCTCGCCTACAATTTCGCTGGCAATCCTTTTAAGTTCGCTGCTGGTGGGAATGGGGATGGGGAGTTATTGCGGGAAATGGTTTTACACGGAAGAAATCAGGAAGCGGCTTTACGCTGTCAGCGCTGCAATAGTTGTTCTTGGCATCCTCCTCTTCGTTTGTTCTCCATTGCTGTTATCGGTAAGTCTGATTTCCAGCCTGGCCATTCGTTCGGGAGCATGCTTCCTTGCCGTACTTCCGCTGGCCTTCGTGCTGGGGATTCCATTCCCATCATGTATTCAAATGCTGACGCAGAACAAACAAGAGCGCTTTATCCCGTGGTTGTACGGCGTCAACGGCTTGATGTCCGTTTTGGGTTCTGTATTGGCCGTCATCTTGTCAATGCTTCTTGGCTTTACACCGACCTTCTTCGCAGGTCTCTCATTTTATTTGTGCATCCCCTTCCTTCTGTTCTTCTCACGAAGGAGCCTCTCCTGAGCGGTGCACATTGAAGCCACAATAACACTCCCCTTCGCATCGCAAGGATTATTTTGTTATAAGGTGATTCTTGCGAAAGAATTCCTTTATCTTGTCAAAACTGTCGATTAGTTCCCGTCGATTGAAACCGTCATGACCTCCGCCATGAATGGTAACAAGTTCGTTCGGCACTCCAGCGGTATTCAATGCCGCGTGTAATCGCAATGCTTGCGAATAGGGAACTATATTGTCGTTGTCTCCGTGAATAGTAATGATGGGCGGAAGTCCGGGCCGGACATAGGAAATCGGCGAAAGCGCCTTCGCAAGTTCCTCCCTGTTGCTCATGCTCCCAAACCATTCGATGGCATAGTGCTTTGCGTTGGGCCCATCAAGAAGCTCTACAACATCGGTAATGCCGAACCAATTCACAATGGCAGCGACTTTTACCTGAGGCTCAACTCCACTGTTCCAACGGATGCTGTCGTTTGTCGGACACTGGCGGTCGAAGACAGAATTTGCAGGAAGCATGCCTGTGATCAACGCAAGATGCCCTCCCGCAGATCCTCCGGTGAGCACAATTCGTGAAGCATCGAAGTTGAACACTTTTGCGTGAGCTTGAACCCAGTGGAGCGCGCACCGGCAATCTTCCACCGCGGCGGGCGCAGGTGAAGTGCCGGCGAGCCGATATTCGACATTGACCACGGCCCACCCGAGCCACAAGTATGGCAAGAGCTCGAGCACGTTTTGTTCTTTCTGACCTGCCACCCATCCTCCGCCATGGAAAAAGACCAGCGTTGGCGCCGGATTCGAACGGTCCCTTGGCAGATAGAGGTCAAGCTTTAACGGTGTGTTATTGGCCGTCGCATACGTGATGTTGGCACGTATTTCATAATCGCCGGCAACATAGTCTGCCCATTTGTCCGTCGAAGGCCTCTCATCCTGCCCGAATCCCAGGAAAGGAACAAACAGCACAACCATCATTACACGGCTAAGTTGTGTTCTCATCATTGATACCTTTTCTTCTTTATTGTTCGTGATGAAGAATGATAATCGGCAATTGAGACTTTTTCAAGTATCGTAGCTCCTTGCATGACTACCTGAACAACAACTGCGCGACGTCAAGCAGATTGTGTCTCCACACGGGCCACGTGTGTCCCCCGGGATATTCACTAAATACATACTTGATCTTCATCTCATCGAACCTCGAGAGCATGGACTGGCAATTTTTGTACGCTATGTCCTCCTTGCCTCCAATGCCTATCCAGAGGAGATTCAGATTGCCGTTGATCCTCTCCACATTCTTGTTCATAAAACCATATTGCGCATCGGCGATACTGCTCTGCATCGGTAATATCCAGCCGGAACTAAACACTCCCAGCCATGAAAAAAGCTCCGTGTTGTTGAACCCAATATAGAGCGTTTGCAATCCACCCATCGAAAGACCTGCAAGTGCGCGGCTCTTCGAATCAGTCTTTGCGCGGTAGGTTCGTTCGACACACGGAATGACGCATTGTTTCAATTCTGCTTCAAACATTCTCAGACTATTCTCGCCGAAGCCGGGCACACCGACATTTCCATCCGGCATGACTACAAGCATTGGTTTTGCTTTACCTGCGGCAATGAGGTTATCAAGAATCAAATTTGCCTTACCCTGGGTTGCCCACCCTCGCTCGTCCTCGCCGCCGCCATGCAAAATGTACAACACGGGGTAACGCTCGCTCAGATTGATGTCATAACCGGGGGGCGTATAAATATAGAATTGACGCCACTTGTCAAGAACGGCGGAATAATAATTTCTTATTCTTATTTCACCGTGAGGAACATCATTGAGGGCATAGTAATTTTCTCCTTTGATAGGTATTTCAATACCGCTTGCCATCCGTCCCATGCCGTAGAAGGTTTCGCTTGACGGATCGGCAAGAGCAACCCCATCAATAAGCAGAGAATAATAATGAAAGCCCTCGCTGATGGGTTCGGTGGTTGTCTCCCAAACTCCGCCGGTGTCTTTTGCCATATCGTACTTCTTTACCAAATCGACTTGTACATTCTGGGCATCGGGTGCCTTGATGCGAAAGATCACCCGGTTGTCCGGTAGAATCCGGGGATACTTCGCCCCCTGGACGTTGGTTGAAGCCGGTATCCCTACGACGCTGAATTGGCCGAATGTCGACACGTCAACGGGTTTAAAAAGCAGGCGCGAAAACAGAAACAAAGAGTTCTTCCAGACTTTGAAATCGTGTACACCGGGCTCGACATAAAAAATGTGAGGGACATTGTTTGCTTCGAGGTACTCGTGGGTGCGCTGACTGAACGATATCAGGTTGTCATTGTCGCCGCACGAAATCCAGAGGAGTTTCAGCTTCTTCCTGGCTTCGTCGGGATGCGGGAGCAACAATTCTGGTTTCTTCGTATTCGGCGCGGATGAGAATCCTCCAATCCATGCAAATTCATCGAGGTTGCCTAATCCAAAATTCAACGACTGCCCGCCGCCCATCGACAAACCTGCAATTGCGCGATGCTCCCGATCCTTGTACACCGGATAGGTCTTTTCTATGAAGGGAATCAGGTCGTCAATCAAATCTCTCTCAAACGTCGAAAACGCCTGAACCTTGGCGCTGTCGAAGATATTTCCGGTCGGCCGATCGTCCTTCATAGCCCGACCGTTCGGCAGGACGACGATCATAGGCTCGATCGCATTTTCAGCATAGAGATTATCCAGGATCAGCTGAGGATGACCCCCGTTGAGCCATTCTTTTTCGTCCCCTCCAATCCCATGCAGAAGATAAAGCACTGAGTACTTCTTGCTTCTTGAAAATCCCGGAGGAGTATAGAGAAGAGCTCTTCGTGTGACTCCAACTGTTTTCGACGCATACGCGATCGTATCGATCGTCCCGTGTGGAATGTCAAGACGCAGCGAGTCAAAACCCTGCGGGGCATGTGTAACGATATTCTGGGCATTGGCGCGAAGGCCGATTGCAAAAAGTACCGAGATCAAAAAATAGATGTGCTTCACGGCGACTCCTCTAGTGGATGTTTGTTCATTCATAATGGAACTGGTGTATGACGGCCTGCCATTGGAATTGATTGTCGTTTGATGGAGAATGACAGGATGTTCTTTATTTTGGCAATACCGTCACAATTACGCGCTCATAACGGGACAAAGGGGGTGTTCCCTTGTCCGTGACCTTCAGGATGAAATGAACAGTCTCTCTTCGTTCAACTGCGGGTGCTGTCACCCAAAGGATGTCTAAGTTGTCTGCACCGCCGATTGGCAGCAGCTTCTTGTACGAACCGGCCTCCGGATACTGAAACCAGACGAAGCTGAGATTGTCTCCATCCGGGTCCGTGGTTCCGCGGGCATTCAAGCAGAATCGTTCGCCGGATCTTACCGTGATCTCAGCAGGATGCGCCAGGATGGGAACTGGCGGATGATTGGCTTCTTCATAAGACTTCGTGCACCAGCTCATACGAGCGGCAAAATCATTCTGAAAATCCTCTCTCCATCTCCACAGGGTAGCTTTGTTGCTCGAGATGGCCTCTGTATCCGGAACAACTGCACGGCCATATTTGCCCGGGACGTATTGCACAAATCGATCAATTGCATTTGTCCATATCGCTCGCGGCTCGGATTCCACGGGCACACCACCCGTGAAGCCGGCCGTGTCCAGAGATGAATCCGCAGGCCGATAATGTTCGTAGCGGCCTCCCCAACCGCCCCAATCAGGATGCTCCGGGTCATTCAATCCATTGGGAAGTAGGTTCAACCAGGACGGGGTATCTCCTTCCATTCCATACGCTACGTCCGGATACAGGGCGCCGAGAGGGCCATGTCCCTGTTGAATGTTTTCTGCCAGCCATTGATTGCTTATCACTTCGTTCCTGATGCCCGGACCAACCGAATTGATTGCGCTCCAGGTGGAACTTCCGTAGCCGCCCGGGCTGACGATGTAGAAGAGATCCGGGAACGTCTTCCTCATCCAGATTCCACTGTCATCCTGGTCGGAGATCGTGTATACTCTCAATTTGCCAATGAGCCGCTTCGCCTCTGCGTCGGACCTTGACTGTTTGATTTTGTAAAGTGCCTGAGCAAGAGTATTGGGGCCTCCCCAAACACAAATCCACAACGGACGATCATCTTTTTCCTCCAGGACCTTGATGATCCATTCGGATCCCTCTGAATCTTTCCCTTTTCCAACCGCCCGCATTCCATATTCTGCTCTGCCTCGCTTCACAAGGCTTATCAGCGACTCCGCGTCAGGGAAGCCGGGTTCGTGTTTCAGCAGGTTGGCCCGCACCTTGGCATAGCCGTGAATCACTCTTATGATAGACTCTGGGTGGATGGCAGTTCGTTGATGCGTAGAGGTTGTGGCAATCAATCCCTTCACGTCCACGAGATTGGAATACAGCAGCAGGCGAACCAGGCTTTCCGTGTCGTCAGGATCCGCTTCTATATCGGTGAGAATAATCGCTCTGTTCAGTTGATGTGCTTCCGCTGAGAACAGCGGAGACGAGAGAAGAAACGAAAACAGCGACAGCGCAAGGATAGTTTTCATAGGCTGGATCATCCTCGATTCTTTGAGTTCATTCGCAGGACAAAACATCGCTTGCTCTGAAACTGCGGGTCCTTCTGCCCAGAGCGCATGACCTGCCCGCAGGCAGAATGGTGCAGTGATTTCCTCTCTATCTCCGATGCTGAGTACTTGCCCTTTTTATACATTGTCTTTCGTCACTCAACCTTCACTTTGATCTGCGTAAACGAATGCGGCGGGAATGAACAAGATAATCGATCTCCGCCGGTCTTTACTTCTTTCGTGACGGGCTTGTATTGATCCTGTTTGTCAAATGCAAATGGCTCTTCCAATGAAGTTGCGGTCAAAACACTAACCTCAGCTTTTCCCGAAAATGCGCCTGCGCTATTGCTGATCTCGGCGGTAATGGCCTTTTCCTTGTGTCTGTTGACAACATTGATATAGACTGTTTTTGTCTCTTTTGAATAGACCGAGGTGACATCAAGAAATGGAATGCCTTTGTATTGAGCCGTATTGAACGTGTCGCATTCAACGTATGTATCAATGGAATTGCCGCGGCAGTTGGTCGAGAAAAGTTTGAAGGTTTCAAACAGCGGCGCCTTGTACGTTCCTTTGTCTCGATCACTCGCGAGCAGACCCGTGAACATCGTGAAGTTGCCCATTTTGACTACGTCAGCATGGCGGATGAACGAATTGAGGCACTCCGCGATCGGCAGAACCGACAAAAAACTCCTTCCAAACGTTCCCCACTCGTCAACTGAAATGTAGATTGGGTTCTGAAAGTCTTTCATCGTCCTGACGGCTTTAATTTCAGCAGCCGTTGCAGTGATCTTCTCTTCAAAATCCATGGCACTCCCGCCCATGAACTCATAGTAGTTCGGTGAATTTTCCCAATAGCGATGGATGGAGAGGTAGTCGATCATATCCCCAAGCCCCGTGAGGACTTTCCGATTCCACTCAATCCACTGACCCGTGCTCTCGAAATACGACGATCCGGAAGCCACGAATTTTATGCTGTGGTCGACAGACCTCATCGCCTTCGCAGCTTCCCGCGCGATCTTGACATAGTCGTCAGCGTCTTTGTGGCCCAGCTCCCACGGCGCGCCGTCCACTTCGTTGCCAAGATCCCAGATGCGAACGTTGTATGGCTTCTCATGGCCATACTTCGCGCGCAAATCTGAATAGTACGTTCCTTTCGGGTAGTTGCAGTATTCAACCCATCCGCAGGCGTCGTTGTATGCGGCGAGGCCAAGATTTACGCAGACAATATTCTCGCTCCCCATCGATTTGTTGAGCGCAACCCATTCATCCGTGCCCACATGATTGTTGTCAACGCCGCCCCATGCAAGGTTGATACGTGCAGGTCGTTGGCTCTTTGGTCCGATACCGTCCTGCCAGTTGTACGCCATGACATAATTTCCTCCCGGCCACCGCATGTTGGTGATTTGCAGTTCTTTCGCCGCAGCGATATAGTCTTTCCTGAAGCCGTTCTCATCCGCGAGCGGTGAGGATGGATCGTAGAGATTGCCGTACACGGTATTGAAGTCCACCGTGTCGGGCAATCCCATCATTCTCCCGTTGAAATGAATAGGCTCCATGAAAACGCCGTAGATCTTCGGGTCGATCTGTCCGATCGTTCTGTCAACATCGATTTTGATCTTCGCTGTCTGAGCGGACAACGGAAGAGGCAGAGCAAACAACAATAAAAGAAGGAACTTCTTCATGACTTCTCCGCATGATTTGTGATGAAATGCGCTGTTGGCAGCCTGTTAGTGATTCTATTGTTCCATACCTGAAGGTGATACACGAAGGACGGAGAGTGCGATTCCCACAGACACACATATCAGCATCGCGTCGACATATTTCATTGGTTCCGAGGATATCGCATCAACTTTTCTTATTCTAGTTGGCAGCCGAGGCAGGCGCAATCGCACCCGTTCTGAACCAATCGACATCGACATACCCGCCGGTCTCTGAGGTTGCATAATTAAAGAGACAGAACTTATTGCCCGTGAAAATTCTCAGATTGAACCTCATATGAAGTTCATTGCCAATTGTTTTGAACGACCGATTGTCCAGGCTATACGAGAACGATGCAGTGCCCGTTCCCGGCGCCGCCTTTCCGTCGAAATAGTGAGCAGCGCCAGAACCGTACACCGCACTTGCGCGCAAGTAGATTGTGGAAACTCCCAGTGCAGAGGAATCGACTGTTTTACCATTATTCGCCATGACCACATAATTCTTTCCGCCTGCTCTTCTTATTTCCACACAGGCGTATGGATCCTGAAAGACTGCGAGTCCTGCAATGTCGCCTTCTTTCATGTGACTGATATCCATTTTGGCGGAAGCAATGGAGACAAGGGCATCAGAATAGTATGCAAACATTCTCTGTGTCAGCGTATTACGGGCTTTCGGCAAGCTATCGACAACCGACACGGTTCGGAGTCTCAGGTATCCCGGGTTTTCGCTCAACGACCAATTCTTCGGATCCGGATTGTGGTTCCATCCCCACTGCATGCCCAATACGGCGACATCAAATTCATCAGATGTTGGGAGTATCATCGCGGGGTATTGTCTCCCCACGTTCGGCTTCCTGTCAGTCACGACGGCCTTCCCATCCACGCCGACCATCGGCCATCCGTCCAGCCAAGTGACAGGTTGCAACGAAGGGAACCGTCCAAATGGGCCGCTGTCAACGAAGAGCATCGTCCACCATTCTCCGGTTTGGGTTTTTATCAGCGCTCCCTGATGTATTCCGAAATTTATGCCGTGTGTCGTATCATAGATAGCTACCTTTTGCTGATAGGGTCCATAGATGTTCTTTGAGCGCAACGCGACCTGAATTCCATCGAGACCGCCGTAGGTACTATACATATAGTAGTAACCGTTGATCCTGTAGACATGAGTTCCCTCGAGTCCGCGGCGAATGTCGCCCGCATAGACTAAGGAATCATTTCCTTTCGGGGCGAAGTTGGTATCCAGCTCTGTGATGTTGATGTTGCTGTAGCCATGCGCCACATAGATTCGTCCATCATCGTCAAAAAATAATCCGGGATCGTAGAATCCTTTGGGTAATTTGCGCACCTGCCAGGGACCTTCGGGTTTGTTAGCCGTACAGAGAAATCCGCCTTCCTGGAGTGTGATGAACAACAGGTAGAATTTGCCGTTGTGGAATTTCAGGCTAGTCGCCCACTGCCCGTGGCCGTACCGATTACAGCCGTCCAGGTCGTAGCATGGACTGAAATCAAACCGCGGAACGGCATTGCAGCAGTATTGCCAATTCACCAGATCGTAGGACTTGAGGATGGGGACGCCCGGAAACGTGAACATGGTCGTATTCACCATGTAGTAGGTGGAATCAACCAAAATGACATCCGGATCAGGGAAATCAGCGGCTATCACCGGATTTGTGTACGTTCCATCGCCGTTATCGGAATGCATTTTCTGGGCAAGGGCATCTACTGAAAACACAAGCGATATAACAATCGCCGTCAGGATTATTGTTTTCATGTTTTTCATTTAGAGGTTAGTGCCCGGGTCAGTCGGACATCATAGACGCCACCCGCAGTGTTGCCCGGCAGAGATTGAAATTTCACCCTGATGTGATCCCTGCCTCTCACCATTCGGCTTGGAATTGCGTATTCGATAACCTGAAACTTTGCATGATACCTCTTGTCCGTGTTATCTACAGTTGCCAGTTTTTCATCATCGATAGAGATATCAAACTTCCGGCCTCCCCACTCAAAACCCCAATAACGCACCACTAAAGACAAGTCGGCTTCGCCCTTTGTTGCGAGAACATAGGTGAAAAAACCGCCGTCGCTTGCATCCCGCCATGATTCATCCTCATTCGTTCCCGTATTTGAATGTGAACTTTGCAGTGCATGGTCGGCTTCGGGCTGCGGTTCACCTATGGCAACGCAATCCACCGTACGCTGCAGCAACGCCAGCTTCTCTTTTTCCACAGCCGCGAGGGAATCGAGATATGATTGGTATTGAGTACTCGTCAACGCCATCCAATACATCATGTATCTCGCATCGTGGATTCTGAAGAAAGGTTCCATCACAACATTCACGGGATTGATCATCTTCAGATCAGGAACTGTAAACGTGAGAGGGCTATTCTTCACCGGAATTAATTTCTCCGTCATCCCGGCAAGATCATTGTCAACGATGATCGGTGCTTTTTCAAGAGGAAGCTTTCGCCCGCTGGCGGTCTGTCCCCAACGGCCGTCGTCGGCAAGAAGGCCCGCCAGATCTTCGGTTCCCGATTTGGAGGCAAGGAGAATCGGTCCATGCATAAAGGCAACGTATTGCGGTACATTTGGCAGATGTTCCAGCGTCGTGTGCATTGGAAGAATAATCTCAACTACGTCCCCTTTCGACCAAAGGCGCCTGACGGCAATGTATGAAGACGGCTTTGATGATATTGATAGGGGCTCGCCATTCACGATAACTCTCATGGCACCATCGGTCACCCAGAAGGGATAGCGGATCATCAGCGTAAATTCAGCAGATCCTTCGGCGACGAGCAGCCTGGAACGCTCTTCGTCCGGAAAAGTCGTTTCCTGTCTTATCTTTACTCCTTTGCTTCTCCAATTCAATTCTGAAGCGGCAAAGAGATTCAGAAAAAGTGAATCGTTTTGATGAGTGTAGATGATTTCGTTGTACTTGCTGTGGTTCTCCATTCCGGTGCCGACGCAGCACCACATTG
>CAYLMV010000053.1:17510-27410 GCA_964384415.1 uncultured Chitinophagaceae bacterium | reverse complement strand
GAGTATTTCAGGAGGGACGACGGGAGGCCCGGATTGCAGGCGCGGTATTACAAAGATACCGGCCGGAAAATTCTCAGCAGGGAAACCATCGATCCGGATATCGATCTGGTATGGTATACCGGACGGCCTGAGTATGCGACCGATTCGATGTATGCGATCCAATGGAAGGGAAAGCTTGTTCCCAAAGAAACCGGCAGGCACCAGTTTCACCTGATCAGCTACGATGCCAAGCGGATCATCCTGAACAACGATACGCTTCGGATCGTCTATTCGAGTGTCGAGCAATACACGGAACCGGTCGATCTGGTCGCGGGAAAAGAATACAGCTTGGTCGTTGAAACTGAGAACAATTCCACCGGGGCGGCGCGCATGCGCCTCTTCTGGAAGACCCCGGAGATATTCGCAAAAGAAACGGCGAACGAGACAAGAGCAAAGACCAGAGAGGTGTACCTGCCGGCGCAGCATCCGTGGTACAATTTCTGGACGGGAGAGCAAATTGACGGCGGCAAAAAAGTCACGGCCAGCGCGCCGATCGACATCATTCCATTGTTCGTGAAGGGGGGATCGATCGTTCCGATGGGACCGTTCCTGCAATACTCGACCGAGAAGCCTGCGAACCCGATCGAGGTGCGCGTGTATCCCGGAGCTGACGGCAGTTTTACGCTTTATGAAGACGAGAACGACAATTACAATTATGAAAAAGGAATCTGCTCCACGATCGATTTCACATGGAACGATGCAGCGGGCCGTCTTACAATTTCCGGTCGCAAGGGAACATTTCCGGGCATGCTGAATGAGCGGACATTTAACGTCGTTCTGGTTTCGCCGGACCATGGAACGGGTTTGAATAATAGTGAGCTCGTAGACAAAGTTGTCACCTACCGGGGTAAAGAGGTCGTACTTCCGTTGCGGTAGGGAGCAGGGCTGAAGGTCGAGGCGCTGTGTATACTGCGCGGCTTCAGCCGGCAGAGGAGATGGCGCCTATCATGCAGATCTGACTGAACCGCATCCGCTAGAAAAAAGACAATCCAAATTACGATATTGGAGCGTATTTTCGGCGGTAATTCATCCGTTGTTAGAACGCACGAGCCAACTGTCGTATATGAGAACTTTTAGATAAGATGGTCGAGATTTTGGGAGGCGTGTACATCTCGATGGATTTCAACTGTCTGATTGCGGATTTTGTAGAACACGAGGTAAGAGTCGAGAATCAATGTTCGGTATTCATATTCCCGCAGCCGCGGGTGACGAGGAATTCTGCCAAGAAATGGCGATTGAGCAAGTGCTCCTATTCGCTTATCGACTTTTTCAACAAATGAAGACGCGCGGGCCGGGCTATCTTTTGCTATCCAATCGCAAATGCCGATGAGGTCGTCTTGAGCAATCGGAAGGTACCGAACAACATACTGATTAGGCACGGGCGCGACGTCGTAGTTTTGCAATCATCTGAGAATGTGTTATTCCCTTCTTCCCCGCGGCGGCTTGAGCTTGAGCAACTCCCAATTTCTCGAATAGTTCTGCCTGAGCTTTCAGCCTTTCGTAGTGATCGATTGTCATTACGACCAAATCACCTTCGCCGTTCTTGGTTAGATAGATTGGCTCGTCCTTTTCGCGAGCAAGGGCCGAAATCTCCCGAGTGCGATTGCGCATGCTCGAAATGGACTTAATGATGGGCATTTGCTGCTCCTCCGTTTGTGTGATACAAATTAGTACTAAATTATGATACAATCAAGTATCCAATTACTCCCCCGCGTGCGTTCTAACCAATCGCTCCCGGCTAGAAAGCGCGGGATCTCGCAAAGAACGCCCGACAAGTCGCGAAGGGATCCCCTTGAGTTTGGCTCCGGTCCGGCAGCCCGCAGAACGAGCCTTGCAGTTGAAACGGACAATGTATATGTTTCCCATATACAACCAGAACAACGATGTATATACGACCGGAACTTACCGAGTTCGTTTGGGATAAGGGGAATGAGGAGAAAAGCAAAAAAACACATAACGTAGAGTGGTGGGAATGTGAAGAAGTGTTCCTCAATTTCCCTTTATTCCTGTTTCCGGACATAAAGCATCCGGAACGGGAGGAGCGCTTTTTTGCCTTTGGACGCAGTCACGCAAACCGGCTGCTCACTATTGTTTTTACTGTCAGGCAGAAGAAGATCAGAGTAATTTCAGCCAGAGATATGAACAAGAAGGAAAGAAAGGTGTACCATGAAGAAACTTCCAAAATTTAAATCGGAAGGTGAGGAGAGAAAATTTTGGGCCAAACATAGCCCGCTGGATTACTTCGATCCCAGGAAATTGCAGCTAACGGTTTTCCCCAATTTGAAACCAAGCACTCGTACCATCTCTATACGATTGCCGGAATCGCTGGTAGAAGGAATAAAAGTATTGGCAAATAAGAAGGATGTTCCTTATCAGTCCATGCTGAAGATACTATTGGCGGAAAAAGTAAACGAGGAGTTTGCGATTTCGAAAAAAAGCGCATCCGCGGGCTAGCCAGCCGGGAAGGCGCCGTCGACGATCTGGCGGCGCGGCAGGAAGCGGGAATTGATAAGATCAGCAGAAACGTCCGCGCAATGAACGACACGGAACTGACAATTCGCCGCCGCAGCTTCTTTGCGGTCCGTTAGGAGGAACCATGGAAATGGAAGAATTGAACCTTGAGAACGCACCACAGCCAAGTCAAGAGACCATCATCTACGAATTTGCGAAGGCTCAGAACGAGACGGTTCAGATGCTCGCCGAAAGAATGAAGTTCATCGGACTCCTTTATTTTGCCTGCGGCGGGATCACATTGTTCGCGGGGATCGACTCTTTGCTGAGCGGGTCGCTGATGTCCATCGGCTTTTTTTCCATGGTCGGCTTTTTCGGCTTCATCGGATGGTGGACGTATGAGGGATCGGGCTTCATGGAGGCGGTCGCCAGGTCGAAGGGGAAAGACATCATGCAGCTGATGGCCACGTTCGACAACCTGCGGAAGATTTACGACGGAACGTTCCGAGTTCTCATCGTGGTGCTTTCGCTCTGGCTGCTCGGAATTATCGTTGCCGTTATCTTGCTCGCGTAGAGAGGTCGTCTTCCCGTTGCCGGAGCTTCTGCGTGCACGCATCGACTATTGCGGCTGCATTCCATGCAGCCCCGAGTTGCCTCCAATATTACCCCCAAGTGGCACCCTGACATTTCTATTAAGCAACAACAGAGCCTCCGCAATGAACCTGCGCACAGTTGCAATTCCGCGTTCAATCGCATGCCTTTAATCCAGTTTGCTGGAGGAGCTGCTGCGGGGCACCCAAGTCTCGAAAATATTCTTTGCAGTGGGGGACTAATTGACCCGTAGGACACGCTGATTTCAGCGATGGACTACGGGTTTTTTGTTTTGAGAAGGCCAGCTAGGGGAAAGAGGCCTAGGAGAAGTAATTGAGAAGGGTAATTTGATGTCCATCGACATTACAAGTCAAATCGAAGCGGCGCGGCGAAGCCTGTTAGATCTTACGATGCGAAACAGACTTTTGAATTTCCGTTCCAATAAACGCAGAACAATACGCGTTGTTGACGGATTGCCCAACGATGTTTATGAAATGCTTGTCATCAACGAAAGGTCAATGGAATTCAAATCTGACGATGAAAATTCCAGCGGAAATTCTGACGACTCGGCACAAATCCAAGCAGAGATCGATAAGGAGAAGGTGGTCGGAGGATTGGAACCGATGGATGAGTTGACAGAGATTTGGAAAGTTCCAACTGCCGAGACTTTCTCAGAAAAGGGAGATAACCGAGTATTAAAAACGAAATTGGATTCTGAGTCGCTTCAATAGAGACTTTTTTTTGTGAACCAAGAATCCCGATCGGTTTTTGAAGAACAAGGCTACAGTGTCCTCTTTTTGGCCCTTAGTTTTCTTGAGTGGAAAGAGAGTCCGGATTCCAAGGAAATACGGAAGGCGCCGCTGATCTTAGTGCCGGTTGAACTGGAACGTGCTGGGGTGCAGAAGACCTTTCGACTTTCATGGACGTCCGAAGAAGTCTTTGCCAATATTTCTTTGGTCGCTAAGCTAAGTGAGATGGGCGTTCACCTCCCGACGTTTCAGATGCCAGAAGAGAAATCTGGTTTTGAAGACTATTTGCAGTTAGTTGTCAAAGCAATAGAACAGATGAAAGATTGGCGCGTAATAAGCGACGTCTATCTTGACTTCTTTAGCTTCACCAAGTTTGTGATGTATAAGGACCTCGATCCGAAATCTTGGCCAGCTGAAGCAGAGTTGACTGATCATCCTCTGCTTAAGAAAGTTCTAGAACCAGAGCAACATTCTTCCGAAATAGCGGGATTCGATCCTGAGCAAGTTGACGAGAAGCTGGCTTTGAAGGACTTGTATCACATCATGGATGCAGATCCCCATCAAATTGCGGTTCTGGAAGATATCAAGTCTGGCGTTAATCTCGTTGTCGAGGGTCCACCTGGAACAGGGAAATCACAGACGATTGCGAATGCCATCGCTGAATTATTAGGAGCTGAAAAATCAGTTCTATTTGTTAGTGAAAAAATGGCTGCATTGGAGGTCGTAAAATCGAGGCTAGACAATGTGGGCCTAGGGCGTTTTTGTTTGGAACTTCACAGTCGCAAAGCGAGGAAAAAAGATGTCCTGAAAGAGCTGGAGCGATCGATCGACTCAAATAATTCTGCTGCGCCACGTTCAAACTCCAACCTACAAGAAACAGAAGATTTGCGGTTGCACTTGAACGAATATGCAATGGCGTTACGAGATCCAATAGGTAAAATGGGGTGGTCTCCATATTCGCTATTTGAAATGAGGGAAGCTGCATTAAGGGAGTTCGTGAAAGCGGAGAGTTTGATGCCTGTGATTGCTTGGGATGATATATCAAGTTACGGAAATCAAGAATGGGATCGCGCGATCTTCGCACTAAAGGAACTGACGGATGTTGCACCTTTAGTGAATCCGATCAACAAATGTCCATGGGTGGGGACGTTCCCCGGATTAGTCTTGCCGGGGGACGAAAACAAAATCCTAAAGAGCTTGCATGAGTGCCTCGAGGCGCTGCGTGAGACCATAATCCAGTTAAATAAAGCCGCCGATGAAATGGGGCTGAGAAAGACATCCACCCCGAACGCGATTTCAAAATCGCTGGTTGTTGGAAGGTTCATTGCGAGCGGATCCCTCATTGAAAAGAATGTGTTGGACAACACGGATTGGGACACCCAAAATGATATCGCAAATGCGCTGATAACTAAGGTCGCAGAATGCCAATCAAAGAGCGCAATCGCGTATCAAATTTTTGAAGAAGAATCATTTGAAGAAAATATTGCCGGGTATCTGGATGAATATGAAAGGAGTCTAGAGAATCGTCTGCGCATTTTTGATGTGAGGTGGTGGAAGCTTGTTAGGAAGATTCGATCGCTTTACAGAAAGCAAGCACCTTGGAAATCTGCTGGCCTGATTGCTGATCTTTCCCGACTCGCCGACGCCATTCATAGTAGATCAGAAGTTAGGAAACACAGCAATGAAGCAAGACTGCTATTTGGTTCTCTGTGGGATCAGGAAAAATCACAACCGGTCGCACTTTCGAGTTTTGCTGTTTGGATGGTCCAGTTTCGCGCGTACCTTAATCAAGAATTGATTAACGAGAGGGCTTTCGATTTCTTGAGTAATCCGCATGACGAGAAGGCGGCTCTGGGTTTGCTTGATGAATTGGAAAAATTGCAGACAATATTTACCATAGCGCGAGATAATACCTTTGCCCGGCTCAATATTGACCCAGGAGTGGTTTTTGGGCTCGAACTTAACCTCCTTGATGGCCCTTGGCTTGAAGAACGATTAGTTCTACTTCAGAAATCCATACATATCTTGCAGAGATGGAGCCAATACACCATCTATAGAGAGAAGCTTAGAGAAACAATCGCTAGGGCTATCATTCCTCGACTCGAAAGTAGAGAGCTTGAGCCAGCGGAATTAATTGCATGTTTCAAATTCAATTTCGCGGACAACCTTCTTCGAGAGGCGTTCAGGTCTCGCCCTCGGTTGAGTGAATTTATCGGTGAACTGCATGAAAAGAAAATTGCCCGGTTTTGTGAACTCGACAGATTAGTCCTTCGGGAAAACGCCTATCGACTGTTCTACAAACTTGAGAAGCAAAAGCCCTTGGTCATCGGCGGAGCCTCAAGGGGATCTGAAGCTGGAATCTTGTTGGGAGAGATTGGGCGCAAACGAGGTCACATGCCCATTCGTAGACTATTAACTCAATGCGGCCGATTGGTCCAAAGTATCAAGCCTTGCTTCATGATGAGCCCGCTCTCAATCGCTCAATTTCTTGAACCGCTATCGATGAAATTTGATGTTGTGCTTTTTGATGAGGCTAGTCAGGTTAGACCCGAAGATGCTCTCGGCTCTCTGCTCAGAGGCAAGCAGCTAGTGGTGATGGGTGATAGCAGGCAGCTGCCTCCGACCGCCTTCTTTGACAGTATTGTCGCCGGGACAGAGGAGGATGAGCAGCAAACTACGGAAGCAATTGTTTCAGAAGTCGAAAGCATTCTGCACCAGTGCAAACGATCATTTCCTTCAAGAACCTTAAAATGGCACTACAGGAGCCGACATCAGTCTCTGATCGCGGTGTCTAATAGGGAGTTCTACGAGAATAAGTTGTTGATATTTCCTTCTGCGGTTGATAAATCTGAGGATCTGGGCCTCGGTTTTGTCCTAATGAAAGACACGGTTTACGACAGGGGCAGGAGTTCTGTGAATCGAAAAGAGGCAAGGGAAGTAGCAAGGGCGGCTGTTGACCATTTTCGAAAATATCCAACCAAGAGTCTGGGCATCGGTGCGTTCAATATAAGACAACAACAAGCAATTCTTGAGGAAATCGAATTACAACTTATTGAGAATCGAGAGATGGAAGAGTTCTTTAGGAGTGACCGGTTTGAACATTTTTTTGTGAAGAATCTAGAGACAATTCAGGGTGATGAACGGGACGTTATTCTTATTAGCGTTGGGTTTGGATTCGACGAAAAAAGGAAGTTAAGTCTAAACTTTGGACCTTTGAATCAGTCAGGTGGAGAACGACGACTCAATGTATTAATAACTCGTGCTCGTGAGAAGTGCCTAGTTTTTGCGAACTTTCGTTCTTCCGACCTTCAGACGGACAGCAATTCACCGTACGGGATAAGAGCACTGAGATCATTTCTATCTTATGCGGAGGATAGAAAGTTTCCTGAGAAGGAAACGAACGACGAGGATTCGGATTCTCCATTCGAAGAATCTGTTTATGATTTCTTAACAGACCACGGATACGAAGTTAAGAAGCAAGTTGGGTCAGCTTCATTCAGAATTGACCTTGCAGTAGTAAATCCAAGTTCAATGAGTTCCTATTTGGCGGGTATTGAATGCGATGGTCAAAAGTATCATTCTTCGCCAGTGGCGAGAGATCGTGACCGACTACGTCAACAGATTTTAGAAGGACTTGGATGGCGCATTGTCCGAATCTGGTCAACAGATTGGAATCGGAACAGAGGAGATTGTCAGAAGCGGCTCTTGAAGACATTGAAAGAGATCGGCAAATCGGCGATCCGGGACCAGAAAATTCAAGTCGAGCAAATTTACGAAGATCGAAAAGTGGTTGACCCGGAAAGTAAGGACAAGGCACAGAACGGCGGAAACTCTGAGAAGAATCAAGTTCAATTGAAGGACCTCGTCCCGAAGTATCAACTCTGCACAGAGCTGCGGAGTGTTCGCCCGTGCGGTGAACTCCACCGGCAGTCACTGAATAAATTGGGTATGCTGGTGCAAGAAGTTGTTGATGTCGAGAGCCCTGTTCATAAGACTGAAGTCATAAAGAGGATTCGATCACTATGGGGGCTCTTGCGCACGGGCGAACGTATCCAGAAAGCATTGGAAGCAGGGATTAGACACGAGATTAAAACCGGCGCCGTTAGGGACAAATCAGACTTTCTATTTTCGAAAAGATCGAGAGCAATCATCCCTCGTCGCCGTGAAGGGACCCCTCCCGCTGATTTAGACCTCATTTGCGACGATGAAATCGTTGCTGGAATAAAGTTTGTCTTGGAACATCAATTTTCGACGTTTCCAGAAGACCTGTGTCTGCAGGTATGCCGAATTTTCGGCATCCAGGCCAAACATGATGAAGAAACGACACGAATCGAGTGCGTTATTGTCAGATTGCGCGCCGAAAGCGTACTTGAAGAGCTTCCTAACAAGATGTTGAAGCTTTCAGAACCAAAGAACGGGAAGTAAAGCGAAGTAGATATTACACGCACGCCGAGACGAGGGCAATCTAGTTAGAAAGTGGATAATAATTTGTGGAAGAGGAACTCAAACCAGCGCAACCAGTGATAAGCGAATACCAAGACAAACCAGTTCTTCCTATTCGAACAGTTGACAACCCGGATCCCAATACCACAAGGCACTCGATGTCGCTCGGGAGGAATCAGCTTTCCCACTGCATATGTGATCAACTCCTCCAGCGACATTAGCGAATATCTCCGATAAGCAAGGTTTCATGATTGATACAGAAGAAGATATCAGACGTTGTTATTCCGTTCTCAGATCAAGGCTCTCATTAGATAAACCTTTGACACTACTTCATATTGGTGCAGACCGGACTGTTATCGCGACTGCAAGTAACGTTCTTGTCCTCCCGATAGGGACAGAAAAAACTGGTATGGAGTCCTTCCATCACGCCCCTCCGACGCCGGCAGAGATTGAAAATGCCATCAACGTTGTTGAAGATGAGGTTACGCGAGCGCATAAAATGACGGGCACAGGATCAATCCTGTGCACGACTGACGATTCAATAAGAGAAATTGCTCATCTTGCGGGCGTCCCCGACCAACCCGAGATGCGGCTGAACCGTGACGCTATGGAATCGTTATTCACTCGTCTTGCCGCGCTTTCGACAGGGCGTCCTGCCGCCAAAGACAATCTGCGGGTCGATTCTTCGTTTTCTGCGACGCTTCTGATCCTTCGTGAGTTCATGTTTCATCTCGGATTTACGTTCATCAACATAACGTCGGGCGACAAAATCACACAACAGAATGAGCCTTCCAAAAACCTATACCATCCTTAGCCGCACCGACACCGGCGAATACCTGTCTCATTTCCTCTTCTTCGATCCAGAATCGCTCTCATGGACGAAGGATCTTAGCGAAGTGTTTTGCTTTAGCACTTCCACAAGCGCGGAGTGCAACGCCAGGCTGATACTGGACCGGCTGAATGATCCTGTCAACCGGCGTGTCGGGCTTAAGTGCGCTAAAGCCGTCGTGAAAGAGGGAGAGCTTGTAGTCGCGGAATGGTATCCTGTGAACGTCTCTAGGGTGGCCAGATGAAAACCAAAAAAGTAAGTATCAACCGCGCCCCGGTTCTAACCCTCTGGGCAACAGTCGTCGCTGAACGCCTCGGCTACGATCACAATTGCGCGCTCACATTGGGAAAAGCAGTCGCAGGACTGAATGCACAGGCGAAGGGTCAACGCCTGGGCATCTTCGAGAAACCGAAAGAGCGCCCCATCAAATTGGTGCGCAAGGCAGAGAAACCAATAGAAAAAGAATTGGTCATACTGCTCGGCAGGACGATTCCGACTGTCCGAACCAAAGAAGGCGTCCGTGCGAAGATCAAGGATGAGATCATAACATCCGAAAGCGTCGCGAAATACCTGACTCAGAAATTCGGCGAAGACCTGGTTGATGTGCAAGAAGCAATGCAGGCGCTGGCAAAAGCATTCAAGCCGGACGAGCTGGCGGTTTCCGCCTACAAAATGTACGAGAAGTTTCGTCCCGATGTGCCGCCCGGCGAGACAGGCTGGGGCGCCAAGGGGGAGCTGGATTTAGGATTGATTCGTTCGCTTGCCAAAAAGGCTTAAAGACTCTAAATCTCGTTCCCA
>CAYLMV010000053.1:0-17264 GCA_964384415.1 uncultured Chitinophagaceae bacterium | reverse complement strand
TCGTTCCCAGCCTCTGGTTGGGAACGGAAGTCCAACGAAGCTCCGCTTCTTCATCGCAGCTCATTGCAGGTTAGTTCCCAACGGGACGTTCGGAACGAGAGAAATCTCGCGTTAAATCTCGTTCCCAGCCTCTGGTTGGGAACGGAAGTCCAACGAAGCTCCGCTTCTTCATCACAGTTCATTGTAATCTCGTTCCCAACGGGACGTTGGGAACGAGAGAACGAGAGAAGAATATTGTGCATAGAATTGTCTTTCGCGGCTGGGGGCATTGAATGTAAAGACAAATATGACTACGTTTGACCGCCATCAAAAGCTGCAGTGCGTTTGTATGGGAAACCTCACCTCAACACCTACTCATCAATCCATCGGAGAATCCTCGCATGAACCTTCATAACAAGACCGCCGTTGTCACCGGCGGAGCAATGGGAATCGGACTGGCGACTGTTCGCCGTCTTGTGGCGGAGGGATGCAGCGTGACGATCTGGGATCTGAACGAGAAAGCGCTCAACGAAGCGAAGAACGAACTCTCCTCTCACGGGACCGTGTTTGCACACCGGTGCGACGTTACCGATAAGAAGCTCGTCTATGAGCTCGCCAAGAAAGCCGAACAGGAAATGGGACGTGTCGACATCCTTATCAACAATGCCGGGTACGTCTCCGGCGGAGATCTCCTCGACCGCCCGGATGACGAGTGGGAGCGGACGATCGACGTGAACCTCACCGCGCTGATCTATACGACGCGCGCATTTTTGCCGGGGATGTATGAGCGCAACTGCGGCCACGTCGTCAACATCTCTTCCGCTGCTGGGACCATCGGAGTGCCGGGACTTGCCGTCTACGCCGCGACCAAGTGGGCCGTGTGGGGATTGACCGAGTCGCTCCGCATGGAGGCCTACAATCAGAAAAAAGACGGAGTAAAGTTTTCGACGATCCATCCAAGTTACATCGCCAAGGGAATGTTTGAAGGGGCGCGCCTCGGCTTTCCTGGGCGGCTCATCGTTCCGCTGGTCAAAAACCACGATGTGATCGCCGAGGCGATCGTCGAGTCGGCTCTGAAAAAAGATCGCTTCTCACCGAAGCGTCCCAGGACCGTCAATATGAACCTCCGGTTCCGGGCACTCATGCCGGACAGCTGGTTCCAGCGCTTTCTCATGCTCATGGGTGTCGGCGGAAGCATGAAGTCGTGGCACGGACGAACGAAGGCAGAAAGCGCGGTGAAGCCATGACGACAACCGCAATGCGAGGGAGTATTCCCTCCGTGAATCCTGCGACGGGGGAAACGATCGGAGCGACCGAACTGAACACCGTCGCCGATCTGAACAATGCCGTCTCTGCGGCCCGCAAGGTCCAGCCTGCATGGGAAGCCGCCGGGTACAAGGAACGCCGCCGGCATCTCCTTCTTGTTCGCGACTATATTGTGGAAAACGCGGAACCGCTGGCCGACATCATTTCCCGCGACACCGGCAAGACGAAAATCGATGCGCTGAGCACCGAAGTGATGTCGACGGCGATGGCGGTGAGCTACTACGCCGGTCACGCCGAAAAAATCCTGAAGCGGAAGCGTCTGAGCGGCGGGAGCCTTTTGACCTTCAACAAGCGTTCATACGTCGACCGGGTGCCGGCCGGGGTTGTGGGGATCATCAGTCCGTGGAACTATCCCTTCGCAATTCCATTCCACGAAATCGCCATGGCGTTGATCGCGGGGAACGCGGTGATCCTGAAGGTTGCCTCTCAGACGCTCATGGTCGGAAAGGCAATTCAGGCCGCCGTTGCGGCCGGTGATTTCCCTCCGGGCCTTTTCACGCTCATCAATCTGCCGGGGTCGGTCGCGGGAAACGCATTTCTCGAATCGGGCATCAACAAACTTTTCTTCACCGGTTCTGTGGCGGTCGGCAAGCTGTTGATGGCCAAAGCGGCGGAGCGGCTGGTTCCGGTCTCGCTGGAGCTCGGCGGAAACGATGCGATGATCGTGTGCCGCGATGCGAATCTGAATCGCGCCGCGAACGGAGCGCTCTGGGCGGGAATATCAAATGCCGGGCAGTCGTGCGCCGCAGTGGAGAGAATTTACGTCGAGGAACCGGTCTATGGAGCATTCGTCGCCCTGCTGAAAGAAAAAATGCATGGACTGAAACAGGGGGCAGATCAGAACTGCGATATCGATGTTGGGGCGATGACGACGAAAGAACAGATGAAGAAGGTTCAGGACCAGCTTCGTGACGCCAGATCGAAAGGAGCGACAATTTTCGAGAACCCTCCATCGAAAGGGTTGAATCCGGCGGGGCTTTTCATTCCCCCGACCATCGTGGAGGATGCGACCGACGACATGCTGTTGATGCGGGAAGAAATCTTCGGACCGCTCCTTGGGGTCGCGAAGGTGAAGGATGTCGATGAGGCAGTACGAAAGGCAAACGCCTCGACGCTGGGGCTGACGGCTTCCGTCTGGTCGCGCAACAAGAAGAAAGCCCACGCCATTGCTGCGCGGCTCGAAGTCGGATCGGTGATGATCAACGACCACCTCATGAGCCATGGGCTTGCCGAGACCCCGTGGGGCGGTTTCAAGGAATCGGGGATCGGACGCACTCACGGCTATCTCGGATTGGAGGAGATGACGCAGACCCGCGTCGTCGTCGACGACATTCTTCCGGGGATGCAGAAAAACATGTGGTGGTATCCTCACAGCAGAAAAGTTTTCGACGGGCTCCTCGGCGGACTTCACGTGCTTTATGGAAAGGGCCTGATGAAGCGGATTTCCGGTGTGTTCAAACTCGTTCCGGTATTCCTGCGGAGTTTTTCGAAATAGAGAGAGGGGCTGCGCCTGGGAATAACGTTCATGTGGTTTTAGAAACAACAAAAAAGCCATTCCCTCGCCCAGCCCCTGCCTTTTCCCAAATCTCTTCTCTCTTTTCTCTTATCTCTTCTCTCTTTTCTCTTATATCTACTCATACCTGAGCGCCTCGACGGGATTTGCACGAGCAGACTTTATTGATTGGAATCCCACGGCGGAAAGAGCCGCGAGGACCGAGATCGCCGTCGTGGCAAGGAACAGCAGCACGCCAACGTCTGTCTTGTAGGCCCAGGCAAACGTTACAAGATACTTCGAGAGAAAATATGCAAATGGAAGCGCGATAAGATCCGCGACAGCTACGGTCACCATGAATTCGGAGACCAACATGGACGCGATATCGCCGAATGATGCTCCTAACACTTTCCGGACGCCGATTTCTTTTGTCCGCTTCTCGGCGGTGTATGAAGCCAGGGCAAACAGACCGAGCGAGGCGACAATCACAGATACCACCGAGATGAATACAAAGATCTCGAGCGACTTGGTGGATGTTCGCAGCTGCTCCTGGAATTGATCTTCAAGCACAAACTCATCGAAGGGAAGGTCCGGAACGACCTCGTTCCACCTCGCCTTGACAAAGCCAATTGTTGCGTCGTCCGGCTTTGCGGCCGTTTTCACGAAGACGTAGAACGGCTCCGAAGGCTGGAAGTAGAGTACGGCGGGAGCTTTCTTTAAGAACACGTGCGGGAAATGGAAGTCTTCGGCGACCCCGATGATCGTTCGCTGCTTTTGCCCTGCATCGAGGATTATTTTTTTCCCCACCGGATTTTCAAGGTGGAAATGACGTGCAGTTCCCTCGCTGACGATGACACTGTTCGAATCGTTAAACTGTTTTGAGAAACTCCTTCCTTGCAGGATCCTGATGTTGAGTATCTCGATGAAATTGTTGCCGCAGGGGTAGTAATCGATGCCCTCCGAGCTCTTTTCGTCCATCCCTTCGACCCGCATCTTTGCCTTCCTGTATCCGCCGCCGAACGGCAGCACGTGAGCCTCCGCTACCATCGCGATGTTTGTATTCTGTTTTAATTCCTTCTCGAGGACGTCAAACTTGTTTGCCATTTCATAGGTGCACGGTATCACAATAATGTTTTTCCGGTCATACCCCAGATTGACCTGAGACAACATATTCAGCTGCTTCATCAGCACCAGGGTCGCGGCAATCATGATGAACGTGAGCGTGAACTGGATAAGCACAAGCGCTTTCCGAAAGTTGATTTTTTTCCTTCCGCCGACCTTCTGACTTCTGAAAACGCTCGCCGGCTGAAATGAAGAGAGGAAGAACGCGGGATATATTCCTGAAACAAACCCGACGCATAGCGTGACAGCCGCAACAATGCCGAGCACTCCAGGATCTTGCGTCAGACTGAGTTCGACTCCGCCCCCCACGATCGCAATAAAACCGGGGCGGACCAGTTCAAATAAAACAATCGCCAGGGGGAGGGCGATGAGGGCTGTAGCCATGGATTCGGCGATGTATTGAACGATAAGCTGCCCTCTCTCAGCGCCGATGGCTTTTCTGATTCCCACCTCCTTTGCCCGATTGCCGTATCGGGATGTCGAAAGGATCATGAAGTTGATCGACACGACGATGAGTAATCCGGCCGCAATCGCCAGTATAAAATAGTACTGAATAATCGGCGTGATACTGAACCCGCAATTGACGTCCATGGATTTCAGGTGAAGATCTTTCAACGGACGGAGGAACAACTTCGCCCTGTTGTCCCGCAACACCGGAGCCTGCTCCTCGACGAAGGCGGGAAGCTTGGACTCCAGCAACGCCGCACTCGCCCCATCTTTCAGCTTCAGAAAAGTGTATGTGCTCCCCTGAACTCCCCAATCCTGATTGTATCCGGCCGGCATCGAGACTAGCACCTCAAACCTGTTGCTGGAATTGAACGGACAGTCTTTGATGACGGCGGTGACGACCAATCCGGCATCTCCAAAATCGGTCGTCAACATTTTTCCGATGGGGTTCTCATCTCCGAAATATCTTCTCGATGCCGATTCCGTGAGGACAATGGAGTTGGGCCGGGACAAGGGGGAGCTTTTGTCTCCCGCGATAACGGGGTAATTGAAAATTCTCAGGAAGTTCGTGTCGGCGAAGAGGACTCCCGTTTCATAGAATTTCTTGTCCCCATATCGGAAGCTATTCCTGAAATATTGCCTTTGCGTTGTGGCCCGTTCAATCTCCGGGAATTTCTGCGCAAGCAGATTCCCCAGGGGCAGACGCGAGTATGCCTCCTTCTGTGTGGAACCGTCGGATGCAGTGTATTCGAAAACGACGAGATAGATGGATTCAGGGTGCGTGTGAAAGGAATCAAAACTCAGGTTGAAGTCGAAGACCGTCAGCACGAGGATGAATACGGAAAGGCCGACCGCAAGGCCGAAGATGTTGATGAACGAATAGGCCTTCTGCTTCTTAAGGTTTCTCAGGTATATTTTGACGTAATTCTTAAACATTCAAAACTCCCGGCATTCTGAGGTTGCGCTTAGACGCGGATCTGTTCTTTGATGTTTTCTGTCACGACGTGGCCGTCGAAGAGATTGATGACGCGATGACTGTCCTCGGAATCGCGGACAGAGGGGGTCACCATGACAATTGTGGCCCCACATTCATCGAGCTCGTTCAGCAGCTTGATAACCGCGATTCCCTTATTCATACCTCAATGCCTCAACAGGGTTCGAAAGGGCCGCTCGGATTGCGTACGAACCAACCGCTAGAAAGGCGATAATGAGTGCTAACGCCCCTGAGAAAACAAATACCCAGAGCCCGATATCTACCCGGTACGCAAAGTCCTGCAGCCACTTGTCCATGACGTAATAAGCGACGGGCCACGCAATCACATTAGCGATCAGGATCCATTTGGCAAACTCCGTCCACAGTAAGCGAAGAATTTCAGATACAGAGGCCCCAAGCACCTTCCGAATGCCAATCTCCTTGGTCTTTCGCTCCGTCACATATGCAGCGAGCCCGAGCAATCCCAGGGAGGCAATAAAGACTGCTAGGATTGAAAATGTTGCAGCGATCTTGCTTGTCCTTCGCTCGGCAGCATAGAGGCGCTCAAGGTTCTGGTCCAGGAAATTGTAGCTAAAGCCCTCGTTTCCCGCGTGGCTCTTCCAAACGCCTTCGAGAAACGATAGCACGGGTTTCGGATCTCCGGGACTCAAACGAACAGTGATGAACTGTCCGACGAGATTGTTCCTTGAAAGAAAGTGCATGATGAGAGGTCGGATTGACTCATGGAGAGACTGGAAATTGAAGTCGTTGGTCACTCCGATGATTTCGTATTTCTGGGCATTAGCCGGAGTGGGTCCAGGAATGGCGAGATATCTTCCGACGATATTTTTCTCGCCGTAGGCTCTTTCAACCGCTTCATTCGCGACGACTCCAACCGTATCCGATGCGTGCTCTTTTGAAAAAAATCTCCCCTCCAGTATCTTCAAGCGGTATGTATCCGCAAAATCATAATCGCACCACATCTCCCGAAGATCTTCAAATTGATGGCCAGCTATGCCAATCATTTGATAGGCCCCATCTCCTCCTTGAGTACCAGGGATGGCGGTTGAATTGGTCAGATTGAGGATCCTTGGATTACTTCGCAACTCCTGTTCGAAGGCCTGCAGACGTCCAGCCAAATCATTTGTCCGCTCAATCACGATCAGCTGCTCTTTGTCAAATCCGAGGTTTCTTGTTTGGATGTACCGCAATTGAGAGTGGATGACAAAAGTGCCGATGAACAAGACAATCGAAACGGCAAATTGAAACGTGACAAGTCCGCTGCGGAGAGTAGGTTTTCTCCATCTTCTTCGTGCATTCTTCGCAAGGACATCCATTGGCCGAAATGACGACAAGTAGAACGCCGGATAGGACCCTGCAGCCGCTCCCACTACTGTGGCAAAGAAAAGGAGCAGAAGAACTGTCAGCGGGCTGCTGAAGAGAGAGAGACTCATCTCCTTACCTGCTATATCATTGAACAGGGGCAGCAGAACCTCGACGAGAATAATTGCCAGCAGAACGGCGATGACGCTCATCAGTATCGATTCCGCGAGGAATTGGCCCACGAGGCGCAGACGGTTCGAGCCAAGGGTTTTTCTGATGCCGACTTCCCGCGCCCGCCTTTCTGATCTTGCCGTAGCGAGATTGATGAAATTGATACACGCAATAAGAAGGATCGCCAGCGCGAGCGCCGAGAATATGTATACATAGGAAATATCTCCGTTGGGCCCTTGCTCGTAATCCAAATGAGAATGAAGGTGAATGGAACTCAACGGCTGCAGAAAATAGCCGTAACTGTTTCCGCCAGCCCTGAATTGTTCGAGTGAAATTCCGGCAATCTTTTTCATCTGTGGACTTGCGTACTTCACAGTCTCACTGTCCAGCTTCTGTTGGAATTCAGCGATGTTGGTTCCCTTCCGAAGAAGCAGATACGTAAGGTAGTTATTGCTCAGCCATGTCGTGTTTCTGCTGTCGTCAGAAGTCGTGAGCGAACCGAGAAAATCAAACTTGAGATGGGAATTCTTCGGCCAATCTTCCATAACGCCTGTGACCGTCCAATTCAACTTCCCATTGGTGTTGAGTACTTTCCCAACCGGGTCTACGTCTCCAAAGTACTTCTTTGCCATCGCCTGTGTCAGTACGACGCTTTGAGGCTGCGTGAGCGCCGTTTTGGGATTTCCTTCAAGAAAATGGACAGTAAAGACGTCGAAAAATGAGGAATCAGCGCCCAGGAAACGCTCCTCGCTGAACACTTTGTCCGCGAAGCGCAGTACCATGCCGCCGAAATTCCTGATTCGAGTGTATGCGGCAAGTTCGGGCAAATCGTGCGAAAGCGCGGGTCCCATCCCTGCTGGGCATTGTGCGCTGTTAATCTGCTTTCCCTGAAAGGCCCCGAGCAGCGTTGGGCGATAGACCCGGTCCGCATTCGCGTTGAAGGTATCGAAGCTGAGTTCGTCATGGACGTATAACACGATGACGATGCAACACGCGATGCCAACCGCGAGTCCGGTGATATTGATCAGCGAATATACTTTCTGCCTGAGGAGATTCCGCAAGGCGATCTTGAGATAGTTTGTAAACATGGTTCCCTCAAATTTCATCGTTATTGTGTCGATAACATCATGATTGCTCCACGCACCGGCCGATCCCGTCAGATGTGAAATTTTTCTTTAATGTTCTCTGTGACGACGTGTCCGTCAAAGAGATTGATGACTCTGTGACTGTATTCAGCATCGTGGGCAGAGTGGGTGACCATCACGATCGTTGTGCCGTTCTCGTTGAGTTCGTTGAGGAGTTTCATGACCTCGCTTCCGTTGGCGGAGTCGAGATTTCCTGTCGGTTCGTCCGCCAGAATCAGTTTGGGTCTGGCAACGATGGCGCGAGCAACCGCCACTCTTTGCTGTTGACCGCCTGACAGCTGCTGTGGAAAGTGGTTCTTCCGATGCATCACCTGCATTTGCTCGAGGACTTCGTTGACGCGTTTCTCACGATCGGACGAGGAGATACCCAGATAGAAAAGCGGGAGCTCGACGTTTTCATAGACCGTCAGTTCATCGATGAGATTAAAGCTCTGGAAGACAAAGCCAATGTTCGCCTTACGCATGCTCGCCCGCTGCCGTTCGCTGAATTGTGAGACTTCCTGGTCCAAGAAGTAGTACTCACCATCGTTAGGATTGTCCAGCAGACCGAGGATATTCAGGAGCGTCGACTTGCCGCACCCCGACGGACCCATGATCGCCACGAACTCTTGTTCGTTGATCTCGATATTCACGTTGTTCAATGCGGTTGTTTCGACTTCATCCGTGGTATAGATTCGCTTCAGGTTATTCGTTCTAATCATTGCAGACTCCGATTTGTTGAGGTGTTGAGAGAATGTTACGGTCGCAGATGTTCAAGCGATTTCTTTACAGCGTCGAAATTCTCTTTCAAAAGCGCAGCATCGGCATCGTTCAATGCTCCCCTTTGTTGTGCGCGCTTCAGTTCTTGTTCGAACTGCTCGATAGTATTCGCTGCTCTCATCAGAAAGTTTCTATCTCCGGATCTCTCAAATCCCCTCGCAATGTTGGCGAGAGCTGAGAGTGAAAGATGTTTGATGTTTGTCGCGAGCTTTCTGTGTTCGTTTCTTCGGAATAACGATTCAGTCAACGTCAGAATTGCACACACCGCACGTCGCGCCTGATTCCGGCTCGCTGAGTCCCGATCATCAGCCACGGCAAAGGCCGCTGCCATTGTATCACTCTTTGCGTTTACTTTTTGAGGACGAGTTTGTCAATGTCGCCAAAGTTGTCGTACGATGATGTAATGACGTGCTCACCCGGCTGCAGGCCATCGAGCACTTCGAACATCTGCGGGTTCTGTCGCCCAAGCTTGACGCCCCGTCTTACGGCGTAGTCTCCGGATTTGTCCACCACGTACACCCACTGGCCGCCGGTCTTTTGGAAGAATCCGCCACGGGGAAGGAGGACAGCTTCAGTCAGATCGCCGAGTTCCAGACGAATCTGAAGCGTCTGTCCACGTCGTATTCCGGCCGGAGGCGCGCCGGCAAATTCCATGTCTACATCGAAACGGCCGTTCGTGACTTCCGGATAAACTTTCGTGATCTTCAGCGTGTATGTCGTTCCGGTCAAATCGAATTCGCCCGTACGTCCCGGATTGATACGCGCAATATAAAATTCATCGATGGAAGCCTGGACCTTGAAATTGTCCAGCACGTCGATTTGTCCTATGCGCTGGCCGGGCGACTTCGATTCCCCGATTTCAGCGTTGAGCGAAGTCAATTGGCCGCTAATCGGCGATCTGACAACCAGGTTGTCCAGGTTCTTCTTCGTCATCTCCAGATTTTCCTGTAACCTCGCTACGGAGGATTCGAGCTGAACCAGTTGAGTGACCCGGAGAATTGAATCCTGGCGGAAATTGTCTCTAGCCAGGGATCTGCGTTTCAACCAGGATTCATAAGCATATCGCGACAGCAGATAGCTCTGATCGGACACGAGGTTCTTGAGCACCAACGCTGAATCCCGCAAGAAGGCAAGCCGCGCACTTTGTACCTGGTATTCTGCATCCGCCAGCGTCGTTTTCACTGCAATGGTGTTCTGTTCAATAGTCAATCGTCTGTTCTGTGCGTCGTTGATTTCCTGATACGTCAGTGCCTCACGATACATCACATCGAGCTGCAAGTTTGTATTGGCGAGCTTTACGATCGGATCACCCTTTGTGACAAACGAACCCGCCTCGACATACCGCTTTTCCACTCTTCCTCCTTCGATGGCATCGAGATAAAATGTTTGAATTGGAAGAATGGTCCCCTGGACGGGTATATATTCCTGGAATGCAGCTTTCGTCACCTTTGAGACGGTGATCTTATCGGTTTCGACGTTGAGTCTGGATCTCCCATCGTTGAAAATAAGACTATAGATGATGAAGAAGAACAGTAACGCACCGGCGGCGACGTACATAATCCTGCGAATTGTCCAGGCGTGTTTTTTGAGTTTCCGATCCATTCCTGATTGCTCTAACGCATTGGATGAATTGGAGTGCGGGTCCTTTAATTCTCGGATATCCATCTATTTAAGACTGCGCTATCATTCTTGGTTCGCGGCCTAATGTCGGCTTTTTCTGTTCAATGACGACTTGAGCCTACCACTCGTTGTCGTTCCTGAAACCTACTACGGCATCAGCCTACTTGATGTTCTGACCCAAAAGAGTCATTTGAGCCTGCGACGCAACATTGTAAAGAAACTGGTTGCTGTTGGCATAGCCTGCGTTCTGCACCCCGGCAAACGACCCTGGACTTTCAAAGACCATAGTCGCGAGATAGGCCTTATACCGAATGACCGGCGTCCTGCCCAATTCTGCAAGTTTGGTGATCATCGCTTCGAATCGCTTCAGGTCGACCTGCGGCATGCTGAGATGCAAGAATGTCAAATAGGCGATCGTAGACTCAACAACGCCGTCGTTGGCTGAATTCAAATCCATCGCGTAGTTCCTAAAGGCTCTCTGGAGATAGGCATCTGTGTAAGAGAATTCTGAAACAACATAGGGCCCATCCAATTGCTTTCCAGGCAAGTCACTTTGTCCTATCGCCGGAATCGACACAAGGAATAGTGCGGCTGTTAATATCGTGGTTGTTTTCATCGCGTTCTCCGAAACTGCGTTGTGTTGCAGAAGATTCTTGTTCCATGCGGTAAGTCGAAACAACATCCAAGCCAATATTCCCTTGCGAAATTAAACAAAAAATCAACATCCCCTTGCAATTGCGTCCGTTTTCGTTACATTAGATGTCCGGAAACGGACATGCAAGAATATTTCCTTCGTGTAAACGGTCAATTGACGGCTTCTTAAGCAACATCGACTGGCACGAAGTTCGCAATATGATTGACTGCTTTCCCGCCCCCCAAAGAGAAACTTGAAGAGATGCGAGTGCGGCGTCTCAGTAGTTTCATCGATAAGTCCCGAAGGGACGACATGATTGAAGCACAAGAAACTGCGAAATTTCCCAAGCTCCGCCTGGAGCGTCATGTTCAATTCTTCAAGCTATTTCTGAAACACGACCCGTGGCTACCACTCTAGGTAACATCATAGTCTTCGATGACGACAAGGATGTGCTGCTGGCAGCTCAATTGTACCTGAAGCAGCACGCACAATCCGTCCGAACCGAAAGCGATCCAAAACTCCTGCCGGGGCTTCTGAGAGAAGCGGAGTACGACGTCATTCTCTTAGATATGAACTTCACCCGCGACGTGAGCAGCGGCCGGGAGGGATTTTATTGGCTGGACAAAATACTCGAAGTGGATCCGCAAGCCGTCGTCGTTCTGATTACGGCGTACGGCGATGTTGAAATGGCCGTCAGGGCGATCAAGGCGGGCGCTACGGACTTCGTCTTAAAACCGTGGCAGAACGAAAAATTACTTGCCACGCTTTCCGCGGCAATGACGATCCGCCGATCCCGGACACAGGTCGAAGAGCTTCGCTCCCGGCAGAGACAATTGGGGGACGATCTCGATTATCACTTCCACGGGTTCATCGGCAATTCGAACGCCATGAAGGGAATTTTCGCGGCGATACAGAAGGTCGCGAAAACAGACGCAAACGTGCTCATCCTGGGTGAGAATGGAACGGGAAAGGAGCTCGTTGCGCGCGAGCTTCACCGGCGCTCGCTTCGGTCGGCCGAGGTATTCATCACCGTCGACATGGGTGCGCTCAGCGCCGGGCTCTTCGAGAGCGAATTGTTCGGCCACGTCAAAGGATCGTTTACCGATGCCCGGGAAACTCGTGCCGGTCGATTTGAAACGGCTTCGGGGGGAACGCTCTTCCTCGATGAAATCTCCAACCTGCCCCTTGCGATGCAGGCAAAACTCCTTTCCGTCCTCCAGAACCGTGAAGTCACCCGAATCGGGTCAAACAAGGCATAGCCCATCGATATCCGGTTGATCTCAGCGACGAATATGCCGATCGCTTTGATGGTGCAGGAGAAAAAATTTCGTCAGGACCTCTTGTATCGGATCAACACCGTGGAGATTCACCTGCCCCCCTTACGTGACAGAATGGACGACATCCCGCTGCTCGTTCAGCATTTTCTCGGGAAGTACGGCCTGCGTTACCATAAGCCGCATATCGAAGTGCCGCGGGCGACCATGAACAAGCTGCAACAATATAACTGGCCCGGGAATGTGCGTGAACTTGAGCACGCCGTTGAACGAGCTCTCATTCTCAGTGAAGACAATATCCTCCAGCCCGAGGACTTCTTCCTCACATCGACAGATGCGAACGAAGATTCGAGTCTCAAGGTCGAACCGAAGCTGCAGGAAATCGAAAAAGGTGTGATCCAGAAGGCGCTTGCCAAACACGGCGGCAATGTTACGCAGACGGCGAAGGAACTCGGATTGACCCGCACAGCTCTTTATCGACGGTTTGAAAAATATGGGCTTTAAATCGTTCCGGCTCAACGTCACGGTCCGGTGTCTTGTTCTCGCGTGCTTCCTTCTTCTCCTCTTCTATCTCCTCACCCGGACAGAGTTGTATGCGACATCGGCGCTCGTCCTTGTTGTCGCCGCCTATCAGATCTATGCCCTCATCCATTTTGTCGAGAAGACGAACCGGGAGCTGACGCGGTTCCTGCTTGCAATCCGGTACGGAGATTTTACCCAATCGTTTTCGTCCAGGGGACGGGGCAGATCGTTCGACGAGTTGAATACGGCATTCAGCGAAGTAGTCGATCACCTCCAAAAAATACGCGAGGAGAAGGAAGAGCAATCGTTGTATTTGCAGACGGTCATCCAGCACGTCGGCGTCGGGTTGATTGCATTTACCCCCGAGGGCAGCGTTACCCTGATCAACAATGCTGCAAAACGAATCCTCGGCGTCAATCAGCTCGTCGAACTCAGGTCGCTGGGCCGCATCAGCGGTGAGCTTGTCGAAGTTTTGATGAAGCTGTCTTCCGGCCAAAAATCTCTTGTCAAGCTGGAAGTGCGCGGCGAAGCAGTGCAACTGATCGTGTACGCCACGGAACAGAAATTGCGCGGCCAGTCTCAGATGCTCATCTCCATCCAGAACATACAGTCCGAGCTTGACGAAAAAGAGATGGAGGCGTGGCAGCGGCTCGTCCGGGTGTTGACTCACGAGATCATGAATTCGCTTACGCCTATTTCATCGCTTGCCTCGACAGTCAACGGGATGCTCAGGCCGGGTACGCCGGACGGAGTGTCCCAGGGACGACTCAGCGCAGAAACGATGAGGGATGTAACCGGGGCGGTGGAGACGATTGAAAAAAGAAGTCAGGGGCTGCTGCATTTCGTCGATGCGTACCGGAATCTCGCGCGAATTCCGCGGCCCAGTTTCGGCATCATCGCGGTCGCGGACCTGTTTCGCAGGGTCGAGCAGCTTATGCATGAGAGGTTCAGTGCGGGGCGTATCGCTCTTTCGACCCGCGTCGAGCCGATCAGCCTGGAACTCACCGCGGATCCTGAGTTGATCGAGCAGGTGCTGATCAACCTGCTCAGCAACGCTGCGGAGGCTCTGGCTGATCGGACAGACGGCGCCATTGCAGTAGAAGGTCGGATGGGGGAAAGGGGGCGGGTGATCATTGAAGTGACCGACAACGGACCGGGGATTGCGAAAGATGTTCAGGAGAGGATATTTATTCCATTTTTTACGACGAAGCAAAATGGATCCGGAATCGGATTGAGTCTTTCACGGCAGATCATGCGGCTTCACCGCGGATCGATTTCGGTCAGCTCCGACCCCGCTGCGAAGACAACGTTCACCCTCAGATTCTAGCCCGCAGTACAACCCCTCGTACGAAGGACCATGGCTCGGCTTGTGTCAGAAACAAAAAGCGAGAACCTCGCCCAGTGCCGCCGTTCTTGCCGAAGGCATCACGTCGTGATTGGCGGGAGAAAGATCCATCTCCGCATCCTCATGGATTCTCCCGAAGGTCCAAAGGACTCCTTCGAACGATGCCTTTCCGAAGGAACACGTCGTGTCGGCATTCACTTTCTCCCGCTTCCGCGAATCACGGAAGCGGGATTCCTTCAGAATGACAAATAAATACTCATTAATGAGGTTTTCCCTAAATTCAGCCACTGCCCACGGCTCGGTTGAGTTGCAGTATATCAAATCATTTCCTATTTTGTAACGTATAATTGCCCCCACGGATCCAGATTTGACAGGAAGTGAAGAGCTGCACCACCACTCCAAAATCCTCCTGGCAAATTTTGTTTTGTTGGATACTTCCAGACAGAGGATGCCGATGCCGACTCTTAATCGCCACATTCAGCTCAAAGAACTCCCGAAATCTCCCACCGGCATAAGGGGTCTCGATGACATTACAAACGGCGGATTGCCGAAAGGAAGGCCGACGCTTGTTTGCGGGGGGGCCGGCTGCGGTAAGACCCTCTTCGCCATGGAATTTCTCGTCCGTGGAGCAACAGAATACAATGAACCCGGCGTCTTTTTGTCGTTCGAGGAAACAGAAAAAGAACTTACGGCAAACGTTGCATCGCTGGGGTTCGATTTGGCCAGACTGGTTGAACAGAAGAAGATCTGGCTCGAACACATTCACATCGATCGGAGTGAATTCGAGCAAAGCGGCGAATACGATTTGGAAGGATTGTTTATCAGGATTCATCTTGCAATTGAAAGTATCGGGGCAAAGCGGGTTGTGCTGGACACGATAGAAACACTTTTTTCGGGATTGCCAAATACTCTCATTCTCCGCGCTGAGCTCCGCCGGTTATTGGGCTGGCTGAAAAAGAAAGGCGTAACAACAATACTTACTGCGGAGCGAGGAACAAATAGTTTTACTCGCGAAGGGTTGGAAGAATACGTCTCCGACTGCGTCATCTTGCTCGATCATCGCGTGAGCGATCAAGCATCGATACGGCGGCTGCGGGTCGTCAAGTACCGCGGTTCAACGCACGGAACGAACGAGTACCCGTTCCTCATTGATGAAGATGGTTTTTCGGTTTTGCCGGTTACTTCACTGGGACTGAATCATTCTTCGTCCCTCGAGAGAATTTCGACCGGCATTCCGCGGCTCGATACGATGCTCTCCGGCAAAGGATATTTCCGGGCCAGCACGGTGCTTGTTTCCGGAACCGCCGGTACGGGCAAGACGAGCATTGCCTCGCAGTTTGTTGAAGCGGCATGCAAAAGACATGAACGCGTACTCTTTTTCACCTTCGAGGAATCTGCCAGCCAGCTCATGCGCAATATGCGATCGATTGGGATACAATTAGAACCGTGGGTGAAGAAGGGATTGCTTCAGTTCCATGCAACGCGGCCGACGCACTATGGTTTGGAAACCCACCTCGTGACAAGTATCAAACTGATCAACGCCTTTAAACCCGACATCGTCATTCTTGATCCTATCAATGCATTCGTAACGGGAGATAACCAATCTGAAGTCAAAGCAATGTTGCTCCGCCTTCTGGATTTTTTGAAGATGAAGCGGATTACGGCGTTCTTTACAAGTCTCACGAACGCGGGGGGGGATGCGACGGAGATGACCGATGTGTACATTTCGTCATTAATAGATACATGGCTCCTTCTTCGTGATATTGAAATCGGAGGCGAACGCAACAGGGGACTCTATGTTCTTAAATCGCGCGGTATGGAGCACTCGAATCAAATTCGGGAGTTCAAGTTGACGGGCCACGGCATAGAGTTGGTTGATGTCTATGTCGGCACGGAAGGTGTTTTAACCGGCTCGGCACGATTATCACAGGAGACGAAAGACGATGCGGCACAATTAGCGCGAAACCAGGAAATCAAAGGAAAACAATTTGGATTGGCACGCAAGCGTGAGGCTTTGGAGGCACAGATTCAATTGCTGCGATCTCAATTTGAAGCGGAAGAAGCAGAAGCGCTTAAAGAAATCGGGAATGAAAAAGCGAGGAATGAACGTTTCGTTCAAGACAAGGCGAGAATGGCTAAGAGTCGAAAAAGTGACGCCCGCACAGGACAACAACCGGCAAAACCGGGAACAAAATAGATTGCAGGGGAACTCGCAATGAAAAAGAAACCAAAAAAGCCGAACAGCCGCCGGTCAAAGCCCCGGCGTGCGAATCTGGGGAAAAAGCCTGCAGATGCGAGAAGCGACAAATGGGTGCTGCGTTTGTATATTGCCGGGGAGACTCCCAAAGCCGTTGCCGCTTTCAACAATCTCAAACTCATTTGTGAAGAGGAATTGAAGGGCAAGTACACCATACAAGTGATCAACCTTTTGGAGCATCCGCAGCTTGCCCGCGACAACCAGATTCTCGCGGTCCCGACATTAGAGCGCAAATTACCAGTACCGGTGAGAAAAATTATCGGCGATCTTTCTGATACAGAACGTGTGTTGGTTGGATTGGATCTTGTAGGACGTAACGCGGCGAAGTACTAACAACGTCAAGAATAAAGTCGCTGGACGCATCTTAAGACATCCATCGTTGTGTGCTGTAGATCAATATCGGATATACCTATGGCTAAAATTCGAATACTTCTGATCGAGGACAATCGTATTCTGCGTGACGGGATAACCGCCATGATCAACAAACAGAAGGATATGGCAGTGGTGGCTGTTTCCGACGGAAGGGAGAACACGCTGAAAAAGGCGGGCAACGTGAAACCTCATGTGATGTTGATGGATCTGGGCCTGAACAGCCAGAACAGCCTGGATGTCGCGCGGTCTGTCAAGAAGGAGTTTCCGAAGATCAAAATCATCGGCATGGGGCTTGCTCCCACGCAGTCGGACATTTTGGAGTTTGTCCAGGCGGGGTCGGAAGGATTTATCCTCAAGAATGCGACGGTGGAAGACGTGCTCAGAACAATCCGTGCCGTGGCCGGAGGAGAGACGGTGCTTCCGTACTCGATGACGGGTTCGCTCTTCACTCAAGTGACCGAGCATGCCCTTTCGCATGGGAAAAAGAACATCAGGAATGCAGT
>CAYLMV010000052.1:0-27423 GCA_964384415.1 uncultured Chitinophagaceae bacterium | reverse complement strand
GCGTGCGCCAGCTCGGAAAGAAGCTTAACAGGGATTACAAAGGGAAGGTCCCGATTTTCATCGGCGTCCTGAACGGGTCGTTTATCTTTTTTGCAGACCTGATTCGCGAGATCACGATCGACTGCGAAGTCGATTTTTTCAAACTTTCAAGCTACGGCGACGCCAAGATTTCGTCGGGAGACGTCAGGCTGCTCAAGGATTTGAATTGCGAAGTCACTGGACGGGATATCGTGATCGTCGAAGATATTGTCGACTCGGGTCTTTCGATCGATTTCATCAGGAAGCTTGTTCTTCATCAGAACCCGAAGTCGTTTGCTGTTGTTACACTTTTATACAAAAAAGATGCCGTTAAATTTCCCTGCGAGATCGAGTACGTCGGGTTCAAGATCCCCAGTGATTTTGTGATTGGTTACGGACTGGATTATGCTCAAAAGGTCCGCAATCTGCCGGCGGTGTACAGGCTGGAAAAATAGATTTGTCAATCTCAGAGAGGAGAACGTTAGCGATGGCTGACGAGAAACATCAACCGGAAGAAAAAAACGAAAGCGACAATCAGAAGCCGAACGGCGCGCCGAAGCGCCGTCAGTTCCTGTCGCCCAAGGGACTGAAAGGCCGAGGGCAAAAACCGATGCTGCGCGGTGAAGACGATTTCAATTGGGGAAAGGTCCTGCGGGTTGTGTTGAGCTGGTCTGCGATCATCATGGCGGTGTTCCTGGTGATGACGATATTCAAAGGCCAGGAAGCGACGGAATATGAAGTGACGTATACGCAGTACCAGGACTTCCTCAACACGAACAAGATCGGCAGAGCGATCGTGAAGAAATCGAACTTCAACGATTTCGACTTTCACGGCACCTTGACCGAGCCTCAGGACATTACGCTGACGACGGGAAAGAAAGTCCGCGTCGAAAAATTCACGTTGACGCTCCCCTACACGAACATCGACGATTCCGTCATCGCGAACTGGACGTCGCACCACGTGAACTTCAACATCACGAAGGAAGACAACGTCTGGATCAACGCGCTCATTGGAGCTCTGCCGTGGATCCTGCTGCTCGGGATCTGGCTGATCATTTTCCGGCGTATGCAGGGGGGCGGGACGAAGGGAATCTTCTCGTTCGGGAAAAGCCGCGCGAAGATGCTCAGCGAAGGTTCCATACGCGTCACGTTCGCAGACGTTGCCGGCGCCGATGAGGCGAAGATGGAGCTCCAGGAAATAATCGAATTCCTTAAAGAACCGGCCAAGTTTCAAAAACTAGGCGGAAAGATTCCGCGCGGCGTTCTCTTGCTCGGACCTCCGGGCACCGGCAAGACGTTGTTGGCGCGGGCTGTGGCGGGTGAAGCCGGAGTGCCGTTCTTCTCCATCAGCGGCGCAGACTTTGTGGAAATGTTTGTCGGCGTGGGTGCAAGCCGCGTGCGCGACCTTTTCGAACAGGGGAAGAAGAGCGCTCCCTGTATTATCTTCATCGACGAAATTGACGCTGTCGGCCGTCACCGCGGCGCCGGGCTGGGTGGAGGACACGACGAGCGCGAGCAAACGCTCAACCAGCTTCTCGTTGAGATGGATGGCTTTGAACAGAATATCGGCGTGATTCTCATCGCCGCGACGAATAGACCGGATGTTCTCGATCCTGCGTTGCTGCGTCCCGGCCGGTTCGACCGGCAGGTTGTGGTGGACCGTCCTGACGTTCGGGGAAGGGAAGGTATCCTGAAAGTTCACACGCGCAATATTCCTCTCGCTGAGGATGTGAAGCTTGAAACACTCGCGAAAGGAACCCCGGGTTTGTCGGGAGCAGATCTCGCGAATCTCGTGAATGAAGCCGCCCTCCTGGCCGCGCGTCAAAATCAAAAAGAAGTGGCCATGCACCATTTCGAAGAGTCGAAAGACAAAGTGATGATGGGAATGGAACGCAAAAGCCTCATCATCTCCGATCGGGAGAAGCGGGTTACCTCGTACCATGAATCGGGCCACGTGCTCGTGGCAAAGATGCTTCCGGAGGCCGACCCGGTCCACAAAGTGACCATCATCCCCCGCGGAAGAGCGCTCGGCGTTACGACATACCTGCCGATGGACGAGAAACACACGTACTCCAAGGATTATCTCGAAGCGATGATCACGTATGCATTCGGCGGCCGCGCAGCAGAGAAGTTAATTTTCAACGAGTTGACGACGGGAGCCGGAAACGATATCGAGCGGGCGTCGCAGCTTGCGCGCAAGATGGTGTGCGAGTGGGGAATGAGCGAAAAGCTCGGTCCGCTGACCTACGGCGCGAAAGAAGAAGAAATTTTCCTCGGCCGGGAAGTGACAAAACACCGCGACTTCAGCGAAGATACTGCCAACGTTATCGACGAAGAGGTGAAAAAGATCGTGTCGTCGTGCATGAAGCGCGCCGAAAAGATCCTCTCGGACAACATTGACAAGCTTCACAACCTGGCCAACGCCCTGCTCGACCGGGAGATTCTCGACGGCGAGGAGATCGACAAGATCCTTCGCGGCGAAACGCTGCCGCCGCTTGAACGCAAGAACGGAAACGGCGTGTCGACCCCGAGTCCCGTCCCGGCAGTGAGCGTCGCAGTCGGGGTCCCGACAAACGGCGGCCAGCCTGGAAGCAGGAGTCCGAAGGCGAAACCGCGGCCGAAAAAACAGGCATGATCGCACGCGACGAACTTATCGGGTCGAACATCGATTACAGGGCCGAGGTGATCAGAAAGAGCATCCATCTCTGCTCGCTGAGTATCCCGATTATCTACTATTTTATTTCACGCGCGCAGGCGTTGTGGCTTCTCGTCCCGATAACGCTCCTCTTTTTGGGCGTTGACCTCCTTCGCCATCATCATGCCCCCACGGCAAAGATTTTTTACAAGGCGTTTGGAAGCTTATTGCGGAAGCATGAACACGATGAGACGAACAAGCGCCTGAGCGGGGCGACGCACGTCCTCATTTCGGCTTCCATCTGCGTGCTGATTTTTCCGAAGCTCATCACGATCACCGCTTTTGCCATTCTCATCATCTCCGATTCTGCGGCCGCGTTAGTGGGACGGCGTTTCGGGAGGAAGAAGTTTCTCGGCAAGAGCATAGAGGGGAGCGCGGCTTTTTTTCTCAGCGCGCTTGTTGTGATTGCCGCAACCCCCAAGATTTCGACCAGTGCGGGGGAATATCTTATTGCAGCATTCGCCGCGGGCGTCGGAACGGTGATCGAGGCGCTCCCCGTCAACATCGATGACAACCTCTCGATTCCTATTTCCATCGGTGCGATGATGTGGGTTTTGTATGACGTCTTCTATCCATCGCTCAATCTGCACCTTTAACTATTTGCAGGCCTGTCAATCATCATGAAACTGAAACTCGGCGTCCCCAAAGGAAGTTTGCAGGAGTCAACGTTCAACCTCCTTTCCAAGGCTGGCTTTCATTTTTCAGTCAGCAATCGCTCTTATTTTCCATCGATCGATGATGAAGAGCTGGAGGCGATGCTCATCCGCGCACAAGAGCTTCCCCGGTACGTGGAAGACGGAGTGTTCGATGCCGCGCTCACCGGGTACGATTGGATTATCGAGAGCGGCGTCGATGTGCTGAGTGTTTCGGATTTGATCTACTCGAAGCAGAGCATGCGGAAGGTGAAATGGGTTCTCGCCGTGCACGAATCCTCGCCCGTACAATCCGTAAAGGATCTGGAAGGAAAGCGCATCGCGACTGAAGTGGTCAACATCACAAAGACCTACCTCGCGAAGAACAAAGTGAATGCGACCGTCGAGTTTTCGTGGGGAGCCACCGAAGTAAAGACGCCGGACCTCGTCGAAGCCATCGTCGAGGTGACCGAAACGGGAAGTTCTCTCCGCGCAAACAAACTCCGAATTGTCGATGTTGTCCTCGAGTCTAACACCAAACTGATTGCGAACAAAAAGAGCTGGACCGATCCCTGGAAACGGGAAAAGATAGAGAACCTCGCCATGCTTCTCCAGGGGGCGATTAATGCCGGCAACAAAGTCGGCCTGAAAATGAACCTCCGCAAGACCGACGTAGATTCTGTGCTGACGCTAATCCCCGCTCTCCGCAAGCCCACGATCTCCCAGCTTGCCGACGATCAGTGGATTGCGCTTGAAACGATCATCGACGAAGACATCGTCCGCAAGATTATTCCGCAGCTCAAACGCGCCGGCGCCGAGGGGATCATCGAATATCCGCTGAACAAGGTTATTTATTGAGCTGCACCCTCTGCTGTTCACCGTTTGCATTTCCCGCCAGCGCTCCGTACATTTCTCCACGATTTTCAAAGGGACTCCTTGCCGCCACTCACTGTTCGTATTTCCAGGATTTCGTCGTCAGTTGCTGACATGCCGCTCCCGCGTTACGCGACGGAGGGAGCTGCCGGAATGGATCTCTGCGCCGCGGTTGCCGAAGAAACCATCCTTCTGCCGGGTGAGACGAAGCTCATCCCGACAGGATTTTCGGTCGAAATTCCAGCGGGCTTTGAGGCGCAGATCCGCCCCCGGAGCGGACTTGCCGTGAAACATCAGGTCGGCATTCTCAATTCGCCGGGAACAATCGATTCCGATTATCGGGGCGAGGTGAAGGTGATCCTCACGAATTTTGGAAAGAATCCCTTCGCGGTGAAGCGGGGAGACCGGATCGCCCAAATGGTCATCAGCACCTACACAAAAATCGCATGGAGCGAGGTTGAGTCGCTGAATGAAACAACCCGGGGCGAAGGGGGCTTTGGCCACACCGGGATGAAATAGAATATTTCCGAAAGTTTTTTCCATCATGCCGAGACAAAAGAAATCTCATGTGCGTCCGCCGGATCCTGTTCCGGATATGACGTTTGAGTTCGGGAAGATTGAGACTCTCATTCTCGTCGCCGGCATCCTGCTGGTGCTCCTTCTCGTGTACACGATCCAGGTCATCGTATCTCCGTTCATTGTCCTTGGGTCGATACTCTTCGTTCTTTACCCGCTCCGGTCTCACAGCCTCGCCCGGAATTTCATGTGGCTCTCGGTTATCCTCTTCATACTCTGGTTTGTCTATTCAATTCTCGGGATCCTTGCGCCGTTCGCTGTCGCGCTCCTTGCTGCATATCTCCTCCACCCGTTCATCACGTGGCTGGAGAAGTGGCGGATCCCTCGGTGGCTCTCTTCTATCGTCGTGATACTTCTCGGAATCGCTGTGTTGACCGTGATTGCTTTGCTGGTGCTCCCGATCGCATTCGGCCAGTTCTCGGGGATTCTCGATGCCGCATCTGTCATCGCAAACGACTTTACGAATTGGATGTTCTCGAACCGGGTGGAGGTCTCGCTCCGGAAATATGGAATCTCGACCCAGCAGCTCCGGGATCTGTTGACAAACAGTTTTGCGCCGCGGCTGGAGGTGATCATGAAAGGACTGCTGGTGGGGGCTCTGGGTCTCGTGAGCGGAGTTTCGACGGTCATCAGCAGGATCGTGAACATGGTGATAATTCCCTTCCTCTCCTTTTACATCCTCAAAGATTTCCCGATTATCCGTCATAGAGTGAAATTGCTTTTCCCGATATCAAAGCGGGATCGCGTGAGTGGGTACTATCATAGTATCGACCTGCTCCTCGGGCGCTACATACGAGGGGCGATCACCGTTGCCGGGATCAATGCAATCCTCGTCACATTCTTTTTTACGATCTTCGGCATCCAGTATCCGCTGGTGCTCGGCATTGTCGCCGGGGTGCTCGACTTAATACCGTATTTTGGACTCGTCATTATGCTGGTGCTGTCGGTGATTGTCGCATCGTTCAGCAGTTCGCTTGTTGCCGGGCACATGATACTCGCGGCATCGACGATCGGCGCGCTGCACATTTTCGAGGCGGCCGTACTCTCGCCAAAAATCATCGGCTCGAAAGTAGGGATCCACCCGGTCCTCCTTATCATGTCGCTCCTGGTCTTCTCATTCTTCCTGGGGTTCATCGGTTTGTTGATTGCAGTCCCAACGACGGCGATCGTGATCATGCTTGTGCGCGAATGGGAAGAAGAAAAGAAGCAATCCGCCCGCATTTCCCCCATACTGCAAAATCAACTGCCCGAGGAGGGGAATGAATGAAGGGGACGCTGTATCTCGTCGCTACGCCGATCGGAAATTTTGCGGACATGACGTTTCGGGCCATCGAGGTGCTGAAACAGGTGGACATCGTGGTGTATGAAGAGCGCAAGGAGGGGGGCCGCTTGCTGCGTCATTTCGGTATTGAGAAGCCGGTCGAGAGCCTCAATGAACATAATGAGGCGGCAGCGACGTTCATCATCCTCGACCATATCTCCAAAGGGAAAAATGTTGCAGTCGTATCTGACTGTGGAACGCCGGTCTTTTCGGACCCCGGCCAGCTTCTCGTGCGAAAAGCGGTCGAAGCCGGCATAAAAGTTGTCCCCATCCCGGGCGCTTCATCTCTTCTTCCCGCGCTCACCGTATCCGGATTCTCAATCGATCAGTTTGTTTATTATGGATGGCTTTCGCCGAAGCGCCCTCGGCGAATCGCCGAACTTCAACAGCTCAAACGGGAACGCCGCACGATCGTTTTGATGGACACACCGTACCGATTGATCGCCCTCCTCAAAGACGTCAGCGAAACTTTCGGATCATCGAGGCGCATTTGCGTTGCCTTCGACCTGACCCTCCCCGACGAAGAAATTTTCCACGGCACAGGCCCCCAATTGCTGGAACGACTCGCAAAGCTGGACAAAAAGGGGGAGTTTGTGGTGGTGATTGAGGCCAGTAATCAGTGAGCAGTAAACAGTAAACAGAAGACAATCCCGGCATTTTTTTCTGTTTACTGCTTACTGTTAACTGTCCAACGTTGCGGTTGCCCACCCCTTTGTTTATATTGATCCAATCGTATGAAACAAATGCCTGTAAATAAGGTACGCGCTCCCGAGATCTACGGAGACTTCTGGTTCAACAGCGATCCGCTGACAATCAGGGCGATGCAGGGCCAGGTGATTCTGCTTTGTTTCTGGGATTGCACTTCAGAGAGTTCATTGCAGCTGATCGAGTTCGCCCAGGAGTGGGCCCGGCGGTACGATGAAATGGGACTGGTCGTCATCGGTATCCATTCCCCCGACTTTTCCTTTGCCCGTGATCCCAAACTCGTCGAGAAGGCCATTCAGCGGGCGGGCATTCGTTTCCCGGTTGCCACCGACAATACGATCATGATGCGCGGCGCGTATCGAGTGCAGGAAATGCCGGCCCTCTTTCTTCTTGACCGCGATGGCAGTATCTATCTCGCCCATTCGGGTGAGGGAGGATACGAGCGCATCGATCGTGCGATCCAGGGACTGCTGCGGGAGGCGGGGTTCAGAGGCGAGCTTCCAATGTTGATGGAAACGGCGTTGATCGGAGATTTCGTGCCGCCGTCGTTCGAGCGATTCACTCCCCCCGTCAGGACCGGTTATCTTCACGGCTCTCTGGGCAATGTGGAAGGCTACAGTCCGGAGCTCCCGGCAGATTATGAAGACCCGCATCTATATGTGGAAGGAAAATTCTACGCTCACGGAAGCTGGCTGGCGTCGCCAGACGCGTTTGAATTCGAAGGGGATTCTCAAAGCGGATATCTTGTTCTTCGGTACTCCGGTAACAGCATGAACATCGTCATGTCGGCAAAAAAATCGGGAGCGGTGGTGCAGGTCCTTCGCAACGGTAAGGCAATTCCGGCTGCGGAATGCGGCAGCGACATCACAACCGACGAACGCGGAAATACGGTGGTTGTCCTGAATGAGGCGAAGCTTTTCCACGTTGTTAAGAACAAGGAGTTTGGCGACTACACCGTCACCATCGTGCCGCAAGAAAAAGGCATTACAATTTATTCAGCCTCCTTCGGCGTATCCCCGATCGCCTTGCTCAACTCAATAAACCGCGACTCATACCGCAATAATTAAATCCCCTCGCGTGAAATGAGAACGCGAATCTCCTCTCTTCTCGGTGTTGAATTTCCGATTGTCCAGGCAGGAATGGTGTGGGTCTCCGGCTGGAAACTCGCCTCGGCGGTTTCAAATGCGGGTGCACTTGGATTGATCGGCGCCGGATCGATGAAGGCCGATCTTCTTCGAGAGCATATCCGCAAAGCGAATTCAGCGACACAGAAGCCTTTCGGTGTCAACATCCCACTCCTACGAAGCGATCGCGACGAACTTATCAATGTTGTGATCGAAGAGAAGGTCGGCATCGTTTTTACCTCCTCGGGAAATCCATCCGAAATCATTCCAAGACTCAAGGCAGCCGGCGCAACGGTTATCCATGTGATTGCTTCCGTCAGGCACGCTCAAAAGGCGCTCAAGGCCGGAGCCGATGCTGTTGTGGCGGAAGGATTTGAGGCAGGAGGTCACAATGGCGCCGATGAGACGACGACATTCGCGCTGGTGCCTCACGTGGTGGAAGCCGTCTCGATCCCCGTCATTGCTGCGGGAGGGATCGCCAACGGGAGGCAGATGCTGGCTGCGTTTGCTCTGGGTGCCGAGGGTGTGCAAATGGGAACCAGGTTCGCGGCGACTGTCGAATCGTCGGCACATGAGAGGTATAAGCGGGCGATCGTTGAGGCGAAAGAAGGCGACACCGTGCTCACATTGAAAAAGATATCACCCGTGCGGATGATGAAGACTCCGTTTGCCGCACTCGCACTGCAACAAGAAATTTCCGGCAAGTCGAAGAAAGAACTGGAGGAGCTGCTGGGAAAAGGGCGCGAACGGAAGGGAATCTTTGAAGGGAATTGGGAGGAAGGGGAATTCGAGATGGGTCAGAGCTCCGCTCTCGTTAACGACATCATCCCGGCAGCGGATGTAGTAAGCCGGACAGTCCAGGAGTATGAGGAGGCGAAAGAGCGTCTTTTGGCGCGCTGAAGTATCTGCTCACAGATGCCGGGGGCGAGGTCTGCTTTGAGCGCAGGACGTCATTCCGGTCCCGCTTGCGCGGAGTAGACTCCAGCCGTGATCTGACAAGCCGCTTTGGAGCCTGACTTTTCCCGAATGGATCCCTTTGGGACGTCTACAAGGCGAGCGTGGGTGGCTTCGATGCAGTATAACGGACCGGAGCTCCCGCTAAAAAGCAGCGGGACTAGTAAGCTGCGGCGACGAACAGCCGGTTCCATGTAGTTCATTGAGCTGACGTATCTGCTGATCATATCATTATCGGCGAACTCTCGCGCGACGAAATCGTCGACGGCAATTTCCAACCCGTCCCGACGCTTTTCGTCGGGATCAGCTTGCCTGCCCCGCGCTTCTTAGCGGGGAGCGAACGGTTAGAACACACGCGGTAGAACACTTAAGTTGTAAATTCAAATCAATAATACTCTATCGGAACTTAGTTCTTATCATATTTAATATTAGTAATTATGTCTTTTACCAATTTGCCTACATTCGTAAGACTTGTTTTGTCGACAGTCTCAGGGATATCTCCTGGCACATGATATCGATTGCCGGGAACATTAATTCCTATAACTGGAATTCCGGACATTGACAATATCCGATGATCTCCATCAGATAAGCCATATCTAAAATTAATATTTGCATTTGCAGATGCTCTTTTCATTGTCTTATCTATCCAAGTTATTTTATCCATTCCGGTAAAGAGTATTGTTGCATACAACTCTGGTGATATCAAAATCCATCTATGTTTCTCGTCCGTTTGAGAACAAAAACGTATTGTCGATGGCAATATTTGAAATGCATTTATATCCTCTTTTGAAGATTGATGCGTTTCTATCATGATGTCTTCATGACCACCTATTGCATCTAAATTAATGTTTAAAACACAGTTTTCAAATTCAGCTGAATGTTTGTGCAGATACGCTTGCGAACCTAGCATACCAACCTCTTCAGCTCCGAAGGCAATAAACTTGAGATTAATGGGAATGCTGTCTTGTTGTTGAAAATATTTGGCAAGTTCAAGCATAACACTTATTCCAGAGGCATTATCATCGGCACCCGGTCCCACCTTTGAATCCCAATGGGCTGAAATGAGAATATCGGGGGCGTTGTGCGTAAATGAATTCAAATGTGCTAGAACATTATAGGCCTCATGCTCTTCAATGTTACCATAGAGCTTCAAGAAAGCTTTAGAAGTTTTATTCTCTTTCTCAAGTTTTCGATGCAAACTATCAGTTACTATCACAATTGCTTTAGCATGTATCTTAAATAGATCAAAAAAACTGTATGATGTAGGAGCTATTACAATTTTATCACTTAAAGTGTCTTTCAAATCTTTCAATGGTGTATTTAGAATATAGAGATCAAGCGCACTATCAACTTCTTCTAAATAGGGGTTAGTAAATAATGTGCTAAATGTGACTCGTTGATTATCATACGAAAGGGCTGCACTGTCATATTTAAAGGATTTGTAGGCAAAAGTATCAATGGAAGCATGTAAACCATTCTCACGAAATTTCGATGTTATATAACTGACGGTTTTTAATCCGCTTCTTAAGTCAGTAGTCCTTATTCCATAACTCGCCAATTCTTTAATATGTTCATAGCACGAATCGCCGAAAGATGAAGGTAAATCGTGGCTATTGTTATTCTGAGAATAGCAATGAATTGCAAATACGCAGAATAAGCCGACAAGAACGTAGTTTTTCATTTTTTATCCTTTTTAAACATCTAGTTGGTTTACATTCATCTTGAGCTCTTTGTTTCATATCAGCCTCTATAATTTGCTGTGGTGTAAGTCTCGTAATGAATACGCGCTGAATGTCGGGAAACTCGTTTAACTGCGCCAAATGTATTCGTGTGTTCTAACCGTAACACTGCCGAAGTCCGGGTGATGTCTCAGTTTGAATTATTCTCGTCATTCCAGCGAAGGCCGGAATCTAAAAATGCGCTTTAGATGCTGACTTTCGTCAGCATGACGGCGTAAATAGAATCGATATTGTCAAACTTAGACACTACCGAAGTCCGTCCAAAGTTGCGATTCTTTTCCATCTTGCGTATATTAGACCAGTGGCGATTTGAACTGACAGCTTGCAGCCACCTTCAGGGAATAGCTAAAGCGTCGCGATGGAAATCTTTCCCCGGCGCAGTTGGCTGGGGTTTTTTGTTTTAGGTGTGTAGAAGTTCTGAGTTATGAGTTTTAGGTTATAAGTTAGTCCATCTCTTTTTGGGGGGGAGATGCAAGACTTCAAGAAACTGATCGTTTGGCAGAAAGCACACTTGTTAACGCTTGGAGTTTATTCTGCATCGAAGAGCTTTCCAAGCAATGAGTCGTTCGGGCTAACGAGCCAATTGCGAAGAGCTTCATTTTCGGTAGCGGCGAACATATCGGAGGGAAGTGGCAGAAGGTCCAAGAATGAGTTTGCACATTTTTTAGCTATCGCCATCGGCTCTCTCAGTGAAGTCGAATACTACTTGATACTTGCAACTGATTTGAAATACTTAAGCGAAGCCGATTCTATACGGCTGACTTCACTGGCGAAAGAAACAAAGCGGATGTTGATCTCCTTCCTCCAAAAGGTAGAAGACTCATCACATGACTTAAAACTGAAGACTTAAGACTTAGAACCCGCATTCAATCACTCTGACTGATGAGCATCTTCAATAATCGACTTCTTGACAAAATCATCGTCTTCGACGGCGCCATGGGTACGAATATCCAGGCGCAGGATCTGACGGCAGATGATTTTGGCGGCGAGCAATTTAACGGGTGCAACGAATACCTCCTTGTATCGAAACCATCGGCGATAGAGAAGGTACATTCGGATTTTCTTTCTGTCGGAGTCGACGTCATCGAGACTGACTCGTTCGGATCTTCGTCGATCGTGTTGGCAGAGTATGGCCTGACTGCGAAAGCGCATGAGTTGAACTTCAAGGCGGCTCAGCTGGCGAAAAAGGTTGCACAGCAATTTTCCACTCCAGCCCATCCTCGGTTCGTCGCAGGTTCGCTCGGGCCGACCACCAAGCTGCCCTCTCTCGGTCATATTTCTTTTAAGGATATGAGGGCTGCATACTACGAGCAAGCGGCCGGACTCATCGAGGGAGGCGCCGACCTTCTGATCGTCGAAACATGTCAGGATCTTCTTCAGGTGAAATCGGCGCTGGCCGGTATCTTCGATTATTTTACAGAGAAACGAGTCAAGATTCCCGTAGTTGCCTCGATCACCATCGAAACCATGGGAACAATGTTGATGGGAACCGAGATCAGCGCTGCGTTGACGGCGCTGGAGCCGTTTGACATCGATGTCATCGGCATGAACTGCGCGACGGGTCCCAAAGAGATGTCGGAGAACATCCGTTATCTCTGCGCCTCTTCTCCGATGCCCGTGTCGTGCATTCCGAATGCAGGCATGCCGGAAAATGTCGGAGGCCTTGCCCATTACCATCTGACGCCCGAAGAGTTCACGAAGTACCTTGGTCATTTTGTAAGGGATTTAGGAGTCAGCGTTGTCGGCGGCTGCTGCGGCACTCGTCCGGAGCATTTGAAGCAGCTGATTGCCGCGGTCGGCGGTCTTGCTCCGATGAAGCGAAAAGTCGATTTCATTCCATCCTCATCGAGCCTCTATATCAGCGCGCCTCTTCACATTGAGCCGCCACCCGTTATCGTCGGAGAACGCACGAACGCGAACGGCTCGAAGAAGTTCAAGGAACTGCTCCAGGCGGAAGACTTTGACTCCATGGTCAACATGGCAAAAGACCAGACCAAAGAGGGAGCGCATGTGCTCGACCTTTGCGTTGCGTATGTGGGGCGCGATGAAGTCCGCGACATGAAAGAAGCGGCCTTCCGCTTCAACACGCAGGTGACTCTGCCGATCATGATCGACTCGACGGAAGCGCCCGTGATCGAAGCGGCGCTGCAGCTCTTTGCCGGGAAGTGCATCATAAACTCCATCAACATGGAAGATGGAGAGCTCCGTATCGATACGGTCGTTCCGATGTGCAGGAAATACGGGGCCGCAGTTGTTGCCCTGACGATTGATGAGACCGGCATGGCTAAGACGGCGGCGGCAAAGCTCAACGTCGCCCGGAGAATGCACGACCTGGCCGTGAAGAGACACGGCATGAAGCCGAGCGATCTCATCTTCGATACGCTGACGTTTACGCTCGGGAGCGGAGACGAAGAGTTCCGGAAGGCCGGGATTGAAACGATCGAAGGCATCCGGCTCATCAAGAAGGAATTTCCCGAGGCGAAAACGCTCCTCGGGGTCAGCAATATTTCGTTCGGACTCGCGCCGCATATCCGGCATGTGCTGAACTCGGTCTTTCTCCACTACGCCATCGAAGCCGGCCTCGACATGGCCATTGTCAACGCTCAAAAGATCATGCCGCTCTTCAAGATCGATGAGAGGGGACGCGAACTATCCCGCCAGCTGGTTTTTGATGAGCGCAAATGGGAGGGGGAGAGATGCACCTACGATCCGCTCACCGAGCTCATGGCGTACTATGCCGACAAGAAAGGCGAGGCAAAAAAGGAGAAGAGGTCGCTCGGCTCGACCATCGAAGAAATCCTCAAGAACAGGATTATCGAAGGGGACAAACAGAACCTTCAGATTGACCTGGATGAAGCGCTCAAGCGCTATTCCGCGCTCGACATCATCAATAATATTCTCCTCGACGGCATGAAAGTCGTCGGCGATCTTTTCGGACGGGGAGAAATGCAGCTCCCGTTTGTCCTTCAATCGGCCGAAGTGATGAAAACCGCAGTGTCGTACCTCGAACAGTTCATGGAGAAATCCGAGTCGACCACAAAAGGCTCGATTGTCCTTGCGACGGTGAAGGGGGATGTGCATGATATCGGGAAAAACCTCGTCGACATCATTCTAACGAACAACGGCTACAAGGTCTACAATCTCGGCATCAAGCAGCCGATAGAGAATATCATGCGCGCCTACCAGGACTATAAAGCCGATGCGATCGGAATGAGCGGCCTTCTTGTCAAGTCGACCCTGGTCATGAAGGAAAACCTCGAAGTACTTAACGAGCGCGGCCTGGTGCCGCCGATCGTCCTTGGCGGCGCGGCGCTTACGAAGCGCTATGTTGAGAAGGACTTGCGCAGCCTGTACAAAGGTGTTGTCGTTTATGCAAACGACGCGTTCGACGGTCTTCGCTTCATGGAACGGCTGAAAGCAGAAGGACTTGAGGGATTCCAGACCTCCGTCGCCTCCGGACCGGACGGTGAGGAGGATCTGGAAGAAACGCTGACCGGCTCCGAGGCGAAGATTGCGCTTGCGTTGAAGGTTGAGTCTGAGACGAAGGGGGAAGGTGCGACGAAGGAGATCGCGGGTCGATCCAACGTTGCGCGCAACGCGCCGATTCCGACCGCTCCATTCTGGGGGACAAAAGTAGTGCAGAATGTTCCTCTTGATGAGGTCTATCGCTTCATCAATGAGGCGGCGCTGATAAAGGGGCAATGGCAGGTGCGGAAGGGGAAGAAGAGCGAAGAGGAATACAAGAAATTTCTCGAAACAAATATCCATCCTGAACTCGAACGCCTGAAAAGGCAGTGCAAGGAAGAGAAACTGCTTGATCCAAAAGTTGTCTATGGATATTTCCCGTGCCGCTCGGATGGGAATGATCTGATAGTCTACAAAGAGGATCAAAAGACCGAAAGACTCAGGTTTAGTTTCCCAAGGCAAACGGGAGACAGGTTCCTCTGTCTCGCGGACTATTTTGCGCCGGTAGATTCCGGCCGGACCGACGTCGTAGCGTTTCATCTTGTCACGATGGGGGCTTGCGCTTCGAAGCACTCGGCGCAGCTCTTTGCATCCAACAATTACAAAGAATATCTTTATTTCCACGGCTTGAGTGTCGAGTCGGCGGAAGCCCTCGCTGAGCTATGGCACAAAAAGATCCGGGAAGAACTGGGGATTGCCGGAAAGGATTCGCCGGATATACGCCGGCTCTTCAGCCAGGGCTACCAGGGTTCGAGATACAGCTTCGGTTACCCCGCTTGTCCGAACCTGGAGGATTCCACCAAGCTGTTCGAACTTCTTCAGCCGGAAAGGATCGGCGTGAAGCTGTCGGAAGAGTTCATGATGGAGCCGGAGCAATCGACCGACGCCATCATTGTTCATCACCCGGAGGCGAAGTATTTCACCATCAAATAACATCACCCACAAAGAGATTAGCGCCGGGCGGGCGATCTCTTTGCGGTTCAAACATTCGACCATCATCTAAGGAACATTATTACAATGGCAAATCTCATTCTAATTCGCCACGGCGAATCGCAATGGAATCTTGAAAACCGTTTTACCGGCTGGGTCGACGTTCCGCTCTCCGCAAAAGGGGAACAGGAAGCGCGGGCGGCCGGCGAAAAATTGAAACCGTACAAATTCGACAAGGCATTTTGCTCCGTGCTTCAGCGGGCCAAAAGAACCCTCTCAATTATTATGGATGTCACGGGTCATCGTCCGATTCCGACAGAGTTCGACAAGGCGCTCAACGAACGGCATTATGGAGCGCTCCAGGGACTCAACAAGGAAGAGACGGCCAAGAAGTACGGCAAAGAGCAGGTGCATATCTGGCGCCGGAGCTATGACGTTCCTCCGCCGAAAGACAAAACCGAGCTCAATCCCGAAGGGATCAGCGAAAGCCTCAAGGACACGGCGGCAAGAACGCTCCCGTATTGGGAATCGGTGATCTTCCCCGAAATTCTCAAGGGGAAAAATATCATCGTTGCAGCCCACGGGAACAGTCTTCGCTCCATCGTTATGCATCTCGACAATCTGACCAGAGAACAGGTTCTCGAGCTGAATATCCCGACGGGAGCTCCGCTTCTTTATGTATTCGACCAGAGCGGGAAAATTCTGGAACATCGTTATCTATAGTAGCAATTGCCGTGAGATGTCGTCAGATTTCAAGGCTGGTGGATGAACGCCTCCTTTTTTATGCGTACCATGGCTAAAAGGCACTTTTTCAGTTGAAAGTTCAGCCAAAATTTGCTATACTTTCTGAAGAAGAAAAGTTCGCAAAAGGTGTTGCGTTGTTCAACAGCCGGGATTTTTTTGATTGTCACGATGTGATCGAGGAAATCTGGCTGGAGCGGCGGCAAAAAGATCGAACGTTTTTTCAAGGTATTATTCATGTCGCGGTGGGGTTTTACCATCTCGACAATGGAAATTACAAGGGATCGAGGAGCCAGCTTTCGAAAGGCGTCGCTAAACTGCAGCCGTTTCAGCCCGCCTACTACGGGATAGAGCTGAGTGCATTTCTAACGCGGACATCGCGTTGTTTGGAATGGGTGGTGCAGCGGGAACTTGAGGTGCAGACAGAGGCATTCGATTCCGCCTGGATCCCGACTCTTGAATTTGCGAAATGACAGTTCAATAGAATTCTTTAAGATAACAAGGAGATGAGTTTATGGCGACAATGATCACCGAGGAGTGTATTAACTGCGGCGCATGCGAGCCGGAATGTCCGAACACGGCAATTTACGCGGGCGGAGCCCAATGGGAATTCAAGGGCACGATGCACGATGCCTTGTCGAACGATTTCTACTACATCGTTCCGGAAAAATGCACGGAATGCGTCGGACATTTCGATCAGGAGCAATGTGCGGCCGTTTGCCCGGTCGATTGCTGCGTCCCGGATCCGAATCACGTCGAAAGCGAAGAGGTACTCTTCCAGCGGGCAAAGGAAATCCATCCGGAGCGCGCGTTTACCGATCTCGCCGCATCGACGTCTCACTTTAGGAAATAAGTTCCACCGGTCATTTTAAAGGTCGGCTCGTGTTTCGGCGGGGCCGACCTTTTTTGTTTCTCCCATCTCGTACCGTTCATGAGGATTTGCTATGAAGGTCGGCGATTACGAACTCTCCGCGATTGAGACGGGCCGGTTTGCGCTCGACGGCGGCGCTATGTTCGGCATCGTGCCGTGGGTGTTTTGGTCGAAGACAAATCCGCCCGACGCGCGGAACCGGATCACCCTTGCTGCCCGATGCCTGCTTCTCACAGGGAACGGGAAGATCATCCTCGTCGACAACGGCAACGGGACAAAGTGGAGCGACAAACTCAAAGATATCTACCGCCTGGACAATTCGCAGCATGATTTGGCAAGATCTCTGCGGCAGCGCGGGATCTCTCCGGACGATGTCACCGACGTCATTCTCACGCATCTTCACTTCGACCATTGCGGGGGAAGCACGGCGATCGTCAACGGCAAACCGGAACCCGTTTTCCGCAATGCTACGCACTATGTTCAGCGGGAGCATTGGGAACTGTCGCTCCGTCCGACCGAAAAGGACAGAGGGAGTTTCATGAATGACGACTTCATGGCGCTGCATGAAAGCGGAAGACTGAAATTCGTGGACGGAGAAGCAGAACTGTTTCCCGGCGTCAGGCTACTGGTCTGCAACGGGCATACCGCCGCGCAGCAACTGCCTTTGATTTCTGACGGCGCCGCGTCGGTTCTTTTCTGCTGCGATTTATTGCCGACGGTATCGCATCTTCCATTTCCATACATCATGGGATATGATGTCCGCCCCCTCGTGACACTTGAGGAAAAGAAGAGAATTCTCAGCGAGGCCGAAAAGATGGGCTGGATTCTCTTTCTTGAACACGATCCGGACATCGAAGCGGTGACGTTGAAGGCAACGGAGAAGGGGTTTACGGTTGACAAGCGATTGCGGTTGGAATAGGGTAGCCCACTATTCCAACATACCATTATTCCATCATTCCAAGATTTCAAGATTGCAAGATTACAAGATTGGCAAATTGAAAGACGTAAGAGAAGGGAAGGGATTCCTGACTCATGTTGCCGGCGAGGAAGTCTCGGTGTATAAGGTGGGAGAAGCGTTTTTCGCAATCGGCAATGTCTGCCCGCATCAGCATTTCTCCAAGCTGCATGAAGGCGAGCTCAACGGATTTGTTGTAACGTGTCCGATGCATGGCTGGTCGTACGACGTGCGGACGGGATTATCGACGAACGCAAGCGGCAGAGTGATGTCGTATGAAGTAGTCATCCGGGGCGAAGAGATTTTCATCCGAAAAAATGGAAACGCTGACACAACAGATTAAATCCAAGGCGCTTGAAATCGGCTTCAGCAAAGTGGGGATTGCGAAGGCGGAGCCTCTTGGCGGCGATGCAGCAAAATTGAAGGAATGGCTACACCGCGGATATCATGCCTCCATGTCATGGATGGGGGAGAATGTTCAGAAGAGAACCGATCCCCGGGAGATTGTCCCCGGCGCGAAGTCTATCATCGCCGTTGCCGCTAACTATTATACCGACGCTCAGCATCATCCTGCGGAAAACGAAGGCAAAATTTCGAGGTACGCATGGGGCGACGACTATCATATTCTGATAACCGCCCGGATCCAAAAGCTTTTTGAGTGCATCAAACAACTAGCGCCCGAATCGGAGGGCCGCTACTATGTCGACACCGGGCCCGTGATGGACAAGGCCTGGGCGGAGCGAGCGGGACTTGGCTGGAGGGGGAAGCATACAACACTTATCACAAAGGATTTCGGGTCCTGGGTATTTCTCGGCGAGATCATCTCGACGCTTGAGCTTGACGTTGACGATGTTGTGGAAGACTCTTGCGGTACCTGCACTGCGTGCATCGACGCATGTCCCACGCAGGCGATTGTCGAACCCTATGTTCTCGATTCAAACAAGTGCATCTCTTATCTCACAATCGAGAACCGACGGGAGATAGATCCTTCCTTCGCGGATCACTTTGAGCAGTGGGTGTACGGCTGCGACATCTGCCAGGATGTTTGTCCCTGGAACAAATTCCAGCAGCCGACCAGGGACCGGGAATTTCTCCCGCGAGAAGGGAACGTTTCGGTCCCCCTTGATGGTTTAACGTCTTTGACGCAGGACGAATTCTCAAGGAGATTCAGCAAGAGTCCTGTCAAAAGGACAAAGAGGGATGGCCTGGCACGAAATGCAGCATACTTACTCGACTTCCAAAAACGAAATCGCAAAGGTTAATGAGCAATGGATACTCCAACACATAAAGTCATCATCATTGGTTCCGGTCCGGCAGGATTGACGGCCGCCGTGTATACCGGGAGAGCCAACCTGCATCCGTTGGTCTTTGAAGGCCTGCAGCCGGGAGGTCAGCTGACGATCACGACCGAGGTGGAGAACTACCCCGGCTTCCCCAAGGGGATTATGGGTCCGGAGATGATGGAGTTGTTCCGCGAACAGGCGCAGCGATTTGGCGCCGACACGCAATTCAAGGAAGTGACGAGTGTCGATTTTTCAAAACGTCCGTTCAAGGTTGTTGTCGATGACAAAGAATACTTCGGCGAGACGGTGATCGTCGCAACGGGGGCGACGGCAAAACTGCTCAACATTCCGTCGGAGGCGACGTACATGGGCTACGGAGTCTCCGCCTGCGCCACGTGCGATGGATTCTTCTTCAAGGACCAGGAAGTGTTCGTTGTGGGCGGAGGAGATACGGCAATGGAAGAGGCCAGCTTCCTGACGAAATTTGCGAGCAAAGTTACCATTGTTCATCGGCGAGATCAGTTCCGGGCGTCGAAGATCATGCAAGACCGCGTGTTGAAAAACCCCAAGGTCTCTGTTATTTGGGATTCGGTCGTCGATCAGGTCCTTGGAGAAGATCGCAACGGCAAAAAAACAGTCACCGGTCTGAAATTGAAAAATGTGAAGAGCGGAGCCATCAGCGAAGTTAAGGCGGACGGACTTTTCATGGCGATAGGCCATCAACCAAACACGCAATTGTTCAAAGGCATCCTGACAATGGATGAAAAGGAATATCTGAAAGTTCAACCCGGCTCCACGCGAACGAACATCGCCGGGGTGTTCGCTGCCGGAGATGTGGCAGATTCCTATTACCGGCAGGCGGTCACTGCTGCGGGAACAGGATGCATGGCCGCGATTGATGCAGAACGATTCCTGGAGGAGAACGGAATTCACTAATCGGGATCGATGGTATTCCGTCCTCCGAACCTTCCTCAGGCGTCACGCTCATCCCGGGCGTGACGTTTCTGTTTCTTCCCTCCCGAAATTTTGTCATCCCGCCTGACGTTCATTCATTAAAAAATGAATCATTTGTCAGTGTTTTTGTCAACCTGTCTGACCAGCGCAGAGCCTAAATTCGGTTTCCTCAAAATTCGTTCAAATTTCAACTATTTTTGGTGGCACGTGGTTTGCCAATAATGAAGGCACAACAGCATCACCAAACAGCAAACCAAACAAACAGGAGGTCACAATGTTGTATCGATTTGAACCAACAATTTTCAACGAACTCTTTTCTTTGACAGAACCGGTCGAGCAAACTCTCCCCGGTCTCATCGCGGCGTCTGCTCTTTTTGATCGGACGAATGTCTATCCGTATGTCAATGTCGCCGAGTACAAAGACGAAGTACAGATTGTCGCTGAGATTCCCGGAGTTCCGAAAGAGGATGTCAAGATTCAGATCCAGGACGGAGAGATCACGATCAGCGGGGAACGGAAAGCGCCGGAGAGCGCAAAAGAATCTCAGTGGCTGCGGCAAGAGATCGGTTACGGCTCTTTCTCGCGCACGATTCAGCTTCCCGAGAGCATCGATGCCGACAAAGTGACTGCCGAGTACACGAACGGCGTATTGAAGATTACCGTGCCGAAGCAAGAGGCAGCAAAGCCGAAAGAAATTGTCATTCGCTAAGAGAGAAAGGACGTTGATCCAATGACGAAGGAAATTGAAAAAACGTCGACCGACGGGTCGGACACGGGCAGTTCACGAACTGTCCGTGTCATCAGGCCGGCCGTCGACATTCAAGAACTGGCCGATGCGTTCGTTGTTCGCCTGGATATTCCGGGAGCCGACAAAGATACGATCGCAGCGCGCGTGAACCAATCGACGCTGACCGTTTCCGCGAGGGTCCCTGAGTACTTCAAGAGGGACGCCGAGTTGTTGTATGACAATTCTCTCCCGACCGAGTATCGAAGGGAGTTCACGCTGGCAGACAATGTGGATACCCAAACCGTGGAAGCGCTGTACGATCTGGGAGTCTTGAAAGTAACGCTGCAGAAGAAGCGGCAGTTTCTTCCAAGGGAAATAAAAATTCAATGACTCTACTCATAGCTCTGTCCAAAAAGAAAGGAGAATAAACCATGTCACTGATCAAGAGAAAACCAACGAAAGAAATGGAGCTCTGGAATAGGGAATATCCTGTCCCGCGGGCGATTGACAGGCTGCAGAGAGAGATGAACCGGGCCTTCGACGATCTGTTCCGTGGAGATCTTTTTGACACGAGTTCGTTTCTAACGCAATCATGGTCGCCGGTCGTCGATGTCTCTGAAACCAAAGACTCGTATGTGATAACCGCCGAGCTTCCGGGAGTCAGGAAGGAGGAGGTCAAGATCACAATGCATGATAACCTCATCTCTATTCGAGGTGAAAAGAAGGGCGAATCGGAAAAGAAATCCGAGAATTTTCATCGTCTCGAGCGCACGTTTGGCTCGTTTGAGCGTACGTTCTCAGTTCCCGGCACGGTAAAAAGCGACGCCATAGAAGCGAAGTACGATGACGGCGTTCTCACTATCACGCTCCCCAAAACCGAGGAATCGAAGGAGAGGATTGTCGATGTTAAGGTAAAGTGATTGCTCAGATTTTCGCTGATTTCACGCAGATTGCAGATTACGCAGCCCGGCCAATATTGAGCCGGGCTGTTCTATTATTAGCTATCTACATTGACCATGGCTATTGTGATCCGACTCGATTATTCAAAGTTTCTGTGCCTTTGATTTTCGGCGGGCCCTTGAGAAGAGGGGCCCTTCAGTAAAGTCGGCCCAAAGACTTCACGGTCTCGACCATCATAATTCAATAACAAATATTTCATCTGAATTTGTGTTGACAATCGGAACAACTCTTTCTATATTCACGCAACGTTTTCGGGAGCTGGGGCTGGTCGTGCGGACGAGATGCTTTTAAGCATAAAAAATACCTCGCCATGCAGTGGAACCTTCGCAACGTCAAACTCGCAGGACTGAGTAACGGCCCCCTTTTCATCGTTTTTCATTCTTCCACATCGCAACGCGCTTTCTTCCACCTCACATTAATTCCACGAATTGAATTGACTGCTTCGGGGGTACCGCGCCATCTAGCGGCAGCGCATGCTGTTCATCAACATACACGATTGATTCACCGGACAACAAACCAATTCTCCATCCATCAATAATCAACGTCACTAATTTTCAGGAGGTTTGAATGAAATGTGACACTACCAGATTCTGGCTCGCACTAGCGCTCGCATTGATCATCGGCGGGACGACTTCGGCATTCGCCCAAGGTATCACAACCGGTGCTATCGGCGGCAACGTGGTAAGTTCGACCGGCGAAGTCATGGTCGGCGCCAACGTCGTGGCAATTCACGTCCCGAGCGGCACCAAGTACGGAACCAATACCCGCGCGAACGGACATTATGTGATCCCGAACATCCGCGTCGGCGGCCCGTATACGGTGACCGTCTCTGCTGTCGGTTACAAAAAAGTGACGCGGGAAAATGTTTACACAATCGTATCTCAAACAACCGACGTAAATTTCAGCATTGCGGAAGAAGCCATCCAAACAGCTGAGCAGATCATTGTGGGCGAAAGAAATTCCGTGCTGAGCTCTACGCGAACAGGAGCGGCGACAAACATCGACAAACGGACGTTCTCTCTTCTTCCGACTATTTCCGGAAAGTTTCAGGACTTTATCCGATTGACGCCAGAGTCGCGCGGTAACACATCATACGGCGGCGACTCCTACATCGGTCAAGACAGCCGTTACAACAACACGACTGTTGACGGAGCGTACTTCAACAATTCATTCGGTCTGCAGGGTCAAGTTGGCGAGCGCACCGGCGTCGCGCCGATTTCTCTGGATGCCATTGAACAGCTTGAGGTGAACATCGCGCCGTACGACGTGCGCCAGGGAAATTTTGTGGGAGCCGCGATGAATACCGTGACGAAGAGCGGCACGAACTCGTTCTTCGGCACAGTTGCGTATGGGACGCGGAATCAGGGTTACGTCGGTACGCATGCGGGAACCATTACATTTAACCCCGGAACGTTCGATTACAACAAAATTACGCTCAGTCTCGGCGGACCGATCATCAAAGACAAACTATTTTTCTTTGTCAATTACGAGGGAGACAAGACGACGCAACCCGGAACCTATTTTACTGCAAATCCGGGCACAGCAACGGTCGGCGGCAATATGACGAGAGTCCTGGCCAGCGACCTTGATCAGTTGTCCTCATTTCTTACCTCAAAATTCAACTACAACCCGGGCTCGTATCAGGGATACAACTTTGAAACGCCCGGCAAGCGGTATCTGGTAAAACTCGACTACAACCTGGACGAAAGCAACAAGATCTCGCTGCGGTACAACCGGCTCGACTCGCAAACTCCGGTTCTTCTATCGAACTCCGGTTCTCTTGGCTTCACCGCAGGCAACCGAAGAGGGACGACGTTCGGGCTGAATTTCTCGGGATCGAACTATACGATCATGGAGAACAACTACTCGTACGTGGGAGAATGGAACTCGATCGTCAGCGATAACATGTCCAACAATATGATCGTGGGCTACAGTTTCAGCGATGAAAGCCGAGGACAGCTGCCGTCACTCTTCCCGTTTGTCGACATCCTCAACAGCAACACCGTGTATACATCGTTCGGCAGTGAGCCCTTTACACCGGACAACAAACTCCAATACTGGAGCTACCAGTTGCAGGACAACTTCACGATTGACCTCGGGAAGAACGTGCTCACATTCGGCTTCTCGGGCGAAAAATACCATTCCAAAAACGTTTTCTTCCCCGGCGAGCAGAGCGCGTATGTTTATAATTCGCTCGCGGATTTCTACACGGATGCAAACGCTTACCTTAGCGGAACGCCCTCAACGGCAAAACCGGCTCAGTTCCAGGTTCGGTATAACAACATCCCCGGACAGACCGAGCCGATCCAACCGTTGGATGTGTACTACTGGGGCGTGTATGGGCAGGATGAATATCAGGCCACGCAAAACCTGAAACTGACGCTCGGATTGCGGGTCGACGTTCCCAGTTTTGGCGCGACGGGGTTTGACAACGCGAACGCAGACGGTTTGACATTCATGGATGAAAACGGCAAAGCGGTAAAGTACAACAGCGCCAAGCTGCCCGGTGCGAGCGCGCTCTTTTCTCCCCGGCTCGGTGCTAACTTGGATATCTTCGGCGACCGGACGACACAGTTACGCGGAGGTACCGGAATTTTCACCGGCAAACCGGCTTATGTCTGGATCTCCAACCAGATCGGCAACACCGGCGTTTTAACCGGATTCCTGTCAACGACGACAACAGATAACTACCACTTTAATCCGAATCCTGATGCATACAAACCGACGAACGTTACCGGCGCTCCTGCTACGACGTACGAATTGGCTTTGACCGATCCGAATTTCAAGTTCCCGCAACAGTGGCGATCGAATATCGCCGTTGACCGGCAACTGCCGTTCGGCCTCATCGGTACTGCCGAAGGGATCTATGGAAAAGAAGTGAACGGCGTGTATTACATTAACGCAAACCTTACCACTCCGAACTCGGCATTTACGGGCCCGGATGACCGCGTGCGCTGGGTGGCAGTCGCTGGAACGAATGTCACGCGAATTAATCAGAATGTACAGGACGCTACGGTCATAAAGAACGAGAACAGCGGGTATAATTATAGTCTGTCCTTGTCTCTCGAACGTCCGATCGCCGACGGATTCTACGGAAAAATGGCGTACAACTACGGCGTCGCGAAAAACACCGTCGACCCTGGTTCGATTGCATTCGGTTCATGGACCGCGAATCAGGTTCCGGGAAATCCCAACAATGCCCCTGTGGGATATTCGCCGACATCTCCTGGAAAAAGGTTCTTCACATCGCTCTCTTACCGCGCGGAATATTTGAATATGGGAGCGACCACCTTCTCAGTCTTCTGGGATAATTATACATTCGGCAACGGAAGCTACACCTACAGCGGCGACATGAACGGTGACGGTGTCACGGGTAACGATCTGATCTACGTTCCGAACAATCAATCCGAGATGAACTTTGTGCCGGAGACAGTCGGCGGCAAGACCTTCTCTGCTGCGGATCAGGCTGCTGCATGGGACAAATATATCAGCCAGGATAACTACTTGAAGAATCGCCGCGGTCAGTATGCCGAGCGAGGCGGGGCGTTCCTGCCGATGGTCTCCCGCGCCGACTTCAGCGTGGTGCAGTCTATCTTCACAGATCTGTTCGAGAAGAGGCATACGTTTGAAGTTCGCCTCGACATCCTGAACGTCGGCAACCTCATCGACAAGAACTGGGGTCAGGCGAAACATTTTGCAAGCCTCCAGCCCTTGACCGTTCCAAGCACAGCACAAGGCGGGCCTGTCACTGCCGGTGGACAATCACAGTTTGTCATGCGCGTCATCAACGGTCAGTTGATGGACCACACATTTGACAACAATGCGACATTGGCAGATGTTTACAGCTTCCAGCTCGGCCTGAAGTATTACTTCTAAGATCATTCAACCACAACAAAAAAAAACGCCCTCGATGTCCGGGGGCGGTTTTTTTTGTTCTTGGTCCGTCGTCATCTTGTCAAGGTTCTAAACCTTGACAAGGTGACAGTTGATTATTTTATCGATATCAACTCCACATCGAAGAGGAGTGTGGCGTTAGGACCGATCGTCTGGCCTGCGCCCCGTTCGCCGTATGCCAGCTGCGGGGGGATAAAGAGTTCCCATTTGGATCCCACCTTCATCAACTGTAATGCCTCAGTCCATCCAGGAATGACGCCTTTCACCGGAAACGTAGCCGGTTCTCCGCGTTTGTAAGAGTTGTCGAATTCCGTTCCGTCGATAAGGGTTCCTCTGTAGTGCGTTGTAACGGTATCGTTCACGGTCGGCATCTTGCCGGTGCCGGCGACAATGATCTTATACTGCAAGCCGCTCGGGAGAGTCACGACACTGTCTCTTTTCTTGTTCTGAGCGAGGAAGAGCTCTCCTTCTTTCATGTTCTTCTCGGCAAGCTGGCCCATCTCTGCCGACTGTTTGGCCAGCATCTGCTGCTGGAAGGAGGTCATGCATGCCTGGATCTGATCATCGGTCAAAAGGAGTTTCTTCCCGTTGTACTGGTCCTCGAAACCCTTCGCGAGCATCGCGGGACTAACGTCGAGCTCCTGTTTCTTCAGGTTCTTTGCGATATCGGTGCCGATAATGTAGCTGATGCTGTCTTTCTGCGTTTCCAGTTTTGTCTTCTTCTGTGCGGCAACCTGAATGGTGACGGCCAAAAGGCAAATCATCACGATTTTCGTGAGCTTCATCGAAATCTCCTTACGTAGTGAGCAAAATTATTGGATGCAGGATTATCCTGCATATAAAGGTCAGATCGAGGGATATTCTGAGGGCAATATCGCAGGCAACGAGCTAAAGATAAGGATATTCGCCAAAGTTTCCAAACTCAAACAAGTTCGTGCGGTGACTGGTCCCGACCGAGGAAGCTTCCGAAGGTTTTCTTAAGAGAGTGATACATTGCTCAAGCGATCGAGAATTCAAGTAAGAGAACCTTCGGAAGGTTTTCACGTCCGACTTATTTCGGCGCCCACTTCTTCAAAAACGCCAGCACTTTGTCGTGATCGTGCCCCTGGCCCGCTTCGAGTTCTCCGGTATCCTGTGAGTAGAGGAACGTCCCGTCCGATTCGAGGACAAAAAAATGAGGGTAGCCTGGAACTTTGGGATAATGGGAGAGGAATTCTTTGTTTTCATTTTCCTTGCTGTAGTTAACTTTGACGACCACGTATTTCTGATGCAGGAAGTCCGCTACATCTTTATTCTGCACAAAGAACCGATCGAGGTAATGACACCACTTGCACCATTCGCCCCCCACGTCGAGCAAAATTCTTCTGCCGGAGAGTTTTGCCTCAACGACGGCGCTGTCGACATCTTTTGCCGGATTGCGGGAGGGATCAAATTTCTCGACGGGAGATTGAACGGCAGATGAATCGACGGACTGGGCATTTAGCGACAGCGAGACGAGGAAGAGTGGAGCTAAGAAGAATGCTAAGTAAAGTTTAAGGCGTGCAAGTGGCTCCATGGCAAACTCCAAGAATGAAACTATTTGAAATGAATTATATGACTGTTGTTCCAGAATAGTACCAGACTTTCTTATAGATCACTCCAATCGGAACTCGATGACCTGTACTTCCCATTACTATCAACATGTCGCTCCTGACGGAGCTCGATTACCATTACTGCCCATTGCTATTAACATGTCGCTCCTGACGGAGCTCGATTACCATTACCGCCAATTCCTATTAACATGTCGTTCCTAACGGAGCTTTCAATTCCGCGCCACATCTATGAAATTTGTCGCAATTGAGTCCCGGAGGGACGGCATGTTTGTAGATTGAATAATGAGAGCACGAAACCTCTTCATATGTCGCTCCTATCGGAGCTCGATGACCTGTAATTCCCATTGCTATTAACATGTCGCTCCTATCGGAGCTCGATACCGGTACTGCCAATTCCTATTAACATGTCGTTCC
>CAYLMV010000051.1:13542-27974 GCA_964384415.1 uncultured Chitinophagaceae bacterium | reverse complement strand
TCCAACTGAAAGCAAGAAAATGAACGACACCTACCCTCAATCCGGCGCGACTCTCTTCCTGAACCTTATCTGGCACCAGCACCAGCCTTTGTATCTTGATCCCCAAAGCGACCAGCTCCAGGGACCCTGGGTTCGCACCCACGGCACGAAGGATTATTACGACATGGCGTCTATTCTGGAGCAGTATCCGGATATTCACTACAACGTCAATCTGACATCATCGCTCCTGTTCCAATTGCAGAAATACTACGTAGACCGGCTGCGGCCTTATGTGGACGTAAAGAAGTCGAGAGTTGATACCGCAGGTTTCTTTGCACGGTGGAAAGGGAAGACAGACCCCTGGATTGATTTGGCATTGAAGCCGACGAAAGATTTCGACAAGACAGACATGGGATTTCTTCTCTACAATATCTGGAATGCATTCGGCATCAGCGAAGTCCAGATCCTTCGCTTTCCTGGTTACGAAGCGCTTAAGGAAAAAGCGGCGCGAAGAGAAGCGTTCTCAGAGCAAGAGCTTCGTGAATTGAAATTCTGGTTCTACCTCGCACACTTCGACCCCGATTTTCTTGAGAAGAAAGTCGAGCTTGCAGACTGGTCATCTATCGATCTCACCGACCTGGTGGAGAAGCGCGATGATGGGAAATATTATCTGAGGAAGACGATCCGCGAATTTGACTGCAACAGGATCGTTGCTGAGACATATAAGGTCCTCTCTAATATCATCCCGATCCACAAGAAACTCATGTATCATCCCTCGACTCGCCAAGGTCAAATTGAGGTTGTTACGACGCCTTTTTATCATCCAATCCTTCCGCTTCTTTTCGACAGCGACCTGGCGAAGGTGTGCCAGCCTGATGACCCTATGCCTTTGCGGTTCAATTATCCGCAGGATGCAGACGCCCAGGTATCGAAGGCTGTGGAATACTACACCGAAACATTTGGCCAGCCGCCGGAAGGAATGTGGCCCGGTGAGGGCTCGGTTGCGGAGGAGATTGTCCCGATCTTTGGGAGGAACAACATACGCTGGATAGCGACGGACGAAAAGATCCTTGCGCGATCCAAGCCATACAACCAGCCAAAATTCTATCCCTACGGAGTGGTCGCAAACAAGGATACGGCGGATTCCGTGGTTGTGGTATTCCGTGACACTGAAATTTCCGACAAGATTGGTTTCACGTATCAAAACTTCAAGGGCGAAGATGCCGCCGATGACTTCATCCGCACTCTCCTGCGCTATGCACCGGCTCCGGGCGATCCGCAGCGCTTGTTAACGGTCATTCTGGACGGAGAGAACGCATGGGAATGGTACCGGCTGGACAACGACGCCAAGGATTTCATGCACGCGCTCTACCGTAAACTGAGTGCGTTGTATGTAACAAAACAGATTGTGTCGGTCACCATGTCGGAGTATCTTGACGGGAATCCGAAACGGGGAGTGGCGCCTCACCCGATTGCGTCGATGCGGCAGCTGGACTGGCTCTATCCTGGATCATGGATCAACGCGAATTTTGATACATGGATAGGGGAGGATGAAGAAAATCGCGCATGGAATTACCTTCTCACTGCTCGTCAGGATCTTGACAACTCTGGTCTTGCACAGCCGAACCCAAAATCTCCGGAACCTGAGACCGGAAGCCGCGACCACTTGGCCTACAAGGCATGGGAAGAAATGTACGCCGCCGAGGGGTCTGATTGGTTCTGGTGGTATGGAACCGACCAGACGGCTCCGTCCGGCGACAAGCCGTTCGATATTGCCTACATCACGCATCTCAAGAATATTTACACGTATGCCCTCGAAGCCGGCGGCACAATGCCGGAGAGGGAGTTCAAAGAAATAATCGTTGATCATACCGAGTCTATCAGACGCTCCCAGGGAACGATGGCCCAAAGCAAAACGGACTCAGTCTCAGTCGTGTTTCAGTGTGATGCAAATGCGGTTTACGTCCGAAAGGCCATCTACATTGTCGGGAACCAGCCGGAACTGGGAGAGTGGAAGCCGAACATCGTACGGCTGTACGACGATGGCTCTCACGCAGACGAAAAATCCGGGGATGGCATTTGGACACTCGAGTTGAGGTTTCCGATCGGCACGGAAATCCAGTATAAATTCACGAACAGCGGTCCGAGCGGTCAATGGAGCCCCGGCGAGGAATTCCCATCAGGTAATCGAAAGATATTTTTGGACGGGAGCATTGACCGAGTTGTCATCAAGGATACTTTCGGTAAATTGTAATCAAGGCGCCCGTGTGTTGGCGATGATCAACCCGCGATAGTGCAAACCAGTTAACCCCGGCACGTTCGTCATGCTTGCTATTCAGAAAAATCTTTCGCGATCGTTCTACGCAATCATCAGCCTGCCGTCGACGGCAATGGGCTTCGCCCTCTCCATCCAAATCTCCGCGCTCAGCTGGCTTCTTACGACTAAATATCATCTAGATATCCACGAGGTCGGCATTGTATGGGCTGCGGGGCCGCTGGCGGGGATATTTGGACAGGTCATCATCGGTCTGATAAGCGACAAGGTGTGGTTTTGGGGAGGGAGAAGGCGTCCGTTTATTCTGATCGGCGGAGCGTTAGCCGCATCGATGCTTCTGGCGCTGCCGAATATCGACACGATACAATCCTTCTTCGGGCTGGAAAGCCTGCTCGGCGTTGCTATCTGCGTGGCGCTCACGCTCGATCTCGCCATCAATATCAGCTTCAACCCAACACGCTCAATCATTGCCGACGTGACTCCGGAAGGAAGTCCCCGTACGAAGGGATACACGTGGATGCAGACTGTCTCCGGATTTTTTGGCGTCTTCGCGTACGTTGTCGGGGCAGTCTTCGGCAACTATGTGCTCATCTATCTTGGAGTGTTCATCGTACTTCTTTTTTCGATCCTGCCGATTTTCTTCATCACCGAACGGCGGGATCTCGCTGAGAGTAAAGAATCCGATGCAGGGATTCCCGCGGTGTCGGTTCAGGCAAAGACGAAATGGGGTCAGTTGATTCGTCTCTATTTGGCGCACGCCTTCTCGTGGATCGGCGTTCAAACCATGTTTGTTTACATCATTGCATACATCCAGCAAAAACTCACGTCGGATGCCGGCGGCTCTGCGCAGCTATCAGGTCAAATTATTGCAGTGTCATTCGCGATATTGAACACCGTCGGTTTCATCCTCCCCGGCTTCGTGCTGGAACCGATCGCGGAAAAAATCGGCCGTGTGAAAACTCATCTCGGTTGTGTGGCGGTCATGGCGCTCGGCTACTTCCTTATCGTTCTCTTTGGCAAATCGGCGTGGACGCTCTATGCGTTAATGGCGGTTGTCGGGATCGGGTGGGGTGCTATCGTCAGCCTGCCGTTTGCCATCATGTCTGAGTTTGTGGCGAAAAGCCGCATGGGTTTCTTTATGGGGATTTTTAATCTCTCGGTGGTTCTGCCTCAGCTTTTTGTCAGTCTTGGACTTGGAACGTTCATCCAGAATGCGGCCGATAAAGCTATTATCTTCATCATCAGCGGGATTAGCCTGGCTCTCTCTGCTTTCTTCTGGTCGTTCGTAAAAGAAGAGGACAGGAAGAAAGCAGCTCCATTCATCGCCCAGGGGGCACATTGATCGCTCGCGGTTTCAGAATGGTGTGGAAGATGAAGGCGGTCTCTTCACGAACAATTGCTATCTTTCTCCTTGCCGTCGCCCCGATCTTCTTCAGTTTATCCGGGTGCGGAGATAATAAGGATTCCAAAATCCGGATTACAATCTGGCACCAGGATCGGATCGACATCCGCATTGTGCTCCAGGCTCAGATTGAAAAGTTCATGAAACTGCATCCTGAGGTTGAAGTTGAGCAGCTCTTCAAGGAAACCGAGACCCTTCGGTCCGGTTTTATAATCGCGGCGATCGCCGGACAGGGACCGGAGATTGTGTACGGACCGGCTGATCAGGTGGGACCGTTCCAGATCATGGATATCATTCTACCTCTCGAAAAACTCTTTGATAAATCCTACCTTGACCAGTTTGATCCAAAAGCATTGACCTATTTCAAAGGCCATCTTTATCAGATTGCCGACAAGCTCGGCAATCATTTGACGCTCGTCTACAATAAGAAGCTCGTCCCGAAGCCGCCGACGACCGAGAAAGAACTCATCGATATCGGCAAAAGCCTCACGCGGGACCTTGATGGAGATGGCAGGCCGGATCAATACGGCCTTGCATGGAATTATACCGAACCCTTCTTCTTCATTCCCTTTATGACCGGCTACGGCGGTTGGATCATGGATGACAGCAGCAGGCCGACATTGAATAATCGGGGGACTATCGATGGCCTGAAATTCATCAAGGACCTTCGCGATAAGTATAGAATTATTCCAAATGAGTCAGACTACGAAATTGCCGACGGTCTTTTTAAAGATGGGAAAGTGGGGATGATCATCAATGGCGATTGGTCATGGTCCGGATACGAAAAGGCCGGCATCGATTTCGGTGTTGCCCCGCTCCCGAAAATCACGAAGACCGGACTTTGGTGCGGGACGATGGTGGCTCCCAAGGGATTCTCACTCAACGCAAACATCAGTGATGAGAAAAAGAAATGGGCGATCGAGTTGATAAAGTTTCTTACTTCTGACGAGAACGAGCTTGAGGCAGCAAAGATTCTTCATACGATGCCGACGAAGAAGAGCGTTCTTGCGAGCGATTTTGTCAAGACGAACGATATCATGAGGAACTCGCAAATTGCCATCGAACATGGGCGGCCGATGCCCGTCGTTTCGGAGCTCCGCGCTATATGGGACGCGATGAGGCCCAGCTACCAGGCGGTACTTGGAGGTTACAAATCTCCCGAACAAGCGGCGGTCGACATGCAGAGCGATGCGATTCGGAAAATCAAAGAGATGAACGAATGACAAGACAGCTCCTGAAAAGGAAGGCGTTCATCTTTTTCCTTGTGGCTCCAGCGTTCCTGGTTCTCATCGGTGTTGTAATCTATCCGTTCATTTTCAACATCGTCATCTCACTCTCCAACATGAGCCTTGCCCATATCAGGGATTGGCATATTGTCGGATTGAAGCAGTACGTAAACGTGTTCACAGAGGAGTCGAAGCCTAATTTCTACAGCGTCTTTGTTAAGACAATCATCTGGACAATCGTCAATCTTTTCTTCCATGTTGTCCTCGGAGTGTTTCTCGCTCTCCTTCTGAATCAGAAAGAAATCCGGGGGAAGGCGGTCTTCCGGACGATTCTCGTTCTCCCCTGGGCCGTTCCGCAGCTCATTGTTGCACTCACCTGGCGCGGGATGTTCAACTACGAGTACGGGTCAATCAACCTCATGCTCACGCATTGGCTTGGGCTGCCGGCCGTCCAATGGCTGAAGAGTCCGTTCGAAACATTTGTCGCCGTCATCATCACGAACGTTTGGCTCGGCTATCCGTTCATGATGATCATCGCCCTCGGGGCGCTGCAGAGCATCCCGCACGAATTGTACGAAGCCGCTGAAATGGACGGGGCATCATGGCTCCACAAGCTGAAGAATATCACAATACCGTTGATCCGCCCCGTCATGGTTCCTGCCATCACGCTCGGGACGATATGGACCTTCAACAACCTGAATATCGTCTGGCTTGTGAGCAACGCAGGGGAGCCTTCGGATCAAACGCATCTTCTTGTCTCATTCGTGTATAAGGCGGCGTTCAATTTCTACCGGTACGGGTACGGCGCTGCACTATCGATGATTATTTTCCTTATTCTCCTTGTGTTTAGCCTGACATTTATGCGGAAGACAAAGGCCACCGAGGCGGCGTACTAAAGGCGGAAGAGTTAATGATAAAAGAAAAGAAGAAAACGTATTTCAGGATCGCGGCAACGTACGCCATCCTGGCCCTCTTCTGTATCATCGCGATCTATCCCGTTTCTCAGATTCTCACGGTCTCACTGAGGCCTGCCGACCGGCTACTGTCAACCTCGCTGGAGATTATCCCGAAAGACGCAACGCTGCGAAATTACAAGGCTCTCTTCACTGAACGCCCGTTCGGCCTCTGGCTGATGAACAGCACGCTCGTGGCGTTTGTGGTCACTCTCACCGGGGTGATGCTCGCATCAACTGCCGGTTATGCCTTCTCGCGATTCAAGTTCATCGGAAAAAAGATAGCTCTCCTCAGCCTCCTCGTTACACAGATGTTTCCGGCCACGATGCTGTTGTTGCCGATGTACATCATGCTCGTCAAATTGCATCTCATCAACTCCTATCTTGGTATCATCATTATGTACTCGGCCACCGCGCTTCCGTTTTGCGTCTGGCAGATGAAGGGATACTACGATACTATTCCGACCAGCCTCGAGGAAGCCGGGCGCATAGACGGGTGTAATCAGTTCCAGACATTCTATCAGATCATCCTGCCGCTTGCCTCTCCGGCGCTTGTGATCACCGCTTTGTTTTCCTTCATGTCCGCGTGGACAGAATATGTTGTCGCGGCGCAAATCCTGCAGGACACGCGTATGTGGACGCTTCCGTTGGGATTAAAGTCGTTCGAATCCAATATGGGGTCAGAATGGGGACTCTACGGCGCGGCATCACTCATCGTGACAATTCCAGTTGTCATTCTTTTTTTATCGTTGAGCAAATGGCTCGTTTCCGGTTTGACGCTGGGGAGTGTAAAAGGCTAATCCCGGCGATTCGTCGGCAGAATTCACGCGATGCAGCAATCATTCACGACATTGATTTCCCTATCGTTCACTAAATCGTCAAAACACAAATGGAAAAACCCAGGTTAAGTTTCTGGCAAGTCTGGAACATGAGTTTCGGATTTCTCGGAATCCAATTCGGTTTTGCTCTGCAGAACGCCAACGTCAGCAGAATTTTTGAGACGTTGGGAGCCAACCTCTCAGACATCCCGATTCTCTGGATTGCGGCGCCCACGACAGGCCTTCTTGTTCAACCCATCATTGGTTACCTGAGCGACCGGACGTGGAACCGGCTCGGCAGAAGAAGACCATACTTCCTCACCGGAGCCATTCTTGCAACGGCGGCGTTAATCGTCATGCCAAATTCTCCCGTCTTGTGGGTCGCTGCAGGAATGTTATGGATCCTCGATGCCTCGATCAATATCTCAATGGAACCCTTCCGCGCACTGGTCGCAGATCTGCTTCCATCCAACCAACGAACGACAGGGTTTGCAGTTCAGAGCTTCTTCATAGGCACCGGCGCCGTGATCGCGTCGGCCTTGCCCTATGTTTTCACGAACTGGTTCGGTGTCAGCAACGTTGCACCAAAAGGACAAATCCCTAGTTCCGTTCTCTACTCGTTTTATGCCGGCGCGGCTGCGTTCATCTCGGCGGTAAGCTGGACAGTTTTTCGCACTAAGGAATATCCGCCGGAGAATCTTGAAAATTTCAAGCGTGAGAAGAGAGAGCATCACGGCTGGATGGAACTCGTCAAAGGCATATTTCTGAGCATGAAGGAAATGCCGAGAACGATGATCCAACTTGCCGTGGTACAGTTTTTTTCGTGGTTTGCGCTCTTTGCGATGTGGATCTACACAACATCGGCGGTAACGAGCCATATTTATGGCACGTCCGATCCGACGACATCGCTCTTCAATCAGGGAGCGGATTGGGTCGGAGTTCTCTTTGCTGCCTACAATGGGTTTGCGGCGCTGGCGGCATTCTTGCTGCCGGTCATCGCGAGGAAGACGAGCAGAAAGACCGTTCATATGGCGAGTCTTTTCTGCGGAGGAGCGAGCCTCATCTCGTTCTTGATTATTCATAACCCCATTGTGCTGCTCCTTCCAATGGTGGGAATTGGCCTGGCGTGGGCAAGCATTCTTTCAATGCCGTATGCGATTCTTGCCGGGTCTCTGCCTCCGGCGAGAATGGGGGTCTATATGGGGATATTCAATTTCTTCATTGTTATTCCCCAGATCACTGCCGCAGGAATTCTCGGGTATGTGATGAAGACGCTTCTGGGAAATGAGGCTATCTATGCGCTCGTCCTCGGAGGCGCTTCAATGATTCTCGGCGGGATTCTGGTCCTCTGGGTAAAGGATGTCGACGCGTGATCCAGAGAGAGGAGGTTTTCTTCATCATCGAAGAAATCCAGTACTTCCCTCGCGTCTCGACTCTGCGACAAAGGTATCCCCGCCGGTATTGGCAATTCCTTTCGTTCGAAAAGTCTAGGGCATTGCATTCGGGGAGAGACTCACGAAAGAACACGGCCAGGCACGCCAGAAGAGATCAAGATAATTTCGGTTTTGATTGAATAAGAGCCCGTGCTTATTTATATTCATCAAGCATTCGAAAGGCAAAAAGATGAGTCAAAGAAATTACCCGGTTTTGAGCGTCATTGCAGCATGTATGGTGCTGGTCGTCGCCCAAACATCCGGAGCACAAAATCGGTTTCATATCGGTGCGGATTTGGCCAGGTTCCGCGGCGATTCGACGTCGCTCTATTTGGAGGTATATTATTCGTTCGACGTCTCCAAGTTGACGTTTGTGCACTCGGGCAACGAGTGGGGGAGCGAAGTCATCATGGACGTTTATTTCAAACGATCGGCGAACGACTCGATCGTTGCGCGCAACAAGTGGAGAATTCCGTTCACAACGGATGATTCGACATTGCTGAGCACTTCTCGAATGTATGTGGACGTGCAGGGGTTCTTCCTGAGGCCCGACATCTATCGAATGTACCTGGTGGGAACGAACCGCGCCTTCCCGGCTCAGCGTGACAGCTTTTCGGCTGCGCTGGACCTTAAAGCGCTTGACCGCAATCAGATCGCTCTGAGCGACATTGAGCTGTGCAGTTCGATTTCTTCGGTGGGCAAAGACTCGGCGGGCAGGTTTATCAAGAATACCTACGAGGCAAAACCAAATCCTACCAGAGTTTTTGGGACGGGCGATCCGGTGCTTTTCTACTACCTCGAAGTCTATAACCTTCTGAAGAAGACATCGCCTTTCTACTACACAAAGATATCGGTGGCAAACTCGGTGGGAGCGGATGTCCTGACGCGCGAAAAGCCGAGAAGCCGGATCAACGAATCGAGTGTCGAGGTGGGAGTGGTAAAGGTTAACACGCTGCGAACCGGTTCCTATACATTCAAATTTACCGTGATCGACTCAGTCGACAATACTTCGTACTCCTCGTCGAAAAAATTCTTCGTCTACAATCCGTCGCTTCCCATCGATTCGATGACCGCCGGCACTCAAGGATCGGTGCTTGCGAGTGAATATGCGACGATGACGGAGGCGGAACTGGACCTGCAGATAGCCGAAGTGCGCTACTTGGCGACAAAAGACGAGAGCGTTCGGTTCAAGAGCGTCACGGGCGTTGAAGCCAAGCGAAAGCTGCTCTTCGAGTTCTGGAACAGGAGAGATGACGACCCTGCCACTCTCGACAATCCGATGAAGACGGAGTATTTCAAGCGGATTGACTATGCGAATGAGCATTTCAAGAATTCGTTCCGGGATGGGTGGAAGTCCGATCGAGGGCGCGTCTTTGTCGTGTATGGACCTCCCGACGAAGTTGAGCGTCACGCCGATGAGGCGGATATCAAACCATATGAAATCTGGACGTACAATTCGATTCAGGGAGGGGTGATTTTCGTGTTCGGGGACCGGTCCGGATTCTCTGATTACGTGTTGCTCCATTCGACTCATCGTGATGAACTTCACGACGAGAACTGGATGAATCAACTGAGGACACAATAAAAGACAATGCCGTCTGGGATCGTATCGTTTTTGTGAAGCCGAGACTCCTCGGCCGTCGCGTTGCTTTTCATCCAAAATATGCGTACCGTCTAAGTAGAAATTTGATCCTTTAATTCTATCCTGTGAGATAGGAAAGGAAATGACGACATCAAAAAGCCGAACCGGATTTACAATATCAGCGAACCTCTATTCCTCCAGGGATAGAGGTTTTTCTTTGTACCCCATTGAAGGGCTTGCTCAACATGAATGATCCTAAGCCAATACTCGATGCTCAAAACTTCACCCGCACGGTGAGCCGTCTCTCCCACGAAATCGTTGAACGGAATCGAGGAGCGAACTCGATCGGAATGGTCGGCATCCGGACGAGGGGTCAGTATCTTGCCCGTCGCATCGCCGCCGCCATTCTCCAGATGGAAGGAATCGCCGTCCCGATGGGGACGCTCGACATCACGCTCTACCGCGATGATTTGAGAGGCAAGCTGGAGCAGCCGCGGCTGAACACAACGGATATCCTTTACGACGTCGCCGGGAAAGATATTGTCCTCGTCGATGATGTCCTTTTCACCGGCCGAACGGTGCGGGCAGCTCTCAACGCCTTAATGGATATCGGAAGACCGGCATCCATCCAGCTTGCCGTGCTCATTGACCGCGGGCACCGGGAACTGCCGATCAAGGCGGATTTTGTCGGAAAGAATGTTCCAACCTCTCTGGCGGAGGAAATTAAAGTTCAGATGACAGAAGTCGACGGCGTAGATGCCGTGTTTCTGCTTCCAATCAACCCCTAAAAACGTAAGAGGGCAGTTCATGGGTCTCTCATCGCGTCACCTCCTCGGACTTGACGGAATGCCGAAGCAAGATATTGAGAAAATTCTCGATGCGGCTGTTTCGTTAAGGAAATTCTCGGCAGGCCGATCAAGAAAGTACCTACACTGCAGGGAAAAACAATCGTCAATCTTTTTTTCGAGAACTCAACACGCACCAGAATCTCCTTCGAGCTTGCCGAGCGACGGTTATCTGCCGACGTTGTAAATTTTTCGGCATCCGGATCAAGCGTCAGCAAAGGCGAAACGCTGAAAGACACGGCTCGGAACATTGAAGCGATGAAGATCGATATGGTTGTCATCCGCCACGCTGCGGCGGGGACTCCGCAATTTCTTACCCGGGTCGTGCAAGCGGCGATCCTCAACGCGGGAGACGGGTGCCACGAGCATCCGACGCAAGCGCTGTTGGACATGTATACGCTCAAAGAAAAATTCGGATCCCTGGAAGGTTTGCGTGTCTGCATCGTCGGGGACATCACGCACAGCCGGGTAGCGCGATCCAACATTTACGGTTTGAGAACGATGGGCGCCTCGATCTCCGTTTGCGGACCGGCAACGCTTATACCAAAGGAAATTGAAAGGCTGGGAGTGAAGGTGTACCATCGCATCGATGATGTTCTTCCCAATGTGGATGCATTGAATGTCTTGCGCATTCAGATGGAGCGGCAGTCCGGGGGTTTGTTCCCGTCGTTGCGAGAGTACCACCGCTTTTTCGGAGTGACAAAAGAGCGGCTTGACCGGGTCGATCACCCTATTACCATCATGCATCCGGGGCCGATCAATCGCGACGTGGAACTCTCTGCAGATGTTGCGGATGGCCCGCATTCCGTGATCCTCGATCAGGTGCTGAACGGGGTGGCGGTGAGAATGTCTGTGTTGTATCTCCTTGGCGCAGTTAACTAATTCTTCAATCGAAAACGCATAATATCCTACGGCATCATGTCAAAAAAACTCTTACTCCAAGGAGGCCGGTATATCGATCCCTCCACAAAAACAGACGACGTTCGGGATATCCTCATCGTTGACGGGATTGTCGATTCGATGCGCGCTACGATACCGGCGCCATCCGGCTGCGAGACGGCGGATCTGAAGGGAAGAATCGTTACACCGGGATTTATCGACATCCATGTCCATTTACGCGAGCCCGGCTTCGAGCACAAGGAAACGATCGCGACCGGCACTTTATCTGCTGCGCACGGGGGTTTCACCGCCGTCTGCTGCATGCCGAATACGAATCCTGCAATCGACGACGAGTCGATTGTTCGATTTGTGCAATCGCAGGGTGCGAGCGTGAATGGCGGTATCGTCGACGTGCATCCTATCGGCGCCGTCACGAAAGGGAGAGCCGGTAAAGAATTGTCGTCGATTGCGGAACTTGTGCAGGCTGGCGCCGTCGGACTGAGCGATGACGGGGCTCCGGTGTACGATGCAGAGATCATGCGGCGCGCTCTTGAGTACGCAGGGATGTACGGGGTGCCGGTGATTCAGCATTGTGAAGAGCCCTCGCTCTTTCATGGAGGCGTGATGAACGAGGGATTCGTAGCGACGGAATTGGGTCTGCCCGGAATACCCTCCGTTGCGGAAGAGATCATGATCGCCAGAGACATCCTCCTCACCGAATATACCAAGTCGCGCTACCATGTGGCCCATCTGAGCACTCAGGGATCGGTGAAACTGGTCCGCGAAGCAAAGATGAAACATGTGGCAATCTCGTGCGAGGTGACGCCTCACCACTTTACGTTGACGGATGATCTGGTCCGCTCGTACGACACCAATTCCAAGATGAATCCGCCGCTAAGAACTCAGGCGGATGTCGATGCGATCAAGGATGGTCTGAGGGACGGGACGATCGATGTGATCGCTTCGGATCATGCGCCGCATTCCCTGGATGAAAAGGAAGTCGATTACCTTCAGGCTCCGTTCGGCATTGTTGGATTGGAGACAGCCATCGGCCTGGCAATAACTGAACTGGTGGCTCCCGGCATCATCTCGATGAACCAGCTGATCGAGAAATTTTCCACCAATCCGCGGAGAATCATCGGCAGAAACCTCGATATTCGGGAAGGAAATCCGGCCAATTTTACGTTCATAGACCCCGAAGCCCGATGGAGGGTTGATACCGGCGTGTTCAAATCCAAGTCCAAGAATTCTCCATTTCACGGCAGAGAGTTGAAGGGGAAGGCAATTGGCATCTATAACCACGGTAAAGCACTCTTTGTCTGATTTATCGCCTTGTTCGATGGAATTGCCGCAACACTCGGTCGAAGCTGGAGTAACGCTTCAGCGTTCACAGGTATCGGCTCCTGCTGCTTGCCGGATGTATCCTGTAGGTTGAGCTGGAATTTGATTTTCAGTCCATTTTTGACGATACTGATTCGTCCATGGAGATTATTCGCTCCGAAATCCTTTCCCGGTATCGTCAAATTGTCTTTGGGATGAGCACCCGCAACGGCGGCGTGAGCCCCGGCGGCCTTGGGTTGAACCTTAGTTTCAACGTCGGAGACGACAAAGTCAACGTGATCGAGAACCGACGTCGTTTCTTTGACGCTCTGCATATCGGACTGGACGAATTGGCATTTCCAATGCAATGTCATTCCGCCGCAGTAAAATCGATTGCGACATGGGGCGGCTACGAGAATTGTGACGGGTTGGCCACTGCGGAACTTGGCGTGTTTATAGCAATCAGTGTTGCGGACTGTGTTCCGATTTTTTTGTTTGACCCGGTGATGCGGGCTGCGGCGGGAGTACATGCGGGATGGCGAGGGGCGAGTTCCGGGATCGCGGCAAACGCTGTTTCGCTGATGAAATCGGAATTTGGAACGAATCCCCGGGACCTTGTTGCGTTCATTGGTCCGGCAGCCGGTAAGTGCTGCTATGAAGTAGGGAGGGAAGTGGCAAGTCTTTTTGATCCCAGGTTTGTCACTGAAGCAAGCGAAGGCAAATTGAAGGTAGATTTGAAGGGATCGATAACGAGTGCATTCCAGAGTGCCGGAATATCGCCGGAGAACATCGAACAACACAAAGGCTGCACGATTCATGAAAACGAACGTTACCACTCTCATCGACGCGACGGCATCAATTCCGGACGTATGATGGGTGTGATCGGTATTGTTCGATAAGTAGCGAGAACACTATGTGCGGTATAATTGGCTACATCGGTCCTGCAAATCCAATTCCGATCCTTATTGACGGATTGAAGCGTTTGGAGTACCGTGGATATGATTCGGCGGGAATCGCCCTCATCGCCGATAAGAAATTGCATGTCTACAAAAAAGTAGGCAAGGTATCGGAGTTGGAACGGGTGATTCCCGATCTCCGGCTCAATACCACCGCGGGGATAGGACACACGCGATGGGCGACTCACGGTGCGCCAAGCGATATTAACGCCCATCCCCACACGGACTGCAAGAATGAAATTGCTCTCATTCATAATGGGATTATTGAGAACTACCTTTCCATACGAACGAAGTTAGAGAGTTCGGGACATCGCTTCGTGTCGGAAACTGACACTGAAGTTCTCGTTCACCTCGTTGAGGAGATGAAGAACTTCAGCGGGGATCTCGCTACCGCAGTACGGCTTGCGCTGCGCCAAGTAGAAGGGACATACGGGATTGCCGTCGTCTCATCCACCGAACCGGACAAGATTATCGTGGCCCGCAAAGGAAGTCCGTTGCTTCTTGGCATTGGCAATGGAGAGCATTACGTTGCGTCGGATGCGGCTGCAATCGTTGCTCACACGCGCAATGTGGTCTATTTAGAAGATGGTGAAATTGCAATTCTTACCAAGGACTCCTTCGAAACAAAAACGATAGACAATGTAGACATCGAAAAGGAAGTTCACGAGGTAACGATCGAGCTCGAAGAGATTGAAAAAGGGGGCTACGACCATTTCATGCTCAAAGAGATCATGGAGCAGCCGGAGACGATCCGGAACTCCATG
>CAYLMV010000051.1:0-13442 GCA_964384415.1 uncultured Chitinophagaceae bacterium | reverse complement strand
GCAAAAAGGAGCGGCAGTCTTCGGTATCTGTAATGTCGTAGGAAGCACGATCGCACGCGAGAGCCAGGCCGGCGTCTATATCCACGCCGGTCCCGAAATCGGAGTTGCATCGACAAAAGCTTTTACCTCTCAACTCGTCGTTCTTTCCCTCATCACACTGATGATCGCACGGCAGCGCGGTTTGTCTGTGGAGGAGGGGCGGAAAATCGGCGAAGCTCTTCTCGAACTGCCGGCGAAAGTAGAGACGATACTCAGCGACACCAGCGGCATTGAAATGATTGCCGAAGAGCTGAAGGACAAAGTGAACGTTCTTTATCTTGGAAGAGGATATAACTTCCCGGTTGCACTCGAAGGGGCTCTGAAGTTGAAAGAGATATCCTATATCCACGCTGAGGGATACCCCGCGGCAGAGATGAAACACGGCCCGATTGCACTGATCGACGAGAACATGCCGGTGCTGGTCATCGCATCGAAGGACAATACCTACGAAAAGATTATCTCGAATATTCAGGAAGTGAAAGCGCGGCGGGGAAGGATCATCGCGGTTGTCAACGAAAACGATACGGCAATCCAGGGATTTGCGGAACACGTCATCCGCGTGCCTCAGACTGTCGATTTTCTATCTCCGATACTGAACATTATACCTTTGCAGCTGCTGGCTTACTACATAGCGGTCAAGCGCGGATGCAATGTCGATCAACCTAGAAACCTTGCAAAGAGCGTTACAGTCGAGTGAACGGGAGGGGATGGCCCCGCCTTGTTTCAATCGTACGTGCATTGAATGACAACTTTCATCAACAATATCTGAGGGATTCAACGTGGCAAGCGATTTCAAATTCAAGAAAACCGATTGGGCGCTCATCCTGGGGGCGTCGAGCGGCTTCGGCGGTGCGGCTGCGATCGAACTGGCGCGCCATGGAATGAATATCTGCGGCGTCCATTTCGACAGAGCTCTCACACTGCCCAATGCTGAGCGTGTAAAGAAAGAAGTCGATGCCCTTGGCGTGCGATCGCTATTTTTCAACGTGAACGCTTCAGACCCGGAAAAACGAAAAGAAGTCGTCGACGGCCTCGCAAAAGAATTCCAATCCAGCGCGGAGTCGAACCTGAAGGTGTTGATGCACACGCTTGCTTTTGGAACGCTGCGTCCGCTGGTCGCCAAGGATCCGAAAGAACAGATGACCCAGGCGCAGGTCGAAATGACGATGGATGTGATGGCCAATTCGCTTGTCTATTGGACGCAGGCAGCGTTCAATGCGGGGCTGATGAAAAAGGGGGGACGAGTCTACGCAATGACCAGTTCAGGCGGGCACTCCCAGCTCCCCAACTATGGCGCTGTCTCGGCGGCAAAGGCCGCGCTCGAGTCCTACATCCGCCAGCTTACTCTCGACCTAGGACCGTACGGTATTACCTGCAATGCCATTATGGCTGGCGTAACCGATACGGCTGCGCTGAGAAAAATACCGGGTGCAACGATGATGCTCAAAGTTGCCCAGGCAAAAAGTCCGGCTATGCGAAACACGACACCCGAAGATGTTGCAAAAGCTATTGTCCTTCTCTCGCATGAAGATGCATATTTTATCTCCGGCAACGTGATAGGAGTTGACGGAGGCGAGGACGTCGTGAGCTACATCGGCCAGAAGGACGCGCTGCACCTCGAGTAGGTCGTGCGGCGAGATGATTCCACCGAACACTCCGGGTGGTGGCAGTCGATGGCTTCGGCTGAAGCCCGTGGGATCTCCGCAGACTTCGAGGTGATGCCAGAGCATGGAAACTCTTTACATCAACAGCCGTGTTCAGATTCCCATCACCGAACTCCGGTTCCGGTTTTCACGGAGCGGCGGTCCGGGGGGACAGAATGTCAATCGTGTCTCCACCCGGGTTGAGCTGCTATTCGATCTGGTCCATTCTTCCATGGACCCGGACTCGAAAGGAATAGCGAGGAAGAAGCTCGGATCCCGGCTGAGCTATGACGGAACACTTCGCATCGTCTCCCAGGAATCGCGAAGTCAGTGGAAGAATAAGCAGACTGCGATCGAGAGATTCGTCGATGTGCTCAAACGGGCTCTGCGCCCCGAGAAATCACGGGTCCCCACGAGGGTGACGCGGAGTTCAATTGAATCCCGGCTTGTTCATAAGAAAGGGCGCGGAGAGGTCAAAAAAATGCGCAAAATCGACCTGAGGAACGAGCTGTAAAAAAATCCCCGCGGGGACTTGACAAAATTTAGGATTATGTTATATTATTAACAGTTGTATCTTTGACATAATATTTCATCGCGAGTGGTGGAGGGACAGACCCTACGAAGCCACAGCAACCGGTTCCGCTCACATCGGAACGACAGGTGCTAATTTCTGTTCCGGGCTTTGAGCCCGGAAGAAGATGAACTCAAGAGTCTTTCAGTCAACAACCTCTTTTGGGCGTCTTCCAAAGAGGTTTTTTCATTTTATCCCCTATAATGAACGTTTTCAACCTACATCTCTTCTACGCATGCAGGCGGGTGCTGGAGCATCTGTCGGCGTACTTCGTTGGCAATTTTCTCTGTTGTCGCCCCTCAGTAGTCTAGTTCTTACCCTGAACATTCAATCTCAATTATAACGTGCACACGAGGTTACACGACTCTCGTGCACATCATCGTATACATTATCACTGGAGGAGCAACATGGCTACCAACGGAAAAGCTAGACATTACCGTTTTGAAACGTTACAGCTGCATGCGGGACAAGCGCCCGACCCGACCACGAAGTCGCGGGCAGTTCCGATTTACCAAACCACGTCGTATAACTTCAACGATGCCGGGCACGCCGCGGCCTTATTCGGGCTGCAGGAATTCGGGAATATTTACACCCGCATCATGAATCCGACAACAGCGGTCTTTGAAGAACGTATCGCAGCTCTCGAAGGGGGAGTCGCAGCAGTCGCGACTTCTTCGGGTCAGGCCGCGCAGTTTTTGACTATCACAACCATTGCACAGGCGGGCGATAATATTGTCTCGACCAGCAACCTGTATGGCGGCACGTACAATCAGTTCAAAGTCACCTTCCCGAGGTTAGGCATCAACGTGAAATTTGTGGAAGGAGATAAGCCGGAGGATTTCCGAAAGCTGATCGACAAAAATACGAAAGCGCTCTATATCGAGACTGTCGGAAACCCGAGATTGAACATCCCGGACTTTGAAGCGATAGCAAAAGTCGCGCACGAAAACAACATTCCCCTGATCGTCGATAACACTTTTGGCGCCGGCGGTTACCTTGCGCAGCCTATCAAGTTTGGTGCGGACATCGTTGTCCATTCGGCGACAAAGTGGATCGGCGGCCATGGCACGTCGATCGGAGGGGTCATCGTCGACTCCGGCAAATTCAATTGGGGCAACGGCAAGTTTCCGGTATTTACCGAGCCAAGTCCGGGATACCACGGCTTGAAGTTCTGGGACGTTTTCGGTTCAGCCGGCCCATTTGGAAATATCGCGTTCGCCATTCGTGCCCGTGTTGAGGGATTGCGGGACATCGGACCCTGCCTCAGTCCGTTCAACTCGTTTCTCTTCCTCCAGGGATTAGAAACTCTTTCCCTTAGGGTTGAGCGTCACAATGAGAACGCGCTGAAAGTCGCACAATGGCTCGAGCGTCATCCCCAGGTTGAATGGGTGTCGTATCCTGGATTGCCGAATCACCCGTACCACGCGAATGCAAAGAAGTACCTCCGCGCCGGTTTATTCGGCTCGATTATCGTTTTCGGAATTAAAGGAGGCATCGAAGCCGGCAAAGCGTTCATCAACAATGTGAAGCTCTCGAGTCTGCTGGCCAACGTCGGCGATGCGAAGACGCTTGTCATCCATCCGGCCTCGACGACACACCAACAACTCTCCGAAAAAGAGCAGCACGATTCCGGTGTGACGCCCGAGTTGATCCGTGTGTCAGTCGGGATTGAACATATCGACGACATCCTCGAAGACTTTGATGAAGCGCTTCGTGCGGTGAAGACTGCCGTGCATGCCTGACATCAATTAATTGTCCCCAATTCCCGCCTCCTCCATAACGAGGAGGAGACGGGAGGCGGTGGAGGAGCCTATGGCTGCACTGATTGAAAACATAGTCGAGACAAAAAGCGTCCAGCTGTTTTCGGAGTCCGATCCTTTTCGAATGGATTGCGGATCAACGCTGAACTCCGTAACGGTGGCGTACGAAACGTACGGAGAGCTGAATTCCGCTCGCGACAATGCCATCCTCGTCTGTCACGCTCTGACTGGAAGCGCCCACGCTTCAGGCTTGCTGAGCGAAGATCCGAAAAGCGCAGGATGGTGGGATTCGTTTATCGGCGAGGGAAAAGCTCTCGATACGAAGAAATATTTCGTCGTCTGTTCCAATTTTCTGGGTGGATGCTATGGGACCACCGGCCCTGTGTCTCTCAACCTGGCAACCGGAAAACCATTTGGCATGAATTTTCCGCAGATGACCGTTCGCGATATGGTGCGTCTTCAAAAGGCATTGATCGATTATCTTGGAATTCGAGAATTGAAGACGGTGATCGGCGGCTCGTTAGGCGGGATGCAGGCGCTGGAGTGGGGAGTATCGTTCCCCGAGGTTGTCCGTTCTATTATTCCGATCGCGACGGCAAGTCAGCACTCTCCCTGGTGCATCGGTTTGAACGAGATTGCCCGTCAGGCAATCATGAATGACCCGGCATGGCGGGATGGAGATTACCATGATGATGGGCAGCCCGAACGGGGCTTGTCTCTCGCCCGGCAAGTTGCGATGATGTCGTACAGGAGCGACGTCTCTTTCTCGAACCGTTTTCATCGAGATCGTATCAAGACAAATGGCCGCGGTTCGCCGACGAGGTTTGAGGCGTCGAACCTTTTTCAGATTGAAAGTTACCTTCACTACCAGGGGAAGAAGCTGGTCGATCGATTCGATGCCAATACGTACATCTATATTTCCCGTGCGATGGATCTTCACGACGTTGCATACGGAAGGGAAAATCTTGCGACGGTCCTTGCGTCAGTCCAAATACCGGTGTTATGCGTAGGAATAAATTCCGACGTCCTCTACCCGGTGCACGAACAAAAACTCCTTGCCTCGCAATTGCCTCACTCGGTGTATCGCGAAATAGATTCGCCGCACGGTCACGATGCATTTCTCATCGAATTTGACCAGCTAGGCAGATTGGTACGGGGCTTCATGCGTAACGCTAATCTCTGATCCTGATTCACTTTTTTTACTTATAAGCACTGAATCCATACAAATACACCGATGCAGTGCTTTTTCCTTCCTCTTCCTTCCCTCCTGCGTTCTTCCTTCCTCTGGTCTGTCATTCCGTTGTAACTCAACCCGATTTTCCGTACTTTGTACCAAGAATGTCCGGATTTTCATCCTGTGGATGAGAATATGAGTTTTTTCTGCTTCTGCAATTCCATTTGAATAATGCCTAATCACCTCATTGCCATCATAGGCCGCCCAAACGTCGGCAAATCCACTCTATTCAATCGCATCCTTGGCGCCCAGAATGCGATCGTGCACGACCAGCCAGGGGTAACCCGGGATCGACATTACGCCACGGCGGAGTGGAGCGGCAAGCTATTCACGTTGATAGACACCGGCGGTTTTATTCCCCGTTCGGAAGAAGTCTTCGAAAAAGCGATCAGAGAACAGTCCAAGATCGCGATCGACGAAGCGGATGAAGTTATCTTTGTCGTTGATGGAAAAGAGGGGGTTACTCCGCTCGACAAGGAGATTGCCGGGATTTTGCGGAAATCGAACAAAAGAATTGTTCTCACCGTCAACAAAGTAGACAGCGCATCGGCGGAGTACGAGGCTGCAGATTTTCACCGTCTTGGCCTCGGAGAACCAGTCTCCATCTCCGCATTGGGGGGGAGGAATATCGGCGATTTTCTTGACACTCTTACGGAACAAATTCCCGACAGCAGCGCTCCTGAGGTCGAAGACGATCAGCTGAAACTTGCTGTGATCGGCAAGCCCAACGTCGGGAAGTCTTCGCTCGTGAATGCTCTCATCGGGGAAGAACGGTCGATCGTAACGCCCGTGCCCGGCACAACGCGTGATCCGGTGGATACGGTTTTGAAACACTTCGGGGAAGAATTGCTGCTCATCGATACCGCCGGCCTCATCAAGAAAAAAAGACTGCATGAAAGCGTTGAATTTTATTCGACTGTTCGGACCTTGAAGAGCATTGAGCGCTGCAACGTGGCTATCGTTCTCTTCGACGCAAGCGAAGAAATTGAGAAACAGGATTTGAAGATTATCGACTCCGTGGTGGCGAGAAACCGCGGCGCCATCATCGGCGTGAACAAGTGGGATCTGATCGAGAAAGACAATTCAACCGCCAAGAAATTTGAAGACGCGATCCGCGAGAAACTGAGGATGTACGACTATATCCCGCTCGTCTTTATCTCGGCAAAAACGAAGCAGCGGATCTTTAAGCTTATCGAATTGGCCAAGCAGGTCCATGCCGAGCGCTCCAAGAGAGTGACAACGAGCGAACTCAACAGGATGCTGCTTGCCGACATCCAGCATTACCCGCCGTCCACCAAGACCGGCAAAGACGTAAAGTTGAATTATGTTACCCAGGTGAAGACGCTTCCCCCGATCTTCACTTTTTTTGCCAATGAACCGCAGCTCATCACCGAAGCGTATAAACGTTATCTCGAAAACAAGATTCGGGAACACTGGGGCTTCTCGGGTGTCCCGCTCTCCCTTCAATTTCGGAAGAAACGCAGATGAATCGCCGCATCGTTATCATCGGAGGATTGGCGGCCGGACCGAGCGCTGCCAGCAAGGCGAAGCGGATGGACCCGGAGGCCGATGTGCTCATGTTTGAGCAAGGCGAGTACATTTCATACGGCATCTGTGAAATTCCGTATCTGATGAGCAACGAGGTCACCGATGCATCGCAGCTGATCGTCTATTCACCCGAAAGACTCAAGAGTGAAAAGGGCGTGACAGCCAAAACGTTTCATCTTGTCGAAGAAATTATTCCGTCGAAAAAGGAAGTGCGAGTGCGGGATCTCCGCGCCGGAAAGTCGAACACAGAACACTACGACAAGCTCATCATCGCAACGGGCTCGACACCCAAGGCGCTCGGGATCGAGGGAGAGAAATGCAGAAACGTTTTTACGGTGAAAGCTCTGGACGAGGCATACGCTCTCAAGAAGTTTCTCGATGATGAGAAACCGCGTCGAGCAGTGATCGTCGGGGCAGGGTTCATCGGGATGGAAATGTCCGACGCGTTGACCCGCCGCGGAATTGATGTGACGCTGCTCCACAACAGCGCGCTCCCTCTGGGAAATCTGGAAGAGGAAGCACAGTCGGCCGTCCTGGAGGAAATTCACGCTCACGGGGTCAGTTTTGTCGCGAACGCGAAGATTGAGTGGCTGGGTATCGGAGCGAAAGGAAATGTCGTTGCCGTTGGGACGCCGGATGGGACAATTGAAACGGACATGATGATCGTTGCCATCGGCGTTGCGCCGAACGCAAGACTTGCGAAGGATGCGGGTATTCACGTCGGCAATTTCGGCGGGATTTCTGTGGATGACAAGATGAGGGCATTGGGAGCTGAGAACATTTACGGCGCCGGCGATTGCTGCGAGCTCCGCAATATCATTACCAAAAAGCCGATGTACTTGTCGTTGGCAACGACCGCCAGCAAGACTGGTTGGGTTGCCGGCGAAAATGCGGCGGGAGGCAATGCCCAGTTCAAGGGAGCTGTTCGGGCAATCGGGCTGAGAGTATTTGCGAAGGAGGTTGCTCATGTTGGTATGAGTTCCAACGAAGCCAAGGCGGCTTCCTTCGATGTCGTCGCCCATACGATCCAGGCATATTCGAAACCGGGGATGATGCCTGAATCGGCCAAACTGCAGATCACGCTAGTGGCCGATCGCAAGTCCCAAAAGCTTCTTGGGGCCAATGTAATAGGCGAGACAGGCGCGATTCTTCGGGCCAACACTTTCGCTGTGGCGATCAGGCACGGACTCTCGATTGACGAAATCGCTCAATTTGATTTAATTTATACACCCACGTATGCCCCATTGTGGGATGGAATCAATATCAGTGCACAGCAGATAAAGAAACGCTTGTAGCCGAGACAGGTATTGAACGAAGCGCATGGGCAATCCCCTTACCCGGAAACGAACATGAAAAATCTGACAATCGTCGATCACCCCATTATCAGGCGTGACGTAACATTTCTCCGCGATGCCAAGACTCCCAACGATCAATTCCGTCATATCCTCGCCAGGATCGCCGGCATGATGGCATTCCAAGTGACGAAGGATTTTGAGCTGAGGAAATTCTCGGTGCGTACTCCTCTTGAGCGGACGACCGGGTATGCTCTCCGGATGCCGATCGTTATTGTCCCCGTATTGCGGGCCGGCCTCGGAATGGTGGAAGGTTTTCTCAACGTCCTTCCGGAGGCACGCGTCGGCCACGTGGGTCTTTACCGGAATGAAAAGACGCTCCAGCCTGTCGACTATTACTCAAAATTTCCGAGTCAACTCTCCCGGTCGCTGGTAATTCTTATTGACCCCATGCTCGCCACCGGCGGAAGTGCCACTGCTGCCATTACGTTTTTGAAGAAGAAGGGGGCGAGCAACGTTCGGATAGCATGCCTTGTTGCGGCCCCCGCCGGCGTGAAAATGGTGACGCATCATCACCCGGATGTCCATATCTTTTGCGCGAGCCTTGACCGGACGCTCAACAAAAAGGGGTACATTCTTCCGGGGCTGGGAGATGCGGGTGATAGAATTTTCGGAACGGAGTGAATGTGATCCGTTTGATACTCTGTGGGATATTTTGTCTCTCGGTTGAGGCGACGGGCCAGGCAGCTCAGCCAGAAACAATGCAGGGCATGCTCGCGGGCGGAATCGACCAGACGCTGAAGCAGGACTATCCGGCTGCCAAAGCGCTCTTTCGTACGGTCATCGCCAGATATCCCGACAGCCCTGCGGGCTACCTCTATCTTGCGGGCGCAGTCCAGGCGGAGTTCTCGGATTACGAGGACGGTTTTGAGAAGAGCCTGTTCGATTCCCTCCTCGCGGAAGGAGAGGCACTTGCGGACAGACTGATAGAAAAAAAAGATTCTGCTGATTGGGGATATTACTACGCCGGAACGGCATTGTCCTACCGGGCATTTTCCGAATCGGAAAGAGGCAACTGGCCGAGCGTTATCATCGACGGCATGAATTCGGCAAAGATGTTCGAACGATGCCTCGAGCTAAATCCGGGATTTTATGACGCCATGAGCGGACTGGGGACGTACTACTACTGGCGAAGCAAGAAGACGGAATTCCTCTCCTGGCTCCCTTTTGTGCGCGACAGAAAGAACGACGGGATTGAACTGCTGACGAAAGCGTCAGAAAATGCCACCTACGAAAAATTCCTCGCGATGAACAGTTTGTCGCTGGTGCTGACGGAGGAAGGGCGCTACGACGAGGCGATGAGCTTCATCCGAAAAGGACTCGCTCAATATCCGGACAACCGATCGTTCCTCTGGTGCCTGGTCGGCGTGGTGGAACGGGAGGCCAACAGGGACACGGCGGCGATCAAGTTGGCCGTCAGGCAATTGTTGGCGAGCGTACTCAATGCGCCGGTGCGCAACGCTTACTACGAATCGGCCTGCAGGCTGAAACTGGCTCAATTCGCCATGGAGGACAGAGATTATCCCGAGGTTGTCTCTGAATGCTCGGCGATATTGCGGTATGCGGATCTTGAGGGAAAAACAAAACGCGATATCGGAAAGAAGCTCGATGCCGCAAGAGATCTAATGGCGGCAGCGAAACGGAAGGTATCGCAGAAATAGTGTATGGTACAGCCGAAGTATAAAAAGAAGCTTGATGATCTTCTCGCCATTTGCAGAAAGAACCTGCGGTCGGTGAACGAAGATCTTATTACTCGCGCCTTTGAGTTCAGCCTCGAAGCGCACAAGCACGACATCCGGGCCTCCGGCGAGCCCTATTTCTACCATCCGTACGAAGTGGCGACGGTCGTTGCCAAGGAAATTGCGCTGGATGATGTCTCCGTGGCGTGTGCGCTGCTGCATGACGTCGCGGAAGATACAGAATTCGGTATCAAAGACATCCGCCAGGAGTTCGGAGACACGATCGCCGATATTGTCGACGGAACGACGAAGATCACCGACATTTTCCGCAGTCACGAGGTCACGAAGGCGGAAAGCTACCGGAAACTTCTTCTTTCGATGGTGAACGACATCCGCGTCATGATTGTGAAGTTTGCCGACCGCCTTCACAACATGAGAACGCTCGAGTATCTGCCCGCCGAAAAACAGCAGCGCCTTTCGAAGGAAACCCTCGATATCTATGCCCCGTTTGCGCACCGCTTCGGTTTGGCCAAGATAAAATGGGAACTGGAAGACCTTGCCTTCAAACACCTCCACCGGAAAGAGTATGAAGACATCGCGCACGCCATCAAATCAAAACGAAGGGAACGAGAGCATTATATCCGCAAATTTACGATTCCGATCGAGAACAAGCTGAAAGAAGAGAACTACGTTTTCGAAGTCGAGGGAAGGCCGAAGCACCTCTACAGCATCTACAACAAGATGGTGAAGAGGAGCAAGCCGCTCGAAGAGATCTACGACATGTTCGCGGTGAGAATTGTGCTCGACACGAGCGATGACAACAAATGTTTTTCCGTCTACGGAATAGTTTCCGAGATTTACAAACCGATCTCCGAGAGGTTCAAGAACTACATTTCCATCCCGAAAAAGAACGGCTACCAGTCGCTTCACACTACGGTGATCGGACCTGAAGGGAAGATGGTGGAAGTGCAGATCCGGACCAAGTCGATGCATGAAATTGCGGAACGCGGAGTTGCGGCGCATTGGATGTACAAAGAAAATGTTCCGTCGCTCGACAAAGAGCTCGAGAATTGGGTGAACTGGGTTCGCGAGATATTCGACCAGCGCGACGATGAAACTCCCAAGGAGCTCATGGAGAGTTTCAAGCTCAATCTCTACCAGGATGAGATTTATGTCTTTACGCCGAAGGGGGATATCAAGATTCTTCCGAAGGGGGCGACGCCGATCGACTTCGGATTCGAAATCCATTCAAACGTGGGCTCGCATACCATCGGAGCGAAAGTCAACGGGCGAATCGTACCGCTGAATACCATCATGCAGAGCGGCGATCAGGTGGAAATTATCACATCGAAGAAGCAGACGCCGAACGCCGACTGGGAAAAATACGCCGTCACACACAAGGCGAAGTCGGCCATCCGGCGCTGGATCAAAGAGGAGGAGCGGAAGCACATCGATCTGGGAAAGGAACTATGGGAAAAACGGGTGAAAAAGGCGAAGCTCCACATTAACGAAGATGAGCTGGCAAAGTTTGTTCACCTCCAGAAGATCAGCAACACTCAGGATTTCTACCTCGGAATCAGCAATCAGGCGATCGATGCGGAAGCGATGATAGGAATCCTGTTGGAAAAAACGAAGCGCCCCGCGGGGGAACAGGAGACGAAGGGGATCGACGGTGCATCGGTGCTCTTCGACAGATTCGTAAAGAGTGCGCGGAGCATCACGAGCGGGATTTCGATCTTCGGTACGAGCGACAATTTCATGCACAATTATGCGAAGTGCTGCAACCCCATTCCGGGTGATGAGATCGTGGGGTTCATTACCACCGGGGAGGGATTGAAAATTCATCGGAAGAATTGCCGCAACGTTGCTTCGCTGCGTTTGAACGACGAAGAAAGGATTGTCGAAGTCTCCTGGCCGCCGACTAACGATATCGACTTCATCGCGGGCATCAAACTGTCGGGGCAGGATCGTTCCGGACTTCTCAACGAAATTACTCATGCCATCTCAACCTTCAATAATACGAATATCAGGAGCGTCAACATCGCTACGAAAGACTCGCTTTTTGACGGGCAGTTCATTCTTTACGTCAAGAACACCGAGCACCTCAGCGGCATCGTCGAGCGACTGAAGCGCCTGCGAGGAATCACGAAGGTCGATCGATTTGAGGACACCAGTGGATAAGAGAATCCTTGGGATCGATTTTGGCTCGGTGCGAGTGGGAGTTGCCGTGAGCGACCCCTTGCGGATCATCGCGCAGAGTGTCGGCACGTACTCAAACGATCAGAAGCTTTTGGAACGGCTGACCGCCGTGGCTCAGGAATACGACGTTGGACTGGTCGTCGTCGGCATGCCCTTTACTCTGCGTGGAGAAAAAGGGATGAAGGCAAGAGAGGTTGACACCTTTGTCGAACGCCTGAAGCAGAACCTTGGAGTAGATGTGGTCACGTGGGATGAGCGGTTCACCTCCCGGATAGCGCAACAGACTCTCATCCAGATGGGGACGACTCCGAAACAGCGTCGAACAAACAAGGGGAGAGTCGATGCGATGGCCTCGGCGCTGATCCTTCAAAGCTTCCTCGACCAAACGAAGCATTCGCAGGGCTGCTAAGGATGCTGAACAACCGTTCTGCAAGCGGAAAAGACGATCCGTGGAGATTGCGGGTCAGGATGAGAGTAGATCTTCTTGTGCACTGGACTCAATCGCATCCGGTTCGGGCGATCGTGTATGTGTTCGGGATTGTTCTGATGCTCGAGTACCTGTCATTGCCTAATGCTCGTCTTCAGGACCTGGAAAAAGAGAATCCGCAGCAGACAGCGTTGATGATGCAGCGCCGGCTCGAAGCATCGGAGAACGGCAGGCCTTTTCACGCGCAAGAGGTATGGGTTCCCATTTCGCGCATTTCCCCGCACCTGCTCCATGCTGTCATCGTCGCCGAGGACGGGACATTCTATGAACATGGCGGCGTTGACTGGTACGAGGTGGAAGAATCGATCGAGAAGAATATTGAAGAAGGAAAAGCGGCGCGAGGCGGAAGCACGATTTCGCAGCAACTGGCAAAGAATTTATTTCTCTCCACTTCAAAAGATCCGCTGCGAAAATTAAAGGAGCTCGTCATTACTTTACGGATGGAACGAATGCTGTCCAAGAGACGCATTCTCGAAATTTATCTTAATGTGATTGAATGGGGCAACGGTGTTTTCGGCGCAGAAGCTGCCGCAAAGAAATACTTCGGAACATCGGCCGCGAACCTTACGCGGGACCAGGCTGCGCAGATGGCTGCTGTTATTCCGAGCCCGCTGCGGCACCAGCCCAACCAGCCCTCTGAGTACGTTGAACGCCGGACGATGATCATATTGGAACGGATGAATGCGCGAGGATACTGATGAACGCTGAAGATGTCAGGGAATTGATAGATAGCGGGGAAGGCTTCCAGGTTGAGTTCAAAAGGAAGATCTCGTCGGCGGAGAAGATCGCCAGGGCGTTAATCGCCTTCGCGAATACGAAAGGCGGCACCATCCTCTTCGGCGTCGATGACGACGGCTCGATCGTCGGCGTCGAAAGCGAGAAGACGGAGATGAATCTCATCGACCTCGCCGGCAATCATTTCTGCGATCC
>CAYLMV010000050.1:23423-29006 GCA_964384415.1 uncultured Chitinophagaceae bacterium | reverse complement strand
CCCATTCCGAAAACGTAGAGCATGTTGAACTGTCCCGGAGAAAAAGAATATCCGGGATCTGCATACACAGCGTTCTCCAGTTGGAGGGTAAAAGTGTCGTCGGTTTCCCAGACGGTCTTCTTGATGGACATCATCTGCGGAATCATGGGATCAACAAGTCTGTCGGCCTCGGCAAGCGCGATATGCTTCATGGCATAACTCCTTAGCGAGTTCCATACACATCGAGCAGCTGAAGGCGGGTCGCCTCCATGCGGCTCTGAAAAACATTTGCGAGACGTTTCAACATTTCGTAGCCGAAATCATGGTCTTTATCGCATTTGTTCCGCAGGCATTTCCCGTCGAGCGCCATCGCACTTACCTCGGAAACTGCGCAGCCGTCAAAGTGCCATCGGTAAGGGAAGATCAGCCATGACCAGCCGAGTACTTCACCCGGCCCGATGGTCTGGATTCGCCGTTTGCCTTTATGCCCAGCGTGAATTTCTATTGCCACCCGGCCGCTCCGGATCAGAAAGAAAAGATCCGCAGCTTCTCCCTCGTGACATAAATACTCCCCGTCGCGGAAGTGCACATTCTTGGCACATCCAACAAGAAGCTTCAGGTGGGGATCATGCAGTTCCCCTACGAAGGGATGTTTGCACAGCATCTCGGTCAGGTCTGCTTTAACCATAAGATAACTCCTCTCAGGAATTAAGCGTCGGCGTGAACTCCGCTGCTTTGCAGCGCGCGCACTTCCGCGGTAATGTCGATCCCCACCGGACACCATGTCACGCAACGGCCGCAGCCGACACACCCCGAAGTGCCAAACTGTTCAATCCACCACGAGAGCTTGTGTGTGATCCACTGTCGGTACCGCGCTCTCGGTGACGGGCGGAAATTGCCGCCGGTGACTTTTGCGAAGTCCATCGTGAAGCAGGAGTCCCATCGCCGCCACCGCTCAGCATGTTCTCCGCTAAGGTCCGTTGTATCTTCAACGGTCGAGCAAAAACAGGTCGGGCAGACGAGGGTGCAGTTAGCGCACATGAGACATCGGCGCGAGACTTCTTCCCAGTGCGCGCTGTCGACGTTCTCCGCCAGCAGTTCCCTCAGTCCCGCCACGTTCATCGACTTCTTCATACTCCCCTTTGCTGCCGCGACAAGGTTGCGGGCCAGTTGGACTTCCGCAGCGCTCGCCTTCGTACGCGTCACATCGTTCATCACATCGGTTCCCCGTGCACTCCCGACCTCCGCAAGGAAGCAATGGCGATCGTTCTCAACAAGCTCCGTGAGTATAATATCGTAGCCTTCGGTGGCCCCAGGCCCGGTTCCCATCGAAGCGCAGAAACAGGTGCCGCCGCTGCGTGTACAGTTCACAGCGACAATAAACGCACCTTTGCGTTTGGCCGAATAAGCCCGGTCCGCAAATTGAGCCCCCATGAACACCCGGTCTTGAAGCGCCATCGCGCTCAGCTCGCAGGGACGCACACCGAGAAATGCGTACTGCCTCTTCTCCTGGCCGGCGCCATCCGATTCAAGCTCGAGTACTTTGCCCCTCTTGATGAAGCTCATGATCTTTGCGCGGGAAGGGAAAAGATACCGCTTCCAGGAATAGGGGCCGACGGAAGTATCAAAAAAAAGCCCGCCGGCGGATCGCTTCAATCGATAGCGTGAGTTGTCCTGTTCGTCCGTCAATCCGATCGGGAGATCTGCTGCTACGTCGATTTCGTCGTAAATGACCGCGTTGTCTCTGACCTTCGGACCGATGACGAGATAGGAACGTGTTTTTAAAGCAGAGATGAGGGTATCGAAGTCTTTTGGTTGGATGATGAACATGAGTGGACGCCTCCCTGTAGATGTTCGAACAGCCGACACCCGCCACAGATCGTCCTCATAGATCGAACGCTATATCCTAGACCCGCCCGCCAATTTGCGATCGGATCACCGGAGTCTTGCTAGATCTTCTCAAACTTGTCTTTCTTCTCATGACAACCCGGACACTCATCCACTTTTTCCGACGTGATGATGTATCCGCAGCAAGGACAAACGTAATACACTCCTGCCTGTCTGGAAGCCGCCTTATCGAGAATATTTTTGAAAAGTTCGGTGTGCCGCAGATCGGCGTTCATCGATTTTCGAAACGATTCAACAGCCTCAGGAAACTTTTCAAGTTCGGCGGTGTGAAGAAGTTTGGGGTACATTGACTCAGTTTCGAGTCCTTCGTCGCTCATCGCCAAATGCAAGGTCTGCGCAACCGTCCCCACAGCGATTGAATCGGGAATGTAGGGCTTCACTTCCATCCCCTTGCTCCGCATCAATGCTGCGGCCATTTCTGCGTGAATCTGTTCCGACCGCGAGGCCGCTCTAAACAAGACCGCTACCGAACTATAATGATTCTTTTCAGCATTTCGGGCGAAGAGCAAGTACTCTCTGCTGATCCTCATTTCACTGGCATATGCGGTACCCAAATTCTGGAGCGTGATCTCCGGTTTGGATTCTCCCGACTCTTTCTTCTTGCAGCCGGCGCAAAAAAAGAAGACCGCGATAAGTCCGTAGATGAGCAGGATCGGGAGAATTTTGTAAGAGAGGCTGGCTAATGACGTTGAAGAATTGTTGGAGAGCGTCTTCATCATGATCCCTCCTTTGTGAAGAGCTTCAAAAAACATTGCGGTGAGTCAGAGGAGGCACGCAGGCTTTGCCTGCATTCTAGAAGATCAATGTAGGATGGTGACATGCTCAGATCTTGCGCACAGAAAAAGTTACGTCTCCACCCTCCTCTGTTTCGAAGAATCCGATATTCTTCGTGTACGCAAGGTTCATTCCATAAAAAGGCTCCGCAATGAGGCCAAATAATGGAATAATTAACGCTCATTTCTCAAAATTCAAAATAAGCAAGCCTGCCGTTATTAGTTCTAATAAAAAGCGCCCTATCCGATACTAGCGAATAGAGCGCTAATTGGGCTCTTCTTGTCAGGCTTTCTTGTTCATTGCTTTGAAACTACAGCGATCCTGCGTTTGTGCGGAACTCTCGCGCCTTTCCGGCTAAAGCAGGTCTTTTTTGTGTTTCAGCAGCTGCTTCACCCGCCATCCCTGTAACTCGAACCATTGAGGTGAATTTGAATTCTGGACGAAATACTGATCTTTGCCTTTGATCTCCGATAGTCGGACTTGATTCTCTCCTACCGTAACCGTTGCGGTGATTTTTGGCGCCGGGGTAATGGGCGAATCAACGAAATCATCCGCCTGGACATTTGAAAGAACGCCCAGAAGCGTCGAGACTTCATTCGCTTTAGCTTTATCGCTTCCAATCATCCAAGTGCTGTCCTTGAACGCGAGTGTGAATGTTTCACCGGGGTACTGATACGAAATTTTGTCGATGGTCTCTTTCGGAACGGCAAGTATCGTCTTATCGCGCCAGTCCTTCACAGATTTATTGAACGACCAGCTGAGAGCTCCTTTTACCACGTTCACATCGTTTGACTCTGCTTTGCGGAGATAGGTCTCGGAATAACTTTGCCCCATTTTTCCAACGACGAAGGATGCATGTTCCTGGCCATTTTGAAATATCCTGACCAGCGTACCGTTGGAATCAACCTGGAAAATGGAGCGCTTGTCGGGGTTGCTCGACACGATCTCCTTCGCATCCAGATTCTTCGATTGGTGAATGAGCAGATTCACGTTCGATTGATCCGCATGATATTCTACCGGTTCGCTCAGGAACCATTCGGAACCTTTCTTCACGAGCGTCACGCTGCTCAGATGCGACCGCAGGACGATTTTGTCCACAGAAGCCGAGTCGATGGAAAACAGAAAATGGGAATTCTCGGCGGAAATATCCGTTTCGCCGGGACGGTTCATCACCACGACGGCGAGAAGGATCAAGATGGCAAGAATGCCGGCCAGAAGATAAACGTTCTTTTTCATAAACATGGTGAAAGGTTAGAGTGAAGCCTCCAGCGCCCTCTTCCGCGCCAGACGATTCCGCCACCGGAGAAGACCGTAACCGATGACAGCGATCGGCGGCAGCAGGAGGTCGCCGTACTTGAGTGTCCTTTTTGTTCCGTCTGAAACCTGATCCAGCAGGGGCATCGAGACATTTTTCGAACGGATCGTAATCAATCCCGCGTCGTCGGCAAGATAGTCTACAATATTTGCGAAGAACGTGAGGTTGCCGGGATTCCGGGCAAGGTCATCCTTCATAAAATCACCGTCGCCGGCAAACACTATTCTTGTCTCCGGACTCGACGTCAATGGCGACGAGGCCGTCACGAGGCCGGCCGGAGGCTGCTTGTCCGAATAGAAACTCCTGAACGAACCGCTCACCACCGCTGCCAGCGGAATTCCGGATTCCGAAAGTTCGTCGGCGGTGTAGCGATGGAATGCGTCGATGGCAAAGTATCCGGACTGACGCCCGCTCCTGTTCGACGAACGGACGAGCACCTGCGCCTTGAGGTTCTTCGATGCAGCAGAGCTTGTGTCCAGCGAGCTGGCGAAATAGAAAATGACGTTCTGCAGATCTTTCACCATCGGATTTTCTTTGTTGAACGTCGATGCCATCGGCATATAGGGGAAGGGGATCTGGCTTTGCATCATGAATCCGCTCTGCTGCTGCACGACGCTCACCGAAGCGCACTGAGCATCGCGCACGAGATCGGAATTGATGCGCACGCCGTATTGCGCGAACTGATCGTCGATGTTCAGATCCGTCGGCTGTGCATACTGGGCCTGGAGGTCTGCATTTACTTTGTTGATGAGAAATGCAATCTTGCCCCCGCGCATCAGGTACTGGTCGATCTGATACTTGGACGAATCGTTGAACTTCTTCTGGGGAGCGATCACCAGCAGGGCTGCGAGGTCGGCGGGGACGGAAGCGCCATTGGAGAGATCGACCGGGGTAACATCGTATTGAGAGGTGATCACACCGTACGCCATCTTCAACGTCGAGAGATCCGTCTCATTGTGACCGATGGTGTAGCCGATCCGCTTCTTCTGCCGGGTCGTCAGCCGTTTGAGAGCGCTGCTGATGTCATACTCCAGCGAGCCCAGGTTTTGAATTACAGGCAGCGTTTCCTTCTTGTCTTCGTACATCATGACGAGACCCAGATAAGCGCGCTTCACCTCGAATTTGTCCTCCTTCACAACCTGGACGTTCACCGGAGGAACTCCCGCCTGCTGAGCCTCTTGTTCGCCCTTTTGTCCTTCCGGGTTGATGAATTCGTATTGGAGATTTCCGCCGGCATAGGCTTTGTACTCGTTCAGCATGTCGAGTACCTCCCGCCGGTTGTTGTTGTACGGCGCAGGGAGGTCATCCGTGAAGTACGCCTTCACCGTGACGCGATCGTCGATAGACCGGACAAGCTTTTTGCTCGCGTCAGAAAGCGTATAGAGACCATGCTTGGTGAGGTCCAACCGGCTAAACAGCCTGATTGAAATAATATTGATAAGGACGAGAATGCCGAGCACTAACAGCACCCGTACGACTGCCTGATTTCGTTTATTAGAATTCATTTATTTCTTTCCGTGCTAAAATGTGTTTCAACTTCGTGTTGGACATTCCCCGATAACAAACTGCAATTCCTTCATTCTGCGTCAAAGGCGCACATCATTCCA
>CAYLMV010000050.1:11225-23323 GCA_964384415.1 uncultured Chitinophagaceae bacterium | reverse complement strand
AGGAGGAGCGTGAACCCCAGCATCGAGAAGAAATAGATAATATCCCGGGAATCGATCACTCCGCGGGCAATATTCGAAAGATGGTAGTCGATGCCGAGAAATTCGACCGTTGTCGTCATCCATTCAGGCACATAGAACAGGATTTTGTCGAGCATGTAAATTGCAAAGACAAAAATAAACCCAAGAATAAATGCGACCACCTGGTTGTCGGTAAGGCTGGAGGCAAAAAGCCCTATCGAAATGTAGACTCCCGCCATGAGCATCAAACCAAAATAGCCGCCTATGACGGGACCGTTGTCGATGCTTCCCAGCGAGGCGAGCGTAATATAATAGAGGAGCGTGGGCAGCATCGCGAGTCCGACCAACGCCCACGCAGCCAGGAATTTTCCGAGGACGATTTCAGTGTCGGAAAGGGGCTTCGTCGTCAGCAGCTCTATGGTGCCTGCCTTCTTCTCCTCGGACAAAAGCCTCATTGTGATGGCGGGAATAATGAACAGGAAGACCACCGGAACCACTTCGAACATGGTCCGCATCGAAGCAATATTCATCAGAAAGAGGCTGTTCGAAAAGAACCAGCCCACAATCGCGAGGAATACGACGATCACAACGTAGGCGACTGCCGAGTTAAAGTACGAACGGAGTTCCTTCCGGAAGATCGGACCGACATTTGAAAATTGCGCCAGGTATTTGTTGATGTTGAGTGCCATGAGCTTTGAGCCGGGATGCTTGGTTCGTGAGTTTAAGTTCTGGGTTTTAGGTTATACGTTTTACGTTTTACGTCAGGAGATCTGAAAAAGTAGTACGAACGCGAAATGAGACCGATGATATTTATTGAGTGTCGAGTGTGGATAGTTCATTGTTGATTGCTGATTGTTCATTGATTACTGATTACTGATTACTATTTACTAACAACTGTTCTTTGTTTGATCGGGATGACAAACTTGAGGGCCGTATGTGTATCGGAAAAACCGACAACTTTTGTATCGACAAGACCTGCTTTCTTCCCGGCGGCCATCACGTCTGCCTCTTTGAGCGTCGCCGCCTTCCCCTTGAGAGAGACAATCCACAATCCGCCGTCGCTCTTAAGGTACGATTTAATCTTTTTCAGTCGAGCAAGATCTTTTGCGCTCTTTGCGCCGTAAAAAATCAAATCGGAGTCTTTCATGAGCCCTTCTGATACGCCGCCTGTCGTCTTCTCCTTCAGCTTCTTTAAGAAATCCTTATCGTCAACTCCTTCAACGCTCACACGGGAGTCTTCCTTGACTCCAAGCTTCTCGAGAACGCTCTTCGGATTGAGAATCTTGTTCAGCCAAACTTCGGCTTTGTCCTTAAGGTCAAACGATGCGACGCCGTCGCGGAAGTCTACCAGCAGGACTCCTTTGCTCGCTTTGAGAGAGCGCATTGTGCGGAAAGGAATCTTCAGGCTCCGTTCGCCCCTGAACATAAGTTCATGTGTTTCGAGAAGCGCCCTCCCCTTGAACGACCTCCCCTCATGTTTCATCACGCATTCAACTTCGGCTCCCATCGCGCTCTTCCTCTGAATCGTTTAGTTGATTGTCGTGAGCTTGTGGAATACTTCTTCCAGGCTCGTCGCTTCCCGATGCATTTCCAGAATCACCCATTCCTCGTTCACCGCCTGGCGGAAGATGTCCTCCCGAACGTCATCCCCTTTCGAGGAAGTGATGACCAATCTGTGGAGTCCGGGCGAAGGGCTGTCATAGTTGACATTCTCCACATGGGGGAGTCCCTTCACCTTCGGAAAAATTTCTGTCATGCCGTTCTCTACGTTTGCCTTCAGTTCCACCGTGACGATCTCTGCTCCCCGAAATTCTTTTTGAAGTTGATCCGGGGTTCCGTCTGCGGCGATCTTTCCTTCATTGATGATGATCACCCTGTCGCACGTCGCCTGAACTTCGGAGAGAATGTGCGTGGAGAGAATCACGGTCTTAGCCCGTCCGAGTTTCCGGATGAGGTTTCTGATCTCCACAATTTGATTCGGATCGAGCCCGCTGGTCGGTTCATCCAGAATCAGCACATCGGGATCATGGATCATGGCCTGAGCAAGTCCGACACGCTGGCGGTAGCCCTTGGAAAGTTCGCCGATGTCCTTATGCCGCACATGCGTCAATCCGCATTCATCAACCATCTCCCGCAATCTCTGTCGTATCTGCGCCTTCTCCATCTTATGCAACTGCGCCGAGTATTCGAGGTATTCGAGTACATTCATATCCAGGTAGAGCGGATTCATTTCGGGCAGGTAACCGATCTTCCGCCTCACCTCGAGAGAATGGTCGGCAATATTGCAGTCGTCAACGGTGACGGTTCCAGCTGTGGGAGGCATGTAACAGGTGATAATCTTCATCGTTGTCGTTTTCCCTGCGCCGTTGGGTCCAAGGAAGCCGAGAATTTCTCCCGTCTTGACATCAAATGAGATATCATCAACGGCCTTTTCCAGGCCGTACAATTTGGTCAGATTACGAACAGTAATAGCCATAGCAAACGAATCGAAGATTGTTTCAGAATGATTTGGAGCGGTATGTTTCGGTACAGCAGATCTCGTTCACAGTTTCCAACGCCCGATTTCTTGCGTTCATCCACCAGTTCGTTTGGACGAACCGAGAGGCAATTTTGTTCCCGGCTGCAGAGCTGCTATACCTCAATAATGGCAATGAAAATAGCAAAAAAATGAAAATATGTCAACGCAGAAAAACAAAAAACCAGCGGGTGGAGGCTGCTACTACCGTCGCCCAGCTTCACCCTCAAATCTTTTTTTTGCCCGTACGGTTTGGGTTCATTGGAGTGTGACGACACGTTCGCCGTTGAGGCGAGGTTAGTCTCTCTACTTGTCTTGGGCCGTGCGAATAACCTTGCTGACGTCGAATCCCTTCTCTCCGGTGCGCGCAAGAATATTCTGTATCAGCCCTTCATCCATTGTCGGAGTGCGAGAGAGTATCCACATATATTCTCTCTTCGGTTCGCCGACGACAGCATACTCATACCCGGCCCCGAGTTCAATGATCCAGTAATCCCCCCAAACAAACGGGAGAAAAGAGAGAATCGCAGGGGCGAATCTCACTTTGAGTTTTGTATTTGGCCCGCTCTCATCGGATACTTTCGCCTTTCCTTCTGCCTCTGTGGTGGTTCCGTCTTCCTTTCGGCAACGATTCACAACCTTGATCGTGCCATCATCCATAAGGGTGTATGTCGCAATTACGTTGCCCGCACACTTTTTCTGGAAACCATTTGGCAGGCGGGCGATTTCATACCATGTCCCGACATAGCGGCTTAGGTCTATCGAAGGCACGACTTCGAGCGGCAAGCTCGAGTTTATTTGCGCCGTCAGCGGAAGGCTGGCGACTGCGGCGACGAACATACCTGATGCTGAGAGGATAAGATTATTCATTGCTTTGGCTCCTTTGGTGTCCGAACAGCCGGGCAAAACCCGGATACGGTTTGAGTGGGATCAGTTCAAACGAAATCAGCCTGTGCTCGACGAGCGGAAGAGAGTTAATTATTTTTGAGGCCTCAGAGAGGTCATTACATTCAAGAATCAGAACGGCCTCTTCCCTATCCGCGCGAAAATAGGATTCCCGGATTGAACCTTGCTGCGTGAGTTCCCAGGCTTGGACCGCTTCGGCCTGAAGAAGGTATGGAGTGAATTGATCGTCGGTGACGCCGGGAATATTCTTCTCGATTGCCAGAATCTTCATAGTGCTTCTTAACAGAATTGAAGTTATATCTCATTCAAATAATTGTGAGTTCGAGCATCTTCTTGACACCTTCGCGATGGGTAAACATGGATGATCCGCTATCTTCCTTTCCGAAATTCCCTTTCTAGAAATTGAATCGAGTATTCGCACGTCGTCTCGAACCAGGGATGGAAGAACCAGAATGGATGAGGAGTATCCGGAATCGTATGCACTTCGGAATAGATGCCCAGGGCATTCAGTCTTTCGATCATCCGATCTCTTCCTGCATGAAAACGCTCCTGCGAGCTGTTGATGAATTCGATCGGGGCTGTTCGGGCATTCACATGGGCAAGCGGTGAAGCCTCTATCCAAAGAGCTCGCTTCTCTCGAATCGGTCCTCCGAACCAATAGCTTCCGGCCGAAGGTTTGCCCGGGATCGTGTCTTTTCCACTCTCGGCCGGGTCGGTAAAATCGAGAATACCGTCGATATCGACAACTGCCTGAACGGAGCTTGAATGTCCCGCACTTCCGCCATCTCCTTCGAATTTTTGGGCGTCGTTTGTCGTCCCCATGAGGGCCGCCAGCTGCCCTCCTGCCGAACAGCCCAGGACAGCGATCCTGGTGGAATCAATTCCATGCTCAGTGGAATGCGACCGAAGCCAGCGAATCGCCGCCTTCAAATCGTACACCGCCGCAGGGTAGAGCGCTTCGATTGAAAGCCGGTATTCAACAGACACCGCCACGAAGCCCCGCACGGCAAGTTGTTCCGCAAACGCGATATTCTGAGATTTGTCTCCGCTTCGCCAGCCGCCACCATGAATCAAAACAACTGCAGGTTCTGCTAATGAATCCTTACGGTGGAAAATATCGAGATGTAATTCTCGCCCGCCGCGGGAAGAATATACACAATTCTCCTCAACGGTAACGCCACCGGGGAGTGCCGGAACGACGACATGCGCATACGGATATTGTCTGGATATCTTTTCTGCGGCAGAAGAAATTGTGAATGAAGTATCTCGCGCGATACTCGCCTGAGGGGCAACAAGAAGTAAAAGATGAGTCAAGAGGATGGGAAGCATCATGACCTGGGTTCTATTTTCTCCGCAGCAATTTCAATGAAGACATTAATGAGAAAGCACATCGACGTCCGGCGCCCATTGCTTCTGCCATCCGGGATATTTTGCAAAAACTTCCGACGGCGCATACGTGTACCAGGAATAACCAGTCCTTCTCTCCCTGTCCACCTCGGCGAGTGTGTACACGATCTTCATATCCCGGTTGCAGAAAATTGGTCTATTCGTTTTCAGTTCGTACAATCTCGCCCAAATTGAAGGAGCCGTCGGATCTTTTTCCACGATTCTATCGCTGCTGGTGGTGTGGTACTTGTAGTGAACGGTGGGAGCGGCGATGACCTTCACCCTCAGCCCTTCGATCTTGGATTTCTCAAACCATCGCACGGCGGATTGCACGGCCTCAACGATTTTCGAAGAGGGCTGATCGATGTTCATCAGGAGGAGGACAATCTCAGAGCTCTCTCCCCCGCACAATGATGCCGGTTCGAACGTTCGCGCATCGCGAGGATGGAAGTCGAGATTGTCGTGCTGCTGCCCCCATGCGGTTCGTACGCCGTTCTGGATGAACTGACATCGGAGAATGCAATCGAGCCCGTTTGCGTACGCTTTCCGGACTCGTTCTCTGCGGAGGTCATCGACAAACGAATAGTAGCGGCGGTGCTTCACGATACGCTGCAGGACCGTCATGACACCGGCCATCGCTCCATCATTGAAGGTAATGTATTTCCGGTAGCCGCTCGTGTCCGGATAGAATTGCGGCCAGCCGCCGTTCGCATATTGGGCTGACAGAATAAAATCGATCCCCCGGAGACAGGCATCCCGGTACCTCGTATCCCCCGTAGCGGTGAAAGCCTTTGCAAGGTACTCCACCTGTGAATGGGTCGTTCCGTTGTCAAACGTTGTGTTGAGGTCATTTGCCGATTCGATGACTGATCGCTTTTGCTGGTCGGTCAGAATTGCCAGCATATCATAATTCTTAGGCCAGCCTCCGTTCACTTTCTGGAATAAGAGAACGTTGTCGGCAATCTTCGAGATTTCGGTTTCCCGATATCTCTTCTGGTCTGGAAGCGGAACGATCACCCGGTCGTCATCAAAAATGCTGTACCAATGGTGGGAGCTGTCCAAAAAGCCCATGGTGTCGATCTTTTCGTCGCTCGTCAGTTTCAATTCGTACTGCGATATCGCCGGAATACTGATGACAGCCAAGAGCACAATCAGCGATAAGCTCCTGATGCTTCTATTCATACGATTCTCCATTTTGCGGCGAGGCAATTGAGTGCTGACGGGAGTTTTGTTCTATGGTTATTGTGTGATGTACTTTTTGATAACAAGGTATTTGAGAATGGAATCGCCGACGTTGCGAATTCCATGAGTCATGTTGGATGGACAATAGAAGCTCGTGTATGGACCGCCGGTCCTCGTTTCTCCGTTCAGATAGAATTCCGCTCTCCCTTCGAGCACAAAGAAGAATTCGTCTTCGGGATGTGAGTGAGGCGCATGCGTTGCGCTGTGGGGCCCCACCACGCTGAGCTTCACAGTTTTGCCGTCCGCAAAATCCTTATCGGCAAACCAATATTGATATCCAACCTTCGTCGATTCGATTCGGCTCATCGTGAATTCATTCACGCAATTCTCTATTGAATACCTGGCAGACGCGCTGTCGCTTTTCGCGTCGTTCGATTGCGCCAAACCGATCGAAGAGACGAATATCAGAACTGCGAAAAACAAAGTGTATTTCATCATGAATCCACCCCGTCGTTATTGATCAGTTTCTTTGCTAGAGACAGACGCACCATTCATTACAATGATATCCAGGCATGGGTTCGGGTCCCGCTCATCAGTTCCTTTCAGGCCGCAGGACAAATTTTGCATAGTTATTCATATCAAAGTATTTTTTCGCCGCGTGTTGGATGGCCGCCGCGGTGAGACCATCCACCAAGAGCGGGTAGCGCAGAATCCCATTCGGATTACCGCCGTTGACGTAGTAAGAATGCAGGCTGTTGAGCCAATATCTATTCTCTTTCAAGTTGACTTCGTACTGTCGTCGTTGAATTTCCTTTACCTTGGTGATATAGTCGTCGGCCGGCTGTTTCTGTTTAAGGCTGTCGATTTGTTGGAATGCGGCAGCGACGAGTTCATCGATGCGATCGGGAGAGCAGCCGAATGAGATCGTGATGGAGTACTCTTTCCGTGGATGAAGCGACGGCGAGCCGCTCGCGTTGACATTGTATACTCCGCTTTTGTCTTCACGCATCACCTCACGAAGCTTGATGTTGAGGTATTCGAGCATCGACTGAAAATCGTACCTGTTTTGCCGCGACCATTCGAACGGCCCCGTAAATGTGATGCGCACAAGACTCTTCGGCTCGATGCCCCTCCTCACTTCCTTGCTGATCACACCCCGCGGCGGCCGGATGCCTGAATCTTTCCACGTCTCTTCCCGGTTGAGCGCAGGAAGTGACGCGAGGTATTGCTCAACAAAAGTCTTGATCGAATCGGGAACGAAGTTTCCGACGAAGAAAAATACAAAGCCGTTTGCATCGGCGAATCGGTCTCTATAGAAGTTCATCGCTTTGTCGAGTTTGATGGAATCGACGAGTTGCACGGTAAACGGGCGCGCGCGGTAATGGTACTGAGCCATCGTTACCTGAACGGTATCGAAAAATGCTCCTTCCGGGCTTACGCTTCTGTTCTGCAGCGCCGCTCTCTGACGGGATAGAAAAGCATTGAACGCCGCGGTATCTTCGCGCGGAGACGTGAAGTAGAGATAGGTCAGCTGGAACAGACTCTCAAGATCTCTTGGAGAGCTGCTTCCTCCGAATCCCTCAGCCAGTTCGCTGAGGTTAGGCGACACTCCCACGATCTTTCCGGCTAGAGCTTTCCCCAGGGCCACAGCATCGAAATCGCCGACCCCTCCCAGGCTTGCCGCGGTCGCCGCCCATCTGTTGGACAAATAATCCTGATCCGAAGAAAGCGAAAGTCCGCCGTTTGAGAATGCTGAGAAAAGAATTTCATCGTTCTTGAAATCCGTGGGCTTCAAAACAACGAGCGAACCGTTTGAAAGCTTCCACTCGGTCACTCCGATAGAATCAAGTTTTCTTTCTGATAGGATCGATCCGGCTTTGGGCATCTTCGGCACGAGTTTTTCGGAAACAACTTTGTCCACGTAGGCTGTCGTCTCTTCGCTCTCCGCCTTCTTGAGCGTTGCAAGGAGTTCAGCCTCGGTCGGTATCATCACTCCTTCCTTTTTAGGCGCTGAAAGCGTCACGACACAATTGTTCGGCGTGATGCGCACGCCGCTCAATCGATCGACCTCATCGAGAGTGATAGTCGGCAGAAACTGACGATACATCGAATACTCCGATTCAATGCCCGGCATCGGTTCTTCCTGCAGGAAGTTTCTGATAAACTCGCCCGCATAGTTGTCCGATTCGGTCTTCGTGCGCTCAAGATACGCCTGCTCCATTCCACGCATCATGTCCTTCTTCGCGCGGTCGACTTCAGTCGCGGTAAATCCATGATCCTTTGCCTGAAAGACTTCGCTAAGCATGGCTTCCAGGCCGCCGAGAATAGAATTCTCTTTGACCCCCGCATAAATATAGTATGCCTCTTTCTTGCCGACGAACCGCGAATCTCCCGTTGCTCCGTAGATGAACGGAGGGTTGGGCTGCTGAAGTCTTTCGCTTATCCTTTCGTTCAGCATCCCGTCATAGATCTGACCGATGATACTGCGCCGGTAGTCTGCGGCAACCCGTTCTTCTTCCTCTGCACGTTTGAAGAACACGCTGACGTTCGTGTAGGTGAGTTCCGGATCCGTGGCCACGGAGACAAGCGTTTCCTTGTGATCCGGGAGCGCATATTCCGTTCGGGCGCGTTGTGATGCCGGGTTTTTCAGGCCGCTGAAATCTTTTTCAATGAGGGATTTAATCATGTCGGGGTCGAAGTCGCCTACTGCCACCACCGCCATGAGATTCGGCCGGTACCAATCGCGATAGAACCGCCGAATCGCATCGTGAGAACAGGTATCCAGAACCTCCTTCTTGCCGATGGGGAGGCGGTCGGCGTAGCGCGAATGATAAAAAATTATTGGATTGTGCTTGTTCGAGATCCGCTCGTTCGCACCGCGCCCGAGGCGCCACTCCTCAACAACGACGCCGCGCTCTTTGTCGATCTCAGCATCATCGAAAGTCACATCACTCGCCCACTCTTTAAGAATCTGGAACGCAGTTCTCACCAACCCCGTCGAATCAGTCGGGATCTGCAATCGATAGACCGTCTCGTCGAAACTCGTGTATGCATTGACGTCTGGCCCCAGCTTCACTCCCACCTTTTCAAGAAAACTTACAAGCTCATTTTTGGGGAAAGATTTCGTTCCATCAAAGGCCATATGCTCGACGAAATGCGCAAGCCCCTGTTGATCGGCGTCTTCGAGTACGGAACCGGCCCGGACGACTAGCCGGAGTTCAGCTCTCTTTTCCGGCTTCTTGTTCGCACGAATGTAGTACGTCAGTCCATTTGCAAGTTTACCCTCTGTGATGGCCGGATCGTTCCGGAGCGTGTCTTCCGGTTTGAGGAGTCGTTGAGAAAATGCGTTTGTCAAAAAAGTCGCGGCAAGCAATGCGACAATGAAGAGATGGCGGAGGTTCATATTTCACCTGGATGGCTTACTCATTTCAATTGGATGGTTAGAAGCGATACTGCTTCGGAGGAGCGGCTGATAAAGTGTTCGTTAGTGGATTGCCGATTCAGAGAGAATCTACAATCGATTTGATCAAAAGGCAAAAGAAGAAACCGTGATTGAGGACATGCACTTAGACCCTCCTTCACCCCACACGCCAGGTCGACAGGGTCACCATTTCAGTTACTTCTCGTCCTTCTTCACGCTGACCTTTTCGAAGTGCAGGCCGGCAAACTCCTTAAACGTCGAACAATGCAGGTCATACGCCCCTGCGATGCTCTGTGCGAGGAGATCAGAGGTGTACCCTGCACCGCCGATAATCAACCTTCCGCCATACGTGCTCAGAGCGGCATAAATTTTTTGAAGCTCGGGTACGACGACCTCCTCTTTTTGCGGAACAGAGGCGAGCAGGAAAACAAAATGGGGGAGTTTGATTTGAACCAGCTGAGCGACCGAATCTGCCGGACAGCCGGCACCAAGGTTGAGGACTTCATAACCCTGGCTTTCCAGGAGAATGATGAGCGCTTTCAATTCAAGGTCGTCGATGTCGTTTTCAACCATTGCGCAGATCACTCTTAGTCCATTTGGTGCAGGGCGGGTGATGACATCGGAAAGAAGAACAACCGAATTGGCGAGCGTTGTGAGAGCGATTTGTCTTTCAGCGGCTTGCAGTTTGCCCGAGCGGTGGAGGTCTGATATCTTTTTGATTGTAGGGCGGAATATCTCATCCAGAATCACCGGGAGTGTCATGCCATTCCGGTAGGCTTCTGAGAACAACTTGATCAGTTCATCCTTGCTTCCCTTGATGGCGGCAGAGAAGCAGACAGAATCCAGAACGTTGAACTCCTTGTGTGCAATCATCCCCCGGAAAATTGACTCGTCGCTGGCGAACCTGGGGAAGAAATCGATGGGCGATACCGCGTAGTTGTACTCGGCCATGAACTGCGAAAGATCCTCGGCCCGAAACTTTCTATGTCCCCCGGGAGTTCTGAAGCACTTCAGCTTCCCTTCGTCGGTCCAGCGCTTCACCGTCGACTTGTCGACGCGAAGCATGGTAGCCACATCTTTCGTCGTGAAAAGAAGTTCGGTCATAGCGTATTGGACGTTTCGGATTACTCCTCGCGGCAGTTGGAATATAAGCAATATTCTTCTTCTCGCGCAATTTGAAGTGATCGTAGGCGGGAAGGGGCAATAACAACCTGAGCGTCGATTCACCGACTCCTGAGTTGGTTCACGTCTCAAATCATTTGAGGCGTGAGGAAGCATTTGGGCAGGTAAGCACCGCCAGGCCAATTAAAAATCGAAAAAATAATTCCAATAAAATCTCCAATTTCGTCCGCTCGTGGATATATATGGTTACAGTGACTTTCCGATCAATTAAATACGTGCTCGTCGATGACACCTGTTCAATCGAGAGCGAGTGGGGGTCAGAGAGAGGACGTTGTGCAGGTCTGCAGCCTCTGGGGGAGAGCGGCTCAGGCCTGCACAATTGATCGGATTAATTTACCCAGCCGCAATGCCGCAGTAAGGATCATACCGAGCTGGTTCATTTTTGCATTTAGCCAGTTAATTCAGTAGAATCCAGCGTTGACCTGCCGAAAGACTCGCGCCTTCCAGAATTCGTGTGGGAGTAGAACTTGACAATACTGGAATCCCTGCACACAGCAAGCTCCTTTTTACTTCTATGGCGCCGCCGCGCCAGCAGCTGTTCATTCCCTCGTCAAAATCAACTCGGGTATAGTTGGTTTCCAGCCTTCATTTTATTGCTGAGCCTTGTTTGTTGCTCAGTGACCAAACTAGCCGCGCAAGAATTCCAGATTGATACGGTTCAAGCTGAAAGGCTTCTGACGAAGGGAATGGACTTTTATTTTCAGATCAAATACGACAGTGCGTTAACCTATTTTCGCGCAAGTTCGGAACGATTCCTTGAATCAAGAAATTGGGAAAAATATGTTCGTTGTTTGAATCTGATTGCTGACACCTATTCGAGAAAATTGTTCTTGGACTCCATGGAAGTAATTCTAAAGAGTGCAAGAAGATTCGAGTCAACTCACTTGGAAGAAGACGACCTCGAATGTGCACAGACCTATAGTCTCATTGGACTTCTTCATATCTATCGTGAACAATTCGACTCGGCGATTACTGAAATTGACATTGGAAAGAAGATACGAGAGAAAAGGCTGGGCAAGGATCATAGGTCGCTCGCGGCAAGCTGCTATCTGCTGGGGCTGGCTTATTGCAACGGCGGCAAGTATCACGAAGCGTTACGTTGGACCACCGAAGCGTTGCGGATTCACAGAGTTCTGAAAGAGGAAGATCATTTCGACTATGCAAATACACTAATTCTGTCCGGTGGAATATATGCACGATTAGGCAACTCTGCGCAAGCCCTCGAATATTATCTACAGGGGTTGGGACTTGTGAACAATGGTGATCCAAAATACGCCGAAATGTTCACATATTGTGAGTATGATATTGGATCGGCTTATAACGATTTAGGGGACTACAGCAAATCCATCGAACACCTGCAAAGGGCCATAGCAGGCTCCAAGGAAGTGCACGGTGAACGCAATGCTTTTATTGGCTCATCCTACTTGGAACTCGGTGAAGTCATGCTTGCTTTAGGAGACTACGAACGAGCTACGGACTACTTTTATC
>CAYLMV010000050.1:0-11125 GCA_964384415.1 uncultured Chitinophagaceae bacterium | reverse complement strand
GGTGAAGTCATGCTTGCTTTAGGAGACTACGAACGAGCTACGGACTACTTTTATCGATCTCTGAGCCTCGAAAGAAACTTTGTAGGAGGAGACCACTCATTACTTGCGGATATCGAAAGTGAAATCGCAGACGCTTACGCGCACAACAATCGACTGGATGAGGCTCTCAGTACCGCGAACAAAGCGCTAGTTTTGTATTTGAAGAAGCTTGGCCCAAAGCATCCGATTCTCGGTTACATTATTCAGATAAGAGGGGGTATTTACAAAAAGCGAGGCTTATTGGTTAGCGCCTTAAACGACTACGAACTAGCGGTCAGCTTGCGACCTGGGCTTGGCGATTCGACCGGAAGATGTGATGTCGCTTGCCTCTATTCCGAGATTGGCTCGGTGTATGCAGAAATGAAGAACTTCGACAGCGCGACGATTTTCTATCAAAAATCCTTAGACCTGAACGGCAAACTGCCGATCTCAAATCGATGTCAACAGGCGGAAGCACTCGCTGGACTGGGACATGTCCAAGCCCAGAAGAGGTGCTACCCTCAGGCCTTTCAATACTTTCAGCAAGCGCTGCTCTGTATTTGTCCAGACTTTCAGGATTCGTCCATCTACTCAAATCCAACATTAGTTGCTATAGCCAACGGAAAAGAGCTTGTCGATATTCTCACAGAAAAAGCTCGGGTCTTCGAACAACGTTATGCCATCTCATCCCACCAACTCTCAGACCTAGAGGCGGCACTCTCGACGTACAAATGCACAGCGCTGACCATCGACCAGCTGAGAAAGAAGTACTATTCCGATGCATCAAAACTCTTTCTGGGCGAACAGAGCTACTCACTCTATCAAGATGCAGTGAGAGTAAGCGTGAAGTTGTTTCATGCGACTGGAAAACATACTTTTTGGGATGCTGCGTTCTGGTTTGCGGAACACTCAAAGACAAATGTTTTATTGGACGGGATCCTCGATTCTGAGGCTAAGCGTTTTGGAGGAATACCCGATTCGTTGCTCTGTTTAGAACGAGAGCTGCGTACAACTCTCAGTCATTGTGAGACTGATTTGGAGAGGGAACTCGAGAAAAAGAAGAATGCAGACAGTGCAAAGATCTCGCAGTTGCAAGATGAGCGTTTCACGCTAAACAACAGGCGCGAAGAATTGTTGAAGATGGCTGAAACAAAATATCCTAAATACTATGATTTGAAATATGCGTGCAAATCTACTTCCCTCCAAGAAGTGCAATCGGGCTTGGACAACAACTCATGTCTCATTGAGTATTGTATCGGGAAAGAACAACTCTTCATCTTCGTGATCTCAAACTCGGGCTGTGAGATCAAAACAGTACGGCTTCCAAAGAATTTTGACCGACTGATCTCCTCTTTCTCTCACGCTGTCAGAACGGTCGATGAGGCAAGATTTTTAGCCGCAAGTCTGCAGCTTCACAATCTGTTGATCCGTCCGATTCAAACAAGCCTGTCCGGGAAAAAGCGGCTCATCATTATCCCGGACGGCATTCTTGATAACATACCGTTTGAAACACTGATCGAGAAAATGAGCCCGGATCAGGGCAAAGCTATTGATTTCTCGGCTGTCAGATATCTTGTAAAATCTTTTGAGATATCCTATTCCTACTCAGCTTCTTTTTATCTGGATCGTCTGCAAAATGAGCCGATGGATTTGAGGGATACTCAGAGCTTTGTGGGATTTGCGCCGGTATTCAGCGATGCCGATCGGACCGACGCCAAAGGAGCCAAGAACAAACGGGGCTTACGCAGTGATTCTACGGCTCTGCGTTCCGTGGTGGTCAAGAATCGGAGATTTGAAGAGCTGAAATACTCCGAAGGAGAAGTGGATCTTATCGCAGATCATTTTCGGAGTAAAGGCAAACAGGCCGTAAGCTTTGTGCATAGAAAGGCAAGTGAAGAGAATTTCAAGCTGAATTCAGGGAAATACTCTTACATACACATTGCAACTCACGGCCTCATCAATGATGAGCACCCCGAACTATCGATGCTTCTCTTTTCTCAACCGCCGGACACGATGGGATTGGAAGACGGAGTACTGTTCGCAGGAGAGACGTACGATCTTGACCTAAAGGCAGATTTGATCACACTAAGCTGCTGCGACTGCGGAAGAGGCAAATACGTCAAGGGGGAAGGAATGATGGCAATGACGCGCGGTTTCTTCTACTCTGGCGCCCGGAACGTCATGTTCTCTCTTTGGAAAGTTTATGACAGGCAGGCAAACGATATCATGCTGGACTTCTATCGCGAAGTGCTCAAGGGAAGAACGTTCTCATCGGCCCTTCGAGAGGCAAAACTGAATATGATCGACAAAAGAGAAACTGCATTCCCCCTCAATTGGGGCGGATTTGTACTCATGGGGAGATAACGGACGCATCACTTCACGAAGAACTTCCCTACATAGAGCAAATCACTTTCATCTTCAAGCTTCCAATAATAGAGACCGGGCTTCAATTCGCCATTGAAGTGAAACGGCGACTTGCAGTGCGCGAATCGATACACCGGTTTGCCGGTATTCGAGAGGATTTCCATCGCGATCTTTGAGGGCTCACGTGCCATCCATTCAAATTCGATTTTCCCTTTGAGGGTCACTCCGTTTCCTGGAGCGCGCACGGCAACTGAGGTTGAACGCGTCACCGCATTCGCCAGGTTTTCCAGAGTAGGCGACCCAACGAAGTTCGCCGCGTATTCCGACGGCAACGCAGACTGGGCAGAGCCGGCGGAACTTTCCGTCCGAACCTGTTCTGTCGGCCCGTTAACCGATCTCTTCAATTCAGAAAGGATCGGACGATCATTCCTCAGGATCTGAGCCAGATAGACCAGAATGCCAATGCTTGCGCAGACCACAATGGATGCGGCAATTCGATACGCATAAAAGAATGAACTCATTCGCGTCCGATCTGCAACGTTCAATGGAAGCGCGGGTTTGGGCTTCTCATAGGCATCCACCTCCAGCAATCCGGCCGTATCAACGATACTTCTTTTGCATCTGTCGCAGCCGTCGACGTGAGTAAGTATTGTATCCGGCAGTGCATCATAGCCCTTCGCACGAAGAGCATCCACACACACCGCAATGCCTTCCTCCGTCAAATGTCCGTCAGGATCAAACAACGTCATTTTGGAGTCCCCGCTTTGCATGGAACGTCCTCCTGGTTTCTCTTCTGTTCATTCATATAGATCATTTCTCGAGCAAAAATGGAGAAAAGAAATCATCAATAAGAATCTTCAGCGTTTCCGGAGTGTGTTTCGAATTCGCGGGAGGTCCATTTAAGAGCTCCAGAATCTCCTGAATTTTCGAATCTGTCCATTTCCTGATCGCGTCAGGAGTGTTGTTCTTCCCCTCAAGCCGATTGACAATGGAGGTCAGCGCTCTATATATATCACGATCTCCAACGTGATCATAAGTACCGCCGAAACGAGTCAACAATTCAATTGCATCGGCATGATTCATTGTCGGGAACCACTCAGCAATATTTTTCTCTGACAGAGGAATTCTATACCGCATTTTGAGACAGAGCAGCAGCTTTGGCCTTTGCTTCTGATAAAGGCCGACAATCGTCTTGAATCTTCCTATTTCATGCTCGACGGCAATTCTGTCTTCAACCCGATCGTGCCTTGGAATTTCACCTATTGTTTCGATATCCACTTCCGGATTCCGCTTCATCCGATCAGCTTCTTTCAGACAGATATTGCGAACAATCACGGAAAGATACGTTCGGAAGAGGGAAAGCCCGTTGTATTGAGTTTGCATCGCCGGCAGCTTGGCAAGCAGAGAAACGTTGACTTCTTGAATGACATCTTCAAATTCAGACGCCTTGAAGAGACCGCTGGATATATATTTCCGGACGATGATCCGCACAGTCTCCTGGTATCTCAAGATGAGACCGCTGGGATCGGACCGCAGCATCTCAATGTCCTTCTCGTTGTCTGTCATCAAATTCTCCCTTGCGTAAAACAAAGGCAAATCGCAGGATAGAAGGATTATCTCAAGCCCGGGCGTGGAGTGTGGTGAACTCCCGCACAAGCTCTGTCAATCATAGAATTTTCGAAGATTATTCCGCTGCCGTAAGTCTCCCGCTGAGTGCAGAGGAAAAGAACGCATGGATGGAATGAACGTGATCCGCATGTAGAAACAGAGTTCAGAGGCGGTTCGTGGGCCCTGCAGGACTTGAACCTGCGACCCGCTGATTATGAGTCAGCTGCTCTAACCAACTGAGCTAAGGGCCCGGGTGTTAACGCTCGAATTTACCGAAAAATGCTCCGAATATCAAGGAAGTACCAGACTTGCACGTGCGATGTTCTCCCCTTCTGCATTTTCGAATCGCTTCCGGGCTGGGCCCTCCGGTGAGAATAGCCTTGACTTAGAGCCGATGATTGATTAATTTTAGTTAAGGAACAATTGTGAGGGGCGAAGTACTGTGCCCCCCCAGGTGCTGCATTCGCGAAATTCAGACCCTATTCTTGACGCTCACTCGTTTTTCGAAGGTGAAGGGAGATTTGCTCATGAGTAAGACAAAATACGTCGTGTATTTGTGTATGTCTTGCGGAAAAGAAACAAAGATGGCGATTTTGGGCTCTATGGAAGGTGAAGAAAGCAAAGTGTGGTACCGATGCACTCGCTGCCATCACAGCACGATGATCGACATGTCGAAGCGAACGGTCGAGGACAATGTCATTAAATTCAACAAAGAAGAGTGTACTAGTTATTCCCCCGAAAGAAGTTATACTGTCGGCGAATTGATCTATCATTCCGACTGGGACGACATGGGAAAAGTCACGGGGAAAGAAAAAACATCGAGCGGCGGTCGCGCTATTCTCGTGTCATTCGAGAAGTTGGGATCACGCCGTCTTATCGAGAACCTGCCGGCTGAATAAGTTTCGTAAAATTACGTTTATCCAAATTTGAGGAGGTGATTTTTTTTGGTAGGCATCGTTGTTAATGAAAATGAACCGATCGATCGCGCACTCAAGCGTTTCAAGAAGAAGTATGAACGCTCGGGCGTCCTGAAGGAATTCAAAAAGAGGACGTTTTTCACCAAACCATCCGTGAAAAAGAGGATGAAAAAGGTGAAGGCAATCCGCCGCTCCCAGCGGGCTGACGCGGAAGAGAAGATGTAATCAAAAACCCATCACGACGAACTCGTGATGGGTTTTTACTTTCAGTACTGACCCTCCCCTCTTTCCCTGTTTCTTGCCAATTGTACGTCTTGCAGGTTTGTCCCCGCTCGCAACTATTAAAGCTCAAAGGGATTAGAATGTCTCTTTTTGACTTCAGGCGTTTTGGGCCGAGACTTCCTGTCTCTGGGCGCGCTGATGACGGAGTCGAGGTCGAGACTCCGATTTCTCTGGCGCTGACCCGGTTCCACTTCGGTCGGAGGAAGCGGAGTTTCGCCGGGAAACATCTGCGACGCCGGCTCGGAATCTTCCTCGAAAAGCTTTTGACCGTCGGGCAGTTGGCGTGACTCATACCGAAACCTGATCGCCTGCGGCGCGCGCGCGATAACTTCGAATGGCATAGCATCATGCGATTGGTCCAGAATACCGTTCTGAACCCTGATGCTGAAATAGTCGGAATCCGAGTAGACGTTGACGCGGGGATTCGGAGTCCGTCCTGCACGCCGGCGAGACGCAAATTCGCGCATCAGCGCATGCGCTCTTTCATCCATCGAGCGGAATTCCTGTGAGCTCATCTCCATTCTGCGTTGTATTTCCTGGACACTGATGTTCACGTTCGCGATCGTACAGCTGTCGGGCGTGATCACCACGAATTGCTCCATCGAAGGTATTTGCGGAGCCTCTGCGCCCCTCACAACAGGCGCGTCTGCCGGAGGTGCCGGCTGGTCCACGAATGTGTAGGGAGAGTGCGACGACACGAGAAATCTTTGGAATCGCATCCGCTGGCCTGACTCTAAGCTGGCGACAATATGCGAGATCATCGTTCTGTTGAATTTGGCGAGGTCGGCATGCACCGCAAGCGATTTGTTGTCGCCGAGGAACACCGATTCCTGAATTCTGTCTCTTGCCGATGAGAGGATGGAATCCACTGTCCGATGCTGCGCCGGCGTTGCCTCAATCTCCTTGTAAAGCTCGTCCACAGTCACGGATGGATGCTGACGAGCCGCGTTCTCCGCAAACTCAATTCTAGCGCCGTCCTTCTTATTCTCGTCCACGCGAAGCGCCGTCTTTGCCTGCGCGTCGAGCGGAAGCGTTCCAAAGAGCGCAAACTGCAGGACCTGGTCTTTGTTGAGGTTCGTGAAGAGCGGGAACAGTTTTCCCTCCAGAATGTTCTTGTGATATATCTGGTCCACGTATTCTTTCTTTTCAAAAAAGTATCTTTGAAGTGATGATCGCTGCTGGAAAACGAGTACTCCGAGCAAGACAACGATGACGGCCGCGAGCGATGCCGCAACGGGGAGATATTTCTTTGAGAAGGGAAAGACAGACTTATGGGCGCGCTCGTGTTCCTCAAGTTTCAGCGAAAGTTTCTGCCAGAACCATGCGTTCGGAGCGATGCTCTTCTTCGATTGGAGGAGCTCCCGCTGTTTCTTCCATGCCTCGACTTCCCTCTGAACATCGGGATGAGCTGCGAGGTACTCCTCGAACGCCGCCCTGGCCGCAACATCAAGCCGACCGTCGATATAGAGAGAAAGCGTTTGCTGAAGTTCTTTTGTAGCCATTGGTTTCATACATTCATTCTTTCATCAGAATTCACTGCGAATCGAGCATCGGAGTCAATATCTCTCGCATCATGCTTCGCGCGCGAGAGAGCCGCGACTTCACAGTGCCGATTTCGCATTGCATAATTTCTGCCATTTCCTCATACGACAGGCCGTCGATGTCTTTGAGGATGATCGGGATTCTGAATTTTTCGGGAAGCTGCTGCAATCCTTTGCTGACAAGCTCTTTGGCGGAGGTGTCCTCCTGATGCACCCGGAGTTTCGAGTGGATCTCGCTGTTGGGCGACTCGAGCATGGCGTGCAAGGAGAGGAATCTTTTGACCTTCCTCTTCCGCATTTCGTCCCTGCTCTTGTTTACCGTGATCCTGTAGAGCCATGTATAAAATGACGACTCGAATCGAAATTTCGGCAGACCTTCATAGACTCGTATGAAGACTTCCTGCGCAATATCATCGACAACAGATGCGTCGTTGAAAATGGAATAAACGAGGTTCCTCACCCGCTGAGCATATCGCTCCACAAGATGGCGAAATGCCCCGTTGTCCCCGCTCTGAAAAAGCGTAATAAGGATTTCGTCGCTTTTCAGCTCCGGGGAGATGCCGGATTCATGAGCAACTGCTTGATTAACCATCCGCTGCGGTGTGTTATTGGTATCGCTCATTATTAGACGATCTAGACGGTCAGATGTTCCAGACAAATATAGAGAAGGACGATCGGAAGGGCAAAGGTACAAAAAAAAGAACAACGGAGGCGTATCTCCGTTGTTCTTAATAGTTTTCCGGCAGAATTACACCGTTGGGGTCGTAGGAACTTCGGTCTTCGCCTGAGCCTTTACCTCTTGCACTTCTTTTCGGATTTCCTGTGCTTTTCGCTTCAGATCGTTCATCGATTTCCTTACCCTCGTTCCGGCGGATTTGTTGCCCTTGTCATAAAACTTAATGAAATCTTTCTCAAAGCTATGAACAAGGTCAACAAGTTCACTGTAACGGCTCATAATAACCTCCTCGGATAGTTGAAATTGAACCAGACCATGGCCTGGCCGTGTCTTATTCTACGTTGCATACTTGCGATTGCCTCTTACACTAAAATATTCTTTCTTCAGCCGGTCCAGATTCTGCACGCGTTTGTCCAGAAGCCGCTTCAGTTTTCTTGGTTTGTGTATCGCCAGCGCATACGACGCGAGAATGGGCATCGCGACCGTAGAATCGAGGTACGCGACAACCGTGTCCGGCAATTTGTCCGGATCAATTTTTCCCCAGCTGACGGCTTCCGAAGGCGTCGCTCCGGAGAGACCGCCCGTATCGGGCCGCGCATCGGTGATCTGGATGAAGTAATCATGCCCTTTTTCATCGATACCAAGCACTTCCTGGATTTGAGGCTCGGTCTGAAGGATGAAGTTCTTTGGCGATCCGCCTCCGAAAATCAACACAGCGCTCTTTCCCCCGTCTCGCTTTGCTGAAAACACGATAGACGCCGTTTCATTCACGTCCGCCAGAGTGTCAAAATTGAGACGGTTTCCAACAATCTGCTGTTCGGCGACGTTCATTCCAATGGAGCTGTCTCCGGGCGATGAGGTGTAGATCGGCACACCGTATTTGTAAGCAGAAGCGAGAACGCTGCTGTTCTTAACACCGAGTGTTTTTTCTCGTTCGGCTACATACTTTCCGATTTTCTGATGAAATTCAGCCGTGCTCATCGGTTTCTGGAACTCAGGCGACATGATCACCTTCCGATAGAACGCGTCGGTTGAGAGCAGCACATCATAGTCGAAGAGAATATCATATATTCGGATTACCCCTTCACGTCTCAGGATTCTGTCGTCTATGAATGGATTTCCCTGATGCAGCGTCTTCCCTATAGCGAAATGAGTATCGTGATAGAGATTTGCCCCTGTGCTGACAATCCAGTCCACGAATCCAGCTTTCATGAGCGGGACAATACATGAGCCTCCCAAACCTGCCGGAGTCAAAGCTCCCGTAATTGTCATTCCCACAGTCACATCTGATTCGAGATATCTATTTGCGAATAGCTGGCAAGCTTCCCGAAGGCGCCCCCCGTTGTACGCCTGAAAGTACGAATCCACCAATTCCACAACTCCGACATTTTTCTTGATCGGATCCGGAACGATCGGCCTGCCTTTCAAATATCTTGACTTAGATGCCATTGTCTGGTCTTTTCCTTTTAAGGGTCCAGTTAAGAGGTTGTTAGACTAAAGGAAGGGATTTTTTGAGAAATAGTCAAGAAAAAAGATGCGAAAACAGACGAATTTTTGAGGTTGGAAAAGGAGCCAAAGAGGCCTAATGAACTTGCGGTTTTTTGGCGGAAAGGGGCAGTTTTTGCAGCACTACAACACAAATGCAAAATACCCCGACGATTGCTAGTCCATGATGGTCAAACTGAGCAGTGTTTGCGGTAAAAAGAGAATTCACTTCAGAATCGGCACTGCTGAGAAGTAATGAAGAGAATGTGGCCAATCCAACACGGAATGAATAGGTTATCCATATCGACCCGTAAATCGAATAGATCTGGCAAAGGAGAGTTCCAAGTATGGAGTAGTAAAGGAAACGAACCATAACGGAAGAAAGAACGCCGGCTCCGGAGTCCTGAGCGTCAGCAATACGAAGGACTGCCCACAGAACCGAGGAAATGGCAATTGCTGAGAAATAGGTCCGCTCTGCTGCGAGCTTGTTAACAATCATCCCGCGAAAGATGACTTCCTCTAAGAAGATAGTGGTCAGGGAGAAGAAAAAGAAGGCGGGCAAGTCTAGAACTGCGGACAACCAAAATGTGAGTGTGTTCTCAACTCCTTGAAACTCGACTGTTTTTGCTGCAAATCCAATCAGGATCACACTCAAGAGGAGCACGGCTGGAGCACAGAAAGCCAATGAGAAATATCGCCAGCTCCACTTCCTCAATCCGAGAGGTTCAATAGAAGCACTCAAGTTCCCCCGTGCTGAGAACAACACGAGAGCAAAAGCTGCCACAATCCGGAAATCGATTGGGAATTCCCACAATCTCGTCTCCACTGGAATTCTCAAAACGGCGCATACGATAGACGAAATTGCGATGAGAGCAATTCCGCCAACATAAAGCAACAAAGAACTGGATTTGTCTTTCAAGAAGAGGCCTTAAGCGATCTGGAAAGAGTTCTTCAGCGCGCTCTATCCGACGAGAACACTTCCTCCGTTCACGTTGAGTATCTCACCCGTAACATGCCGGGCGAGGTCCGAAGCCAGGAAGAGGATCGGACCCGCAATGTCCTCGGGTGTTGGAATCCTCCCCAACGGTATTCCTTTGAGCACTTCATCCATCAGGCGCGGGTTTTTCAGTGCCTCGGAACTCATATCTGTGGCCACCCAACCTGGGGCGACACTATTGACATTGATGTTGTAGGATCCGAGCTCCGTAGAAAGCGATTTGGTCAGCGAAATGATCGCCCCTTTTGAGGCGGCGTAGTGTGAGTGGAAAGCCTCTCCTCGCTGCCCCGCGGTGCTCGACATGTTGATGATCTTTCCGTACCTCCGTTTTTTCATGTATGGAACCACGGCGTTGATCATGTGGAAGACGCCATCCAGATTGATTTCCATCGTTTCCTTCCAAATTTCTTCCGTCATCTTTCCCATTTCCCCATGGGTCCAAATCCCCGCGTTGTTGATGAGAATATCAATTTGTCCGAATTTTTGCAAAGCCTTCTCGACGACTTTCTTGGCGCTTTTCGGCCGTGAAACATTGGCCCGAATGGCAATGCACTTCCGCCCCAGCGCCGTGACCTCCTCTTGGACTTCCTTCGCGGCCTTCTCGTTATTGACGTAAGTGATTATCACATTTGCTCCTGCCTTGGCCAGGATAACTGCAGCAGCCGCTCCAATACCCCGCGAACCGCCGGTGATTATCGCAACGTGATTTTCAAGGTCTATCATTATTGATCCTTTTTGTCTAGCTAGTTATGTTTCTGAATTTTGGGATGATTTTTCTTAACAAATATACGAATTATATGGGCACACTGCAAAGGATTTGTTTGGACTAAACTGGACTAATTTAGTCCAATTTACGAATTCTTAGCATTTTCGAAGATTTCTGTTGACTCCATCGCTCAGGCTTCTTATATTTATTCAGACTAAGTCTAAATAAAATATCTGGTACGGATATTGCGATACTTCTGGCAACAATATCACTGGAACACAAGGTCGCATGGACATAGATTCGGCGAAAGAGAGTTTTACCAAGTACCTCAAGGCAGGAAATTACAGGATCACGCCGGAGAGGTTCCAGGTGCTTGAAGCGATTATGAGCAATGAAGGTCACTTCGATGCCGACGGCCTGTTTCTTCAGATGAAGACGCTGGGCTCCAAGGTCTCCCGGGCGACTGTCTACAATACGCTCGAGCTCCTCCAGGACTGCGGGTTGATCTCCAAGTACCGATTCGGCGAGAAT
>CAYLMV010000049.1:23141-29781 GCA_964384415.1 uncultured Chitinophagaceae bacterium | reverse complement strand
CGAGTTCGATATGTTGAACTATGAACCGGAGGAATGGACGCCGGTCAATTCCGTGGTCGTTGCAAGGCTCATGGCATGGGAGCTGAACATTTCCTGGTACGTCGACCTTGTGCTGGGAGAGCTTTACAAAACAGTGGGGGACGAAAAAGCAAAAGAGGTTTTCCCGACGTATCCCGAGAATGCGCCGGTCATCGTCCCGAAGGAGTACCGGACGAACCTTCTTCCCGCCGACTTGTTGAAGCTGATCGACACCGACAGCGAGTTCAGGAGCTTTTACGGAACTGCCGGAACGCATATCGGGAGCAACGCGTGGGCCATCGGCCCGCAAAAGTCGGCAAGCGGCAAAGCGATCCTGGCCAATGATCCGCACCTCGGATTTTCCGCTCCATCAAAATGGTACGAAGTGCACCTCGACGGCGGCGCGTTCAACGTCGCAGGCGTGTCACTCCCGGGAACTCCTCTCGTGGTCATCGGCCACAATCAGTTCGTTGCATGGGGAATGACAAATGTGATGGCTGATGATGCAGACTTCTACCTCGAGATGACGAACTCGTCGGGGGACTACCTGTTCAAAGATGTGTGGCGGCCGATGACTATCTCGGAAGACACTATCCTCGTCAAGGATTCCTCATCTGTGTTTCTGACCATTAAATCCACCCAGCACGGACCGATCGTCAATGACGTGAATCCGGTCGGCTCTATCACAAGGGATGTGCTTGTTTCGATGCGGTGGACCGGTCAGGATGTAAGCGATGAACTCTATGCCCTGATGCTCGTCGACAAGGCAAAAAATTGGGGGGAGTTCCGATCCGGGGTAAAAGAGTTCACCGTTCCGGGGCAGAACTTCGTGTACGCCGATGCAGAAGGGAATATTGGTTACCTCGCGGGAGTGCGGCTGCCCATACGTTCGGCGCAGAATCCGACTCTCCCGATGCCGGGATGGACTGGAGAGTATGAGTGGAATGGTTTTGTTCCGTTCGAGCGGCTCCCTTCGCTCTATAATCCGCCCCAGCATTTCATCGCCACAGCGAACAATAAGCTCACTGATGCGGCATTCCCGTATCATATCTCCAACCTCTGGGAGCCGCCGTCGCGGATTCAAAGGCTCGACGAGCTGCTTCGGAAGAAAGAGAAGCTCTCTGTCGATGATTGCAAAGACATTCAGAGGGATTACTATTCGTATTTTGCCAAGGAAATGACGCCGTACATCATTCACGCCTATGATTCTGCAAAGGCTGCGAACAGCGATGTGGAGACCGCGCTCAATTATTTCCGCAACTGGCATTTTCAACTCTCCAAAGATGACGTGCCGACGACTCTCTTCCATGTTTTCTTTACCCATTTGCTGAATAATATCTTCAGGGATAAAATGGGTGATGATTTATTCCAAAAATATATTTTCATAGCGAATCTTCCATACCGCACGGTTCCGGCTTTGTTTCGGAATCCGGATTCGCCCTGGTTCGATGATCCGTCGACGCCCCGCGTGGAGAGAAGGGACGACGTGATCAGGAAAAGTTTGGTGGATGCCATTAGTGAACTGAAGTCTGCCCTCGGCGGCGAGATGAAGACATGGCAGTGGGGACTGATCCACACGGTAACGTTTCACCATCCGTTCGGCTCCCAGGCGCCTCTCGGGCCGGTCTTCAATATCGGACCGTTCCCGATCGGCGGATCCGGCACGACGCTCAATAACGGCGAGTACTATCTTGCCAATCCATACAAAGTGACGCTCGGTCCGTCGATGAGGCAGATCGTCGATTTTTCCGATATCGACAATGCGTGCTGCGTGATTCCAACCGGCGAATCGGGCCAACCGCTCAACGACCACTACGCGGATGAAACGGCCTTGTGGTTGAACGGCGAATACCATAGCATGCCTGTCGACAGCCAAAGCGTGGCATTAATTTCAAAGCACACTCTCCGCCTGACTCCCGCCCCATGACGAAAGGAAAAGATCAAATGGGAACCCACAATGAGTACGGAAAAACGAAAATTGTTTGCACTTTGGGGCCTTCTTCCTGCTCGGTCGACGTTCTGGAGAAAATGATTCGTGCCGGGATGGACGTCGCACGATTGAATTTTTCACACGGGACGCACGAAGAACACCAGTCGGTGATACTGGCCGTGAGGGAGGCGGCGACACGGGTTGGCGAACCGATAACAATCCTTCAGGATTTGCAGGGACCCAAAATCAGGACTGGGAAGTTGGCTGCTCACGAAGTGCGCTTAACCGATGGGGCAAAATTCTCCATAACGATCGAGGATGTTCCAGGCGACGAGAAGCGCGTGTCGACGACCTACCAGAATTTGCCGAAGGATGTCAAGCCGGGCGATACGATCCTGATGGATGACGGCCTGCTTCAATTGAAGGTATTGAGTTCCACGGCCACCGATGTCATCACCGAGGTGGTCCATGGCGGCATATTGAAAGAACACAAAGGGATCAACCTGCCGGGTGTTGCCGTCAGCGCCCCATCCCTCACCGAGAAGGATATCGAAGACCTGGAATTCGGCCTTGCCAACGACATCGATTACGTTGCCCTCTCTTTTGTCCGGACCGGAGCCGACATACGACGGTTGCGCGAATTCATCATAGCCAAGATTGAGAGGGGAAAGAAGTTGCCGATCGTTGCGAAAATTGAAAAGGGGGAGGCGGTTGAGAATATCGATGAGATCATTCGCGAGGCGGATGCGATCATGGTCGCGCGCGGCGACCTGGGAGTAGAATGTCCGACGGAAGATGTGCCGATTGCACAAAAGCTCATCTGCAAGAAAGCAAATGCTGCGGGGAAGCCGGTGATCATCGCGACGCAAATGCTCGAATCGATGATCGAGAATCCTCGTCCGACCCGTGCGGAAGCGAACGATGTCGCAAATGCAGTCCTGGACGGCGCGGATGCCGTCATGTTGAGCGGCGAAACCTCAGTCGGGAAGTACGTCGTCGAAGTCGTTCAGACTATGGACTCGATTATCCGGCGGGCGGAAGTCGAGTACCGGGACCGGCTGGATCTCATTGAAACAATCGGCGGAGACCACGCTTCGGTTTTCAGAGCAGTAGGCCGTTCGGCGTGTGTTCTTGCAAAACAGATCGGCGCAGCCGCGATTATCCCGGTGACTCATTCAGGCGATACCGCGATGACAATAGCCAGATACCGCCCGTACGGGAAAATTATCGCCGTTACCGACCGTGAGCGCATCAGAAGGAGGCTGAATCTGGTTTGGGGAGTGCGGTCTTTTCTGGTTCCAAAAATTGCAGACACCGATACGACCTTCGAAAGCATACAACACCAGCTTTTGAATTCGGGGTACGTCAAAAAGGGAGACTATATCGTCCTGACGGCGGGCATCCCTCTTCTGGCTCGCGGCACAACGAACATGGTGAAGGTGGAGAGGATAGCGTGATCGTACTCCCCCGTGATCTATCGAGTCAACCCGTTCTTACAGGTTCACTTCGGAAACATAGTCGTCGATGTCGTAGCGGACGTTCGTAATCCGTCCTGCCGAAGCCGCGTTTCGTTTCCAGATGATGATCGGAAGCGCAACGACTCCCGCGATCACCGCCGTCCAGGTTAGTATCTTAAGCATGGTCCTCTTTGTTTATTGCAGCGGGAGAATAATCTCCTCGGCGAGGATGACAGAGTATGTGATGGAATCCCACTGCTGTGTTTCCATCTCGTCCAACAAAAGCTGCTCGATCGCCTCACGTTCCTCGCGTGAGAGGTTCTCAAAACCGAATGATGTCTTCATACTCTTTTCCTCCTTCCTACTCTATGAAACGAAGAAGCGGGAAAAAAGTTGTGTTCTGCGTCAACTTTTCGCTGCGTTTCGGAGGTAATACTTCGAAACGTACTCGGCCACCATGCGGTGCGTGTTGTAGAGCGGGACGAGAGATTCGATGGAGTGCCGCACGCGCCCGAGCCAATGGCGCGGGATGTTCTTTTCATCGCGGTTGTAGAATTCCGGAATGATCTGATCTTTGACGACCGAGAAGAGATTTTCGCGATCTGTGATATCCTGCTCTTCCAGGGCGGCCGGCGCCTCGTCCTTGCCTATCGCCCATCCGTTCCTGCCATCGTATGCTTCGCGCCACCATCCATCCATAATGCTGCAGTTTAGCCCGCCATGGATCGCGACCTTTTGGCCGCTCGTCCCGCTCGCCTCCAAAGGCCGCCGCGGGTTATTAAGCCATACGTCGGCTCCCGCCACAAGAACCCGCGCTGTGTTGATGTCGTAATTCTCCAGAAAGACAACTTTTCCAAAAAGCCGGGGATGATTTGTCAGGTCGATGATTCTCTTGATGTATTTCTTTCCCTCGTCGTCGCGGGGATGCGCTTTTCCCGAAAAAATCAACTGCACCGGCCTCTCCTCGTTGTTGAACAGCTCGATGGTGCGTTCAAGATCGCTGAACAGAAGAGGCGCGCGTTTGTAGGTCGCAAACCGCCGTGAAAAACCGATCGTCAGGACATCTGGACTCAGAACTCTCTCATAGACCGCTGTTCCGTTGCCGAAACGGGAATGTTGCACCCGCAGCGTATGCCTGGAAAACTCAATAAGATCCCGTCTGAGTTCGTAACGGAGCGCCCAGAGCGCTTCGTCGGTGATGGTATCCGGACGAACGGCCTTTCGCCAGAATCCGGCGTCCAGGTACGATGCCTGCCACGCGCGTCCCAGGTGCTTGGTCCAAAATCGTTCCGTTTTTTCGTTGAGCCAGCTGCCGACGTGGACACCGTTCGTAATATATCCGATCGGAACTTTCTCGGCCGGCAGATTCGGGTACAGGGGCTTCCACATTTCGCGGCTGACCTCTCCGTGCAGCTCGCTGACGCCGTTTGCAGTTCTGGCCATTCGAAGGGCCAGCACGGTCATGCAAAATAGCTCGTTCGCGTCGTTTGCGTTAATGCGGCCATAGTTCATCAAATCTTCGGATGAAATATTGAGCGATTTGCACATCGAGGCAAACGAGTGATCCATGAGATCTTTCGAAAAGCGGTCGTGCCCTGCCGGGACCGGCGTGTGGGTGGTGAAGTGACACTGCTGCTTGACGTTTTCCTCGGCGGTGCGCAAGTCGGCATCCTTCTCAATTTGCTCCCGCAGAAGTTCCAGCGTGAGGAACGCGGAGTGCCCTTCGTTCATGTGGAACGCGGAAGGGTTGATGCCGAGCGCGCGCAGAAGCCTCACTCCCCCGATGCCGAGAATTATTTCCTGGGAAATGCGGGTGGTGCTGTCGCCGCCGTACACATGCGCCGTTAAGTCGCGGAATCGCTCTTCGTTCTCGCGGACGTTGGTATCGAGCAGGAAGATGACGCTCCGGCCTACTTCGAGCCTCCACGTGTGAAAGCGAACCGTGCTGAACCCGATATTGACGAGGCAGCGTATCGGTTCGCCGTTCTCGTCCACGACAATCTTCAGGGGAAGTATCGCGGGGTCGGCTGAGAGGTACTCCTCATTCTGCCAGCCGTCAGCCGCAATGCGTTGTTCAAAGTATCCCTGCCGGTAAAAGAGAGAGATGCCGACAAATGGAATGCCGAGGTCGCTAGCAGATTTTGTGTGGTCGCCGGCGAGAATGCCAAGTCCGCCCGAGTAAGTCCTCAGGCTCTCGTGAAAACCAAACTCAGCGCTGAAATATGCAACCGGACGGTCTAGCTTCTTTGCTTTTGTCGACGCCCACGTCTTCTTCTCTTTCTGATAGGAGGAGAAGCTCTTCCACGAGAGTTCCACCCTTTTCGCAAGCTCCGCGTTTCCCAGGCGGGCAACGAGCTCCTCACGCGACATCTCAGCCAATAACGCGACGGGATTATGATGTGTTCTCTCCCAAGCGTGGGGCGCAAGATCGCGGAAGAGAGTTTGGGTCTCAATATTCCATGACCACCACAGATTTCGCGACAGGATGTGAAGTTTGTCGAGCAGCGACGAAGCCGTCATTCCGGAAATTTTCTCAGTCATCTATTCTCTTCCGACGTTGGACAAAATTGAATTACTAATAAATCAAAAATTCTTCAGAAAATCCATATCAAAAACTGAATAAGAATTGCGGCGGCGGGAAGAAACGATGGGACGGGATCACGGTTTCAACAATCGCAGCTGGTCATTCGTGAGGAGCCAAAGAAGAACGCCGGAACCGGGCCGGACAGGGGATCCGACTTCGACGCATGAGAGAGAGGCCTTCTTGATACTGATGTTGGGTTCGTTTCCGCCCGAGATAAGCCGTCCGATGCATCGGCTGACGAACGGTTCATGGCTCACGACAAGCGCACGCGTATCGCGCGAAAGCGCCTGAAGCTCGCGGAAAAAATCCTCAGGATCGGAGGCCGGTTGAAGCTGCTCGAGGATCTGGGTTTTGATCGAAGGGAACTGCGTCGAAACTATCTGAGCCGTCTGCCTCGCACGCAGAAACGGACTCGAAAGAATAATGCCAAAAGTGGTATTCAGGTGCAGGAGTGCATTTGCCGCTGCGCGCGCCTCTTCAATTCCGGCAGGGGACAAAGGGCGCTCGATGTCTGGAGCAGGGCCGCCGGCGCCGGCGTCGGCATGACGCAGAAAAAAAAGACGCATCAGAGTATTTCCTTGATACGATCCGCGGGTCTGGCTAGAATTGCTTTGGCTCCTTTTTCGACGATCGGCCTTTGCATGAGGTCGG
>CAYLMV010000049.1:19787-23041 GCA_964384415.1 uncultured Chitinophagaceae bacterium | reverse complement strand
CTACTTCTTCTTCAGCAGTTTCTTGGCTTTTGCGTAGCCGGGCTTCAGCACATTGTAGATGATTGCAATGCGCTGTTTGTATGGAATAAACGCGCTCTTCATGGCGTTGATTGTGATCTTCTCCAACTCCTCAAGCGACAGGTCAAAGTGCTCGGCGGCTGTGAGGTATTCGTCCGTCAAAGTAATCCCGCTCATCAAACGGTCGTCGGTGTTGAGCGTAACGCGGAACTTATACCGGTAGAATATGCCGAACGGATGCTCGTCGATGCTTTTCACTGCTCCCGTATGAAGGTTGCTCGTCAGGCAAATTTCGAGGGGTATGCGTTTATCGAGAACATACTGCGCTAGCGTTCCCATGCTGAGGACCTGCCCGTCTTTCACTCTCATGTCTTCGATCAATCGCGTCGCATGGCCGATCCTATGTGCACCGCACCATTGGATGGCCTGCCAGATCGATTCTTTACCGAACGCTTCTCCCGCGTGGACGGTAATGTTGAAATTCTCCCGCTGAATATAGTGGAATGCGTCGACATGTTTCTTCGGCGGGTATCCGCCTTCTTCGCCCGCAAGGTCGAATCCTACGACGCCCTGGTTCCGGAAATCAACGGCGAGTTCCGCAATCTCCTGGGATATTTTCGGACTCATGTTCCTCATGGCGCAGATCAGAAGGCCGTAGTCGACTCCGAAGTCTTTTTTCCCTCGCTCAAAGCCGCGGAGAACTGCGCGGACCACGGTTTCGGTATGAAGCCCTTTCCCGGTGTGGAATACCGGCGCGAAACGCGATTCCAAATAAACCACGCCGTCTTTCTTCATGTCTTCCAGCGTTTCATACGCCACGCGCTCCAACGCTTCTTCTGTTTGCATGACTCCGCATGTGTGCTCGAAGCCTTCCAGAAAAAGAGGGAGGCTTCCGCGCTGTGCGCCGCGCTGAAACCAGACAGCGAGCTCACCGGCATCTGTTGTGGGAAGCTTAGCGTATTTTTGATCCCGTGCCAGTTCAATGATCGTCTGCGGACGAACGCCGCCGTCGAGATGATCATGGAGGAGAACTTTGGGGACCGTGCGAAGGAGGGTCTTGGTCAGTTTCATGGTATGTGGGGGAATTGTTTCGAGGTGGTATTTCTCTTGAATGTACGAAGTAATCAACTGAGTTACAAATTGACCGGTCTGCAAATGCTATCCCGGCCTTGATTTTGGAGTTCCCTTTGGGTACAGTGATGGTAGAATATAATGCAGTTGTCTCCTCCCGGCCGCCGCTGATAGTGTGACAGCCAAGATCATCGACCACGCAAGATTCTATGACCGATCTCCTCTCTCTCGGAAAAACCCCTCTGCAAGTCAGCAGACTCGGCGTCGGAACCTGGTCATGGGGAGATAAAAGTATTTGGGGATATGGAAAGGAGTATTCAGATGCGGACCTGCGCGAAGCGTTCAAGACAAGCGTTGCATCCGGAATTTCCTTTTTTGATACAGCCGAGCTGTACGGGTTTGGAAAATCTGAAGAGTTGCTGGGGGAGTTCATCCGGGAGTCGAGGGCTGACGTCACAGTGGCTACAAAATTTTTCCCGTATCCATGGCGGCCGGGCCGGCGATCGGTTCTCTCGGCTCTGCGCCGCAGCCTGAAACGGCTGAACCTTCCGTCCGTGGATCTCTACCAGGTCCACTGGTCATTTCACCTCCTGTCAATTCCGTCGATGATGTCCGTTCTGAGCGAGGCTGTCGGCGAAGGACTCACGAAGGCGGTGGGTGTCTCGAATTATAGCGCCGATCAAATGAGAAGAGCGGCGGACGCGCTGGCAAAATACAGAATCCCACTTGCTTCTAATCAGGTGGAGTACAACCTGCTCCATTGTTCTCCGGAACAGGATGGAGTGCTCGAAGCTTGCAAAGAGACCGGCGTGACTTTGATCGCTTACAGTCCGCTTGCGATGGGAATGTTGACCGGCAAATATTCGAAGCACAATCTTCCGCGCGGATACCGCGGGCTGAGATATCGCGGTTTGAACTTTGCTGAATTTGAAAGGCTGATGGATCTTCTCGCAAGCATCGGAGAATCGCACGGGGCGAAAACGCGCGCTCAAGTTGCATTGAATTGGCTGATGTCCAGGGACGTCATCCCCATTCCGGGTGCCAAAAATGGAAATCAGGCGGCCCAGAATGCAGGTGCTTTAGGATGGAAGTTGTCGGATGATGAAGTGGAAACCATTCACGCGGCCGCTCTCCGTGTAAAGAATTAGCAATGTTTTTGTGAAGAGGATGAATCACCGATGGGAAATGTCAAATTCATTGAGCACAAGGGAATAGAGATTCTTCGAATAGATCTATCTCACTGTGAAATGGAAGAAATTGTTCCGATTTTGAACAGTGCCAAAAAATTGATCTCGGGAAGGCCGCTGAAGTCTGTTCTCACTCTGACGAACGTCACTGATGCGCGGTATACTCCGGCTCTCGACAGGACAATGAAGGAGTTCGTCGTCCACAATAAACCGTTTGTCAGCGCCGGTGCTGTTGTGGGGGTGGAAGGGCTCCGAAAGCTGATTTATGAAGCGGTGATCAAATTTTCGGGCAGAGCGCTCCATCTCGCTGCCGATGAAGAAAATGCAAAAGACTGGCTTACACAGCAGAAGACCTGATTCTCGCTGCTTATTTGTGGATACCCCGATGCATCCCTCCCTATGAATCTCGAAGCCGAAATCTTGCGGGAACATTCCAAACGACAATGTCTCCGGATCGCTTCGTGGATCGGTGCAGACCGCAAACGTTTCAAGGATCTAATGAAGCTTTTTCTCAAGGGGGAATATCGAATTACTCAGCGAGCGGCATGGATTGTTCAGCATTGCGCCGATGCACACCGTGAACTCATTCTCCCGTATCTCGATCCGATGTTGGACAGGATGCTCGAACCGGGAGTGCATGTCGCGGTGAAGAGAAATGTCGTCCGGATACTGCAGGATGTAGAGATTCCGCGAGCTCTTGAGGGAAAAATTGCCACTGTTTGCTTTGACATGCTCGCTTCGCACAACGAGCCGATCGCCGTAAAAGTTTTCTCGATGACCGTGCTGGCGAATCTCGCGCAGGCGGAGCCCGATCTGAAAAATGAAATTCGGATTCTTGTCGAGAGGGAGTTGATCAACGGGAGTGCGGGATTCCGTTCGAGAGGAGCAAAAGTACTCAAGCAATTGGAAAACATTTCAGTGTAAACAAGCCCTGTTGTTGGACAGGCATTCCTGCCTGTCGATTCGTTGGACAGGCAT
>CAYLMV010000049.1:0-19687 GCA_964384415.1 uncultured Chitinophagaceae bacterium | reverse complement strand
ATTCCTGCCTGTCGATTCGTTGGACAGGCATCAATGCCTTTCCTTTCAATGGTCAGCCATGAATGCCTGACCGGCGAAGGGTTTCTTCGTTACAATACCAGCCGACATACTGCGACGGATTCGTCGTCAAGCCTTTCTTCACCGGGTTTCTAAACATATACCTCAACTCTATATAGAACTCCCGATTGTTGCGGACAATTCTGTCATACGACTCGTTTTGCCAGATTCGTCCTTTTGTGCCGCGGTGGATATTGATTTTGTGCGATGACACTCCTTTGATGCCATGAAGCACTCGGCTTAAAGTGTAGTGGTGAATCGGCCGCAAGAGAAGATGAACATGATTGGGCATCACTATTGCTGCAAAGCAATCATAAAAGTTTCCATTTCCGTCAATGATATGTTGGAGTACAATTCGTTGTTCATCTGGATCAAAAGAAGTGTCGCGAGCACAAAAAGTGACAAAGTAGATAGCACCACGAATTATCCAATGCGGCAGGTGCCGCCGGGTTATCACCAACCGATCGTTCATGGATCCCCCTCCATTTAAATAGTAGGACAGGCATTCCTGTCTGTCCATAATGAGTCAGGCATTCCTGCCTGTCCATTGAAACGAAGAGTAAGATTTAAAGGGGAGTTGAATCGGGGGAGGGTGAATTCAAGCGGTCAGACAAGAATTTCCGAGCTGCTATTCCAGTTTCCCAATCGCCTTCACAACATCATCAAGAACGCTTCTATTCAGTACCAACTTCAGCGCTTTCTGGATATCGTCGTACAATATGCGGTCCCGCTTCAATGTCGGAATTGACGAGCGGATTGTTCTGTGCGCAGTGCCTGTTCCTTTGGCGCAGCGGAGGGGAGCGTGGAAGTCGATCGCCTGTGCAGCGCAAAGCAATTCTATCGCAATGACTGTTTGCGCATTCCGGAGAACGCGCCAGCATTTTTGCGCGCTGATCGATCCCATGCTGTTGTGATCTTCCTGATTGGCGGACGTCGGGATTGAATCGACGCTGGCCGGATGAGCGAGGACTTTGTTCTCAGAAACCAGCGATGCTGCGGTGTACTGCGCTATCATCAGTCCGGAGTTGAGTCCCCCATTGCGGGTAAGAAATCGCGGGAGGCCGCTCAGCGATCCGTTGACCATCCGTTCAATCCGGCGCTCGGAAATGTTGGCGAGTTCGGAGAGCGCGATGGCCGCAAAATCCATCGCCAGGGCGATGGGCTGCCCGTGAAAATTTCCTCCTTCAAGATGTTCGCCCTCGTCCGGAAAAATCAGCGGATTGTCGTTGGCGGAGTTAAGTTCGATCGAGACGATCTTGTTCACATACTCAAGCGCGTCTCGGGAAGCGCCGTGCACCTGGGGGGCGCAGCGGAGAGAATAGGCATCTTGCACCCGGTGTTCGCTGTGCCGATGCGATTCGCGAATCTCGCTCCCATGAAGCAAAACGCGGAGATTTCTTGCAGAGTCTCTCTGACCTTTGAAGGGCCGCAGCTTGTGGATGCGATCGTCGAATGCGGTATCGCTCCCCATGAGGGCTTCAACGCTCATAGCTGCGGCGATGTCCGCCATGGTGCATAGTTGACGCGCCTGATGCGCGATCAAGGCCGCATATGACGTCATCATCTGGGTTCCGTTGATGAGCGCCAGCCCCTCCTTGGCAGTGAGTGTCAGCGGCGCGATGCGCTTCTTTCGCAACGCGCTCTTTGACGAGACTACCTTCCACTGTTCCGCCGGTTGTCGCCAATTCAGAATTACTTTTCCCTTCCCCATCATCGCGAGTACCATATGAGCCAGCTGCACAAGATCGCCGCTGGATCCGACGGAGCCCTGCGACGGGATGAGGGGGACAAAACCCGCATTGAAAAACCGAGCGATGAATTCAACCGTCTCGGGCCGTATTCCCGAGAATCCCTTTGCAAGTGCGTTCATGCGAAGCAACAACATCCCGCGGACAACCTCAGCGGGAAGCGGTTCTCCTGTTCCTGCCGCATGGCTCGAGATCAAATTATCCTGGAGTTCTTCAATCTTATCTATGGGTATCCGCACGTTGCTGAATTCGCCAAACCCAGTCGTGACTCCATAGATGCTCAGGTTCTTTTTGAGCCATTCTTCCACAAGCGCCCGGGAACGCCTCATCTTTTTTCTGGAATCCGGCGAGATTGAGGCTTTTGAAGGGTTGAATGCAGCTTCAGCAAAAGCGGGGATCGTCAGGGAGTTGCCGTTGAGTGTAATCTGGATCAAGGTCGGGAGGGATTTTTTCAAAGAGATTTTTTCTAATGTAGGCATGGATTTGATGAGTTTCAACCCCGGCGTGACATATTGAATGAGTTTTCAACCGTCTATTTGCATGACCTCCAAATGTCCTTACTCCCGGCGTTGATACTCTGACCAAAATGAGCTATTTTATTCGGACAATCGGTTTACGCCAACTTCCAGAAGTCGATGAAAATTTCATCCCTATTTCAACAAAAACAGTTGAAACCGGCGTGGTCATACACGACATCCGGAATTCTCTGGCGATTTCTTTTTTCTCAAAGTAATTTCATTATCGGAGAAGATCGGGACACCGAGAAGAAGGAAGTGTCATTCTTCTGCCTGAATGCGGCGAACGGAGATCTTCTCTGGAAACATAATGTCTATGGAGAGGCCTGGTGGATCGGCATTGAGGGAGTTGTCCATGATAAAATATTCCTTCACGGATTCAGGAAGCCCGACATGCCGGAACACGGCAAAATTATTGCCGTCGATCTTGGCACGGGAAAGGAACTCTGGCGGAACAATGAATATGCATTCCTGTATGCCACACGAGACCGCGTGTTAGGTTTTCGAGATCTCTTTGAACGGCGTCTCTATTATGAACTGGACACAGCGACCGGTGAATTCCTGCTTGAGTTGAAGGAAGCGCCGGAAGATACCTACGAGAAAAAAGAATTGAGCCACGGCAGAAACGATTTCCTTTTCCCAGAGTCATTGCATCATGATGATACGGAGTATCCGCTCATGAACCCGGTGGTGTCGAAATATTGTGCGGGAGAAACGCTGCGGGGCAGCGTGGAGTATGTCCGCGTCGGGGGTAAAACGGTATTTAACTATCATGCTGTCCAGAGTCATGATGGAAACAATCTTGAGGACCTTCAGAACAGGCTTTGCATTGTCGATGAGTCGAATGGCCGTCAGCTTTACAGCGACATCCTTAATACTTCAACACCCAGCCCTGTACCCGATTCCTTTTTTGTCGACGATGCGACTGTCTATTATGTGAAAGAGAAACAGACGTTAATAGCTCTGCCACTCGTGCGGCCGCAATGACTTCACTGACTGTCAAACATATCGATGCCTTCACCTTGATTCCGTTCGCAGGGAATCCGGCAGCGGTTGTACTCCCATCCGATCCTTTGAGCGACGAACAGATGCAATCGGTGGCACGTGAGATGAACCTCCCCGAGACTGCTTTCATCCTGCCATCATCCAACAAGCAGGCAGATCTGCGCATTCGATGGTTCACTCCGACAAACGAGGTCGCGCTCTGCGGTCATGCGACGATCGCCGGTTTTCATGCCCTCGCCGAAGAGAGTCTCTTCGGGATGAAAAAGAGCGGCTCATACTCATTCCGGCTGCAAACCGCCTCCGGGTTGCTCGGCGTCGTGGTCAACAAAGAGAACGCCTCCTCAACGGTAAAGTTCACGCTCCCAATGCCGCAGTTTGTCAAGACGTATTCGCTGAAGACCGATTTCTTTTCTGCGCTCGGCATACAGGACAATGACTTTGACAAGCGCCTCCCCTGCGTGGTCAGTACCAATGCGTTTCTTGGAGTGCGGCGTCTCTCTGCGCTCTACGAAATGCGTCCCGATTTTGAACTTATGAAAATGGTCTTGCGCCAGAAGAAACTCCTGGGCGTTTGTGTCTTCACTACTGAAACGGTCGACCGGTCGTCGGCATTTCATTGCCGATTTTTTGCTCCCAACGACGGCATCAACGAAGATCCGGTGACGGGATCCGCGAATGGCCCGCTCGGAGTCTATATGGTTGAACAAGGGCTTGTGGGAAAATCCGACGGAGTTATTGAAATGACCGGTGAACAAGGAGATGTGCTTGGAAGGCCGGGGCGCGTGCGAGTGGAAGTCAACGTCGAACACGGCAAGCCCAAATCCGTGGCGATCATCGGCAACGCCGTGACAGTGTTCGAGGGGACGTTGAGAATTTAGTCATACGTTGAGTGACGCGGATTTAACAAATGATGAACCGCGAAGGCGCAAAGCACGCGAAGCCATCTTTTTGAGATGGGGTAAATAGTGAGGGTTGTCTTTAGCCTTGGCGTTCTTTGCGCCTTGACGGTTTTTTCTTTTGAAGATGCTTGAGATCTCCTAGAAGTGAGTGCCAAGCCATGGGAGTAACGAATCTCGTATTTACGGTGATCCTGATCGCGTCGTTCATTTTTTTTGGAATGAGCGTGCGCCGGCTTTTGTCGTATCTCCAGACCGGACGGCGCGACGACCGCTTTGACAGAATCGGAGAGCGGCTGAAGCGGGTCGCGAACGTGGCGCTGCTTCAATCCAAGCTTCTCCGGGAACCGGTTGCCGGGCTTACTCACTGCGCGATCTTTTGGGGATTCCTGGCGCTTATCATGGCGGTTCTCGAGTCGATCGGTGAAGGAATAGCCGGACACTTTTCATTCCGGTTTCTTGGCGGATTCTATTCTCTCATCACGCTCTCGCAGGAATTCTTTTGCCTGCTGGTGATGGTCTCAGTTTTTGTTGCTCTGTGGAGGCGGTTCATCGCTCGAATCAAGCGCCTCCAGGTGGGAAGCCGCGGGAATCTTGACGCGCTGCTCATTCTGGTATGGATTTTTTTGATTGTTTCGACGCTGCTACTGCAGAACGCGAGCCGTATTTCTCTCGGCATCTACACCGCAGGGCTCCGCTATCCGGTGTCATCGCATATTGCGAAGGTTTTTTCCGCATCCGCGGAGACACCGGCATGGAGCACCTGGTTCTGGTGGACGCACATCCTTCTTGTGCTCGGTTTCCTGAATTACCTTCCGTACTCGAAACATCTTCACGTCCTCACATCGATACCGAACGTCTACTTTTCAAACCTGGATGGACGGGGGGCATTAAAGCCGATCGATCTCAACGACGAAACGGCGGCAAGATTCGGTGTTCTTGACACGGACGATCTCACATGGAAGCAGCTTCTCGACGGCTACACCTGTACTGAATGCGGCCGGTGCGACTCGGTCTGTCCGGCGAACGTGACGGGAAAGCGGCTCTCCCCGAGGAAAATCCTTGTCGATACGAGGCGGCGCACAATGGAAAAATCACCGATGCTTGTCGGAGGCTTGAATGTGGAAGACGCAGGGGAGGTGACTGCCCACAGGCTTGTTGATCACTTCATCAGCGAAGAAGAGCTATGGGCCTGCACGACCTGCATGGCTTGCGTGTACGAATGTCCTGTCACGATCGAGCACGTCGCCGAGATCGTTGACATGCGCCGCGGGTTGGTGCTGAATGAATCACGTTTTCCGGCCGAACTCCGGGCGACGTTCGACAACCTTGAACGCAATTTCACTCCATGGGGATTCAGCCACTCGAGCCGGGCAGACTGGGCTGAAGGGCTGGAGATTCCGCGGATGGCGGATTCGAAAGACGTAGACGTTCTTTTTTGGGTGGGATGCGCCGGAGCGTACGACGCGCGCTACCGCAAAGTAACCCAGGCATTCGCAAAGCTGTTGAAGCATGCCGGAGTGAACTTTGCGATCCTTGGTCTCGAGGAAAAATGCACCGGAGACGCCGCCCGTCGGATGGGAAACGAGTACCTGGCGCAGACGTTGATGACAGAAAATATCGGGACGCTGAACCGTTACGGCATTAAGAAGATTGTTACGACGTGTCCTCACTGCTTTCACTCGCTCAAGAATGAATATCCGCAGTTCGGCGGGGCGTTCGATGTTGTTCATCATACGGATTTTCTTAATGAACTTGCCCTGGCCGGGAAGTTTACATCCTCAAAGCACGACGATTCGACTATCACGATTCATGATTCCTGCTACCTTGCGCGGTACAACGGGATCGTGGATTCGCCCCGCACATTATTGAATTCTATCCCCCGGACAGAGGTGAAAGAGATGCCGCGGTCCAGGGAGAGAGGATTCTGCTGCGGAGCAGGCGGGGGCAGGATGTGGATGGAGGAGAAGGAAGGGAAGCGCATTAATATAGAGAGGACGGAAGAAGCTCTTTCGACGAAGGCTGGCGTCATTGCGACCGCCTGCCCGTTTTGCATGACGATGATGAGCGATGGCGTGAAAGCAAAAGAGGCAAATGAGCGGGTTGCCGTCAAAGACGTCGCCGAACTTCTCTGGGAATCTGTGGAAACGAAGCAATAGCCGTCCAGTGTTATATGAATCAACAAGGAGGTGTATGACATACCGGATATCGGTTTTCAAGTACCTTGAGGTGCCGAAGACCGTGCTGCACAAGACGATTGAGGGGAACGAAGAAGAGGCGGTCAAGCTTGCCAAAGAATCGCTGCTCGCGTCAGACGGAGACGTTGTCGTGGTTGCCGTCTTGAGCGGAGGGGAAACACGTGTCGTTCAACGGTTTGAAAAAGTAAAGAAGGCGTCCTAAAACGTCGTTCTTTGCTCCGTCCAGGTCTTCCCAAGCGGTGAGAGATTCATGAGCAACCCAGACCCGGCGATAGCCCGGCGCATGGAATGGATGAAGGATTATGAAGAAAGCAAGAATGTTCCTTCCATCTGTCAGCGCTACTCCATCAGCCGGAAAACGTTTTACAAGTGGCTGAAGCGCTACAAGAAATCGTTGAAAGACGCTTCGAGCCTCGGAGATCGCTCGCGCCGGCCGCATCATAGTCCGCGCGCGACGCCGCCGGCGATCGTGCAGCGTCTTCGCGAGCTTCGGGAGAAGACCGGGTTCGGCCAGAAGAGACTGAAGCTCTATCTTTCCATCTGGTACGATATCGATTTGTCGGAGAGTGCGATCTGGAAGCTTCTGAAGCGATCGGGCGTCGATATGAAGCTGAAGAAATTGCACCGGCGCAAGGTGAGGCCGAACGACGCCCTGCTTCCGGGGGACCGGGTCATTATGACGTTTAAGTTCATCGCGGACGAACCGGGAAAGCGGCGGCTGGTACAGTACAGTGCGATCGATGAATGCTCGCGCCTGCGTATCACAAAGATCTATGGACGCCATTCAACACTATCCGCGCTCGATTTTGTGCAGTTTGTGCTTATGCATTTTCCGTTCTTGATCCGTTATGTCCAGACGCCTCTGGATAACGTGTTCGCGAGCGTTGCCAAACCCAGGTCCAGGACGCACGCGTTCACGATGAACCTCCGGAAGCTGGGAATCAAACATGAAGTGCCATCCAAGAAGAAACTCGCGGTGAACAGGTTTATGGAGAGGATCAAACGATTCGACGAAGTCGAGCCATACTGCTCCAAGCCGTTTGCCTCGCCCGACGAGCTCCAGCAGGAAGCGGCAAAGTATCTCTATCGATATAACAACGAGCGGCCGATCCCTCTCATCGATAACATGTCGCCCGTGGAAAAATTGCGCACCTTTCAACAATTCAGCAGTCTTCAACGATTCGACCCATACGACATTACTGGTTAATTTCAACGGCTCCCATGCAAAAAAATATTCTTGTAGTTGACGATGAAAAAGACATCGTCGAGATGCTGCAATATAACCTGGAGAAAGAGGGCTATAAAGTGTTCACGGCCCGCAACGGGAAGCAGGCCCTCGAGCAGGTGAAACGTCATATCGATCTGATCCTTCTCGATATCATGATGACGGAAATGAACGGGCTCGACGTCTTACGAGAACTGAAGCGGAACGAAAAGACAAAGACGATCCCCGTTCTCTTCCTGACGGCAAAAAGTTCCGAGGTGGATGAGGTGATCGGCCTTGAGCTTGGCGCCGAAGATTATATTGTGAAACCCATCAGCATGAAGAAGCTTGTCGCCCGGGTTCGAGCGGTGCTGCGGAGAGATAAGCAGGATGACAAGGCCGCCGGAGGCGAAGATATCCTGCGGGTGGACGAACTGGAGATCAACGTCCCCAACTACACTGTTGCTCTTGCCTCAAAGGAATTGGTGTTTCCGAAGAAGGAGTTCGAGACGCTCGTCTATCTTGTGCGGCACCGCGGTCGCGTGATCTCGCGCGACGTTCTGCTGAACGCCGTGTGGGGGGAAGGCGTCTTTGTCGTTGATCGGACTGTGGACGTTCATATCCGGAAAATCAGGGAAAAGCTGGGGAAATATGCAGACATGATCGAAACGGTCAAAGGGGTCGGATATCGCTGCAAAGCGCAGCCATGAAACGCATCCAGACCAAAATAACCCTCACCTATCTTCTCCTCGCCGTCGTCATCATTTCCACGGTTGCCGCTATTTCGAGCTTCGAGACGGAATCCCTCTTCAAGGACCGGCTTATACATGAACTCGAACAAAGAGCTGATGCGGTACATTTCATCCTGGCCGCCGAGACCCCCTCGGATCCGGTCGAACGAGATTCGTCCATCGTAAACCTGGCGAAGGTGTGGGATGCCCGCATCACGCTGATCTCGGCGGATGGGAACGTCGTCGCAGACTCCGACGTCCCGGTAGAAAAATTAGGAGGCGTCGAGAATCATCTTCTTCGGCCCGAGGTTCAGCAGGCGCTGGCGGATACCGTCGGAGTTAACATTCGCCGCAGCGCCACGGTCGGCAGGGATTTCCTCTACGTCGCGAAGCAATACCGGGAACAACATCCCTCGCCGGCAATGTCGGGCGTCCGTTTCATCCGTGTCAGCGCCCATCTAGAAGAAATGAACCGCAACGTCGCTGCCATCAGGTGGAATATTTTCCTGGCGGGTGTCATCACCCTCATCATCATTCTCGGCGCGAGCATTTTTGTGTCGCAGAGAATTTCCCGCCCTATGGTGGCGATCGCCGAAGATGTGGAGAAGATCCGGCTCGGGGATCTCGAGAGGCATATCGACGCAACGACGGACGACGAAATCGGAAAGGTCGCTAAAGCTGTGAACGAGCTCGTCGATAAACTCAAGGCAGATATTGTCGAGCTCAAGAAGCTGCAGCGGGCGCGGAGTGAATTTCTGGGAAACGTCTCCCATGAACTCCGCACGCCAATTTTTACCCTCCAGGGATATCTTGAGACGCTCCTGAACGGCGCCATCGACGACCCTTCCGTTAACCGCGTTTTCATCGAGAAAGCTTCTTCCCATGCCGCTCGTCTCAACGTGCTGCTGAATGATCTTATCGATATCTCGCGCATCGAGTCGGGTGAAATGAAAATGAGTTTTCGTTATTTTCGGATCAACGAATTCCTGGAACTCGTCGTCAGTGACTTCCATCAGCCGGCGGCTCAGCGCCGCATCAGCCTCCGGTTGGAGCTTGCCACCAGCCCCGAAGTCGAAACGTTCGGCGACAAGGAACGCCTGAGAGAAGTGATGAGCAACCTGATCGACAACGCCATCAAGTATAACAAGGAGGGGGGAGAGGTCGTTGTGTCAACATTGCCGCAGGAAGACAGAGTCATTGTCGAGGTTGCCGACACTGGGGCCGGCATCGCCGAAGAACACCTCCCGCGGATCTTCGAGCGATTCTACCGAGTGGACAAGGACAGGTCCCGCGAAGTCGGCGGGACGGGCCTGGGACTTGCCATCGTGAAGCACATTGTGGACGCCCATGGTGGAAAGGTTGAAGTGCAGAGTATTGTCGGTAAGGGGACGAGGTTCAGCTTTGCCCTGAGAACGTGACGGCGCTTTGGTGTCTGGCGAAAAGGCGCAATGTGGTCGGGCGTCGGCTTTCTTCCAGCCTTAGACATTCCCAGCCTCCTCCCGATCTGTCGCCGGCTTCATGGAGAGGCACAAATAACGTCTTGACAATTTCATAACCTTCACTTCATCTGCAATCGCTTGCACATGTCGATTGCATTAGCAACATTGAGACGGCTCGCATGGCGAAACCCTGGAAAATTCTGGATCTTAACCCGGACGAAACGCTCAAACAGTGTTTGCACAGGGTCGCATTAACCCGGTACCAGGAAACATTCTCGTACGAATCGGGGACGCTGAAGGGGGAGGACATCGAAGTACTGCACGACATGCGTGTTGCTGCGCGGCGCCTTCGGGCCATGCTGAGAATTTTCAAAGAGTGTTACTCAAAAAAGAAGTTCAAGAAGCACGATGCACGACTGAGCTCCCTTATTCGCTCGCTGGGAAATGTACGGGAACATGACGTTTTCCTCGCGGCGCTTGAAGAGCACAAAAAGAACCTCGGCGCGGCCGACAGAAAGGTTGTCGATCTTCTCATCGCCAGGGAGACCACCGCCCGCATGCTGCACCGGCGGCTTCTGGTGCGTGAATTGAAAGTTCTCAGGACCTCGAAGTACGCGGATTCCTTTGCCGCCTTCGTAAATACTTCCCTGTGAATCGCACATGGCACGAAGAGCCAACCTGAAACCCAACAGAAATTTCCGCGAAAATGCGCGCATCCTCATACCGTTTCTTTACGAAGAATTTCTTTCTCACAGAGGCCGAGTCATCGCGCATCCGAAGCTCAAGAACGATTTTCACAAAATGCGGATCGCGGGGAAAACGCTCAGATATGCCATGGAGGTATTCGACGCAGGATTCGGTGAAGAGTTCGCCGCTTGCCTGGGTGAAGTGAAGCGCCTTCTCGACGTCATGGGACAGGTGCACGACTGCGACGTCTGTGTGCCGACGCTCCAGAACCATCTCCGGGAAATCCGGTCGTTTAACCGCGTCACTGCGGATCCAAGCGACAGGATTCGAACGAAGGCGGTGAGTGACCTCATCCAGGCCCAGCACTCCCGCCGAAAGTCTCTCTACGACGAAGCGTGCGCGATCGTCGAGGGCTGGGCCGCCGGAAATTTCGGAGAGAGAATCCTTCAATCCATGAATAAGACATGACAAGAATCGGGAGCCTCAATTGTTCATCTACATTCTAAGACATGCGATTGCCGTTCAACGAGGGGCCGCTGCTTATCCTAACGACGACAGGCCCCTTACGGAAGACGGACAGGACAAGATGCGAAAAGCGGCACGAGGTATTGCGCGGATCATCGAAACGCTCGACATTGTCCTGACAAGCCCTCTGAGCCGCGCTGCCGATACAGCCAAAATTGTCGCGCAGGAACTGGGAGCGGAACATAAGATCGAGCTCTGCAAGGAATTGCTTCCCGGGGCATCGGCAAAAAAACTCCTTCTCTATCTTGGCAAATATAAAACCCTCAACCATATCTTGGTTGTAGGGCACGAGCCCGACCTTGGATACCTGGCCTCTAGTCTGCTCGGCTCGGAGGACTCCATTATTGAATTCAAAAAGGGGGCTCTCTGCTGCATCGAAGTCCCTGCACTCCCCCCGAAGGGGCCCGGCACGCTGGTATGGCATATGCAACCCAAACAATTACGCGATCTTAAATGAACTTGAGAGGACAACTGTATGGCTCGGCTTTTTGACCAGCCCCATCCGTACCCCGGCATCCTGATTATCGTGGAAGGGATCGACGGGTCGGGCAAATCGACTCAGCTTGAACTTCTTCAGAAATGGCTGTTAAGTTCCAAGTACAGGGTGTTCTTCACCGAATGGAATTCGTCTGCTCTTGTGAACGAGACGATCAAGCGCGGCAAGAAGAAAAATCTGCTTACACCCACAACGTTCAGCGTTCTCCATGCAACCGATTTTTCGGACCGGCTCGCGCACCTCATCATCCCGCCGCTGAAAGCCGGTATGATCGTTTGCGCCGACAGGTATGTCTACACGGCGTTTGCGCGCGATGTGGTTCGCGGCGTTCACCCGGAATGGGTACGGAACATGTACGGGTTTGCGGTAAAGCCCGATCTGGCTTTCTACTTTCGCGTACCGATCGATGTTTCGTTGAAGAGGATCCTCAACGGGCGAGTCGAGCTTAAATTCCATGAAGCGGGTATGGATCTTGGGCTGAGCGACGATCCGCGTGAAAGTTTCAAATTGTTTCAGTCAAAAATTCTCGAGGAGTACGACAAGATTTCCGGCGAGTTCGGCTTGACGGTGATGGATGCCACCCTCTCGATCCAAAAACAGCAGACCCTCATCCGCGAAATTGTCCGCGAGAAACTGAAAGACTACAAGCCAACGCCCTTCCTCCAGAAGAAGGAGAACGTTTATGTCGCGTAAGAAAAACCTCTTCTACGGGGTCGGCCTCCCGTACATCGACGCGAGCGACCTGACAGGCAAACTTATTGTCGTTGAAGGCACCGATGGTGTCGGACGGTCAACGCAGCTCGAAGAGCTCAAGAAATGGCTCGAGGTGAAGGGATACGGCGTCACCACGACAGGGTGGACACGTTCGCCGCTGATGGGGAAAGCCATCGACGAGGCTAAGTCGGGGCACACGCTCAACTTCAACACTTTCAATCTTCTGTATGCGGCAGATTTTGCGGACCGCCTCGAACACGAAGTCATTCCCGCTCTCCGCGCCGGTTTTGTCGTCCTCGCCGATCGCTATGTCTACACGGCTTTTGCCCGCTCCGCAGCACGCGGCGGCGACCGTCAATGGATCAGGAAGGTGTTCGGCTTTGCCGTCGAACCGGATGCGATTTTCTATATGCGCATCACCATCGAGGATCTCATTCCTCGTGTCATCAATAGCCGCACATTCGAAAAACGCTACTGGGAAGAGCAGTCGGGAGAAGGGCTGGATTACTGGGAATCCGGGATGGATATTCGGCTCGGTGATGACGTCTATGACAGCTTCGTCGAGTACCAGAAAGTGATTTTGAAGGAATTCGACAGGATGACCAACGAGTTCGATTTCCAGGTCGTCGACGCAGCAAAAAGTTTTGAAGAAACCAACCGCGCGCTCAAACAAGGAATTCTTGCCGTTCTTGAAGATGAAGAAGCAGAAGAAAAATCTCGCCGCCATTGATATCGGCACCAACTCCATCCACCTCATCGTTGCTGAAGTGTATCCGGAATCCGGCCGTTTCAAAACGCTCGAGCGCCAGAGAGAGTTCGTCCGATTGGGATCCGGTTCGACGGATATGAAATATCTGTCGGGAAGCGCCGTCGAGCGGGGCATCCATGCTCTTAAGCGGTTCAAGATGATCGCGGATTCGTACCGCGCTCCCATCAGAGCGATTGCGACGAGCGCCGTGCGCGAAGCGGTCAATCAGGATGAATTTCTCCGGAGAGTAAAATCCGAAGCGGGGATCTCGATCGAGGTAGCTTCCGGTTTTGAAGAGGCCCGCTTGATCCACCTGGGTGTTCTCCAGGCGCTGCCGATTTTCAACAAACACCATTTGATGGTCGATATCGGCGGCGGAAGCACGGAATTCCTGATCGGCTACAAACGAAACGTGCTCTACAGCAACAGCCTCAAAATCGGCGCCGTGCGTCTGACACAGCGCTTCTTCGAGGATGGAAAATCGTCTTCAAAGTCGATCCGCGAGTGCCGGCAGTACGTCCGGGGGATGCTCGATCCGATCGTGAGAGCGGCGCGTAAGGACCGCTACGAGATCGCCGTCGGGACCTCCGGGACGATCGCCAACATCGCACAGATCATCAGGCTGGGGAGGGATGAAGAAGGCGGGGCGCCGCTCAACAATTTCACCTTCTCGAGTAAAGACGTGTCGGATGTCGCGGAGATGGTATTGGAACTGAACGACCCGGACGACCGCACAAGCATCGACGGCCTCGATTCGGCCCGGGCCGATATCATCGTGGCAGGCGTGATTATTCTGGAAGAGATCTGCCGCGCGCTCTCCATCAAGCGGATGACGTATTCCGAATTTGCCCTTCGCGAAGGCATTATTCTCGACTCCATCGAGAAATACTACAGAAAGAAAAAGTTCGATCACTTCCACGACATCCGTTACACGAGTGTTCTTCATATCGCCGAAAACTTCCAGTACGAAAAAGGACATGCGCACCAGGTCGGCCGCCTCGCGCTCGAAATTTTTGACCAGACGGCCTCCCTGCACAAGCTAAGCCCGTCCGACCGCATTTATCTGGAAGCGGCAGCGCTTCTTCACGAGGTCGGACTATTTGTTTCTCACGCGCAGCACCACCGTCATTCGTACTACCTCATCAGAAACGCCGAACTTCTCGGCTTCACGGAGAACGAAAAAGAGATTATTGCAAACATTGCACGATACCATCGGAAGAGCCATCCAAAAATGAGGCACGAGGGGTTTAACAAGCTGAACGTGGACGACAGAGAGACGGTTGTGAAGTTAGCCGCGATATTGAGGATTGCGGACGGCCTCGACAGGACGCACCTCTCTGCAATTCGGAGCATACGATGCCTCCGTACGCGGTCGTCGGTCCGCTTCAAGCTTCGCAAATCGAACCGCGCTAACATCGAGCTTGAGGTATGGGGGGCGGACAGAAAAAAGGAGCTGTTCGAAAAGGCCTTCAATGTTAAAGCACAATTCTCGCCGAAGAAGTAGTTTGCCGGAACTCCGGCGGCAGAGTGCAAATCCGCTGAGAGTTAAAAGTTAAAAGTGCAAAGTTAAAAGTTAAAGTCTAAAGTTCAAAGTTTTGAAGAGAGAATGCCTCAGAGAAATTTTTCATTTTTCCCTTCACTTTTGAACTTTTCACTTTGCACTTTTAACTTTTTCATAACTCCTCTTTAATATCCGGATCACTCCGGGTTCCTACCTTACAGCAATTCCCTATCTGCCAATCCACTTAGCTTTGCCTTGATGGCTGCAAGCAGATTCGTGCTTGGTCTCCTTTTTCTCGCTGCGATGAGTGTACGGGCGCAAGAGCAAAATCGGCTTCTTCAGCAGGGAGACGAGATGTTCTTTCAGAAACAGACCGACATCGCCCTTCCATTGTATGAAGAGGCATACAAGCTGGATCCCCGCGACAACGGCGCGCTGATCAGGCTCATCCGCGCCTGCAGCGATCTCGGATGGCTTCGTCTGCACAAGGATTCGAGCGCAGAGCATTATTACCGGCGGGCAGCCTTCTATGCCGACACTCTTCTGGCCGTCAGCCCGGATCTCCCTTCGGCGCATTTTTGGAAAGCGATGACGAGCGGAAGTCTGATCCCCTTTGGCGGCGTTTCGGAGAAACTGAAGCTTGGCAAAGAAGTCAGGCTCGAAGCCGAAAAAACGATCGAACTCGATTCCACTTTCGCGCTGGCCTACATCATTCTCGCGATCTTCGAACGGGAAAGCGCACAGCTCTCCTGGCTGGAAAGGACCATTGCGAGGGTCATTTTTGGGGAAGAGTTACACGGTTCGTTCCAGGCTTCAGAAGAATTCCTGGCGAAGGCTGTAAGGTACGATCCAGCAAATTCCTATGCTTATTATGAAATGTATTGGACGTATCTCGCTGAAGGAAGAAAAGAAGCCGCGGCGGAATCGCTGAAAAGAGTGATCTCTATCCCTGCAAAAAGCCAAAGAGAAGAACAACAACATCAGCTCGCGCAAAACTACCTTGAAAATCTGCGAAAATCGTCTGAATAGCTGGTTTTTCGCCACAAAGAGCAAGATTCTTTGGCCTGTTAACAATTTCATAACATTGCTTTAATACGGAGCTATTGTCTGGAGTGTATTTTAGCGCACTTCTTAAGCGCACGCATCAACAAAACACAGTCATTCTCAATCACAAATCTTTAGAAAGGAAACCCATGAAGAGAAGCTTGATCCTACTGGCAGTTGGGCTCTTCGTTTTGTCGGCGGCAGGTTTTGGTCAGGGGAAATTCAGCGGCTACATGTTCGGCGATTACTACTACAACGTGGCCCGTGATTCCTCGTTTAACCACACAGCGCCTGGGACCAATGCCTCGGCGTCAAGTGCCCCCGGCTCGAAATCCTTCCAGGCGTTCCAGTTCCGCAGAATCTATTTTGCGTACGACAACGACATCTCGGAGCAATTCACGACGAGATTTAGGGTTGAAGCGGACCAGGCGGCAACACCGGGCGGCAGCAGCTCCGTCGGAACCGGAGATGAATTGGCCGGCAGCAAAGTAGCACCATTTGTCAAGGATGCGTACCTCACGTGGAAAAACATCTTTGCGGGAAGCAACTTCACCTTCGGTATCCAGCCCACTGGGGCGTTCGACATTTCCGAGGCGGCATGGCAGTACCGATTTCTCGAGAAGACGATCATGGATCTGCGGGGAATTATTCCTTCAAGAGAACTCGGGGTTTCGCTCCGCGGCAAGCTCGTGGGCGACGGAATGGTCAACTACTGGGTCCTGGTAGGAAACGACAACAGCGGCAACAATGTGGCATTGGACAAATACAAACGTTATTCTCTGAACCTGCAATTCAAGCCGATAAGTAATTTTCAGGCTACCGTCTATCTCGACTATAAGGATGCGGCCGACAAGCTGATCTCAGGTTCACTGAAAAGCAACAGCACCACGGTAGAGGCCCTCTTCCTGAATTACTGGCAGCCATATATTTTCAACCTTGGCTTTGAGGCTTTCATGTCGTCACAAGCAAATGCGTTTACGCCGGCAGGATCCACGACTCCAGGCTCCCTCAGCGGCCTCGGCTGGTCACTCTGGGGTTCATACAATCTTATGCCAGAGTTAGCCATTGTTGCACGCTATGACAGCTACGATCCGAATACCAACAGCGCTGCGAATGCGAAGGGCGATTCCCGCGGATACATCGTCGGTGGCCTCTCCTGGAAAGTGGATAAGAACGTCTCGATCAGCCCGAACATTCTCTATGAGACCTATCAAGCGCCTGCCGTCGGGTCAGCGCCCAATGCTTCGCTCACTGCCCGATTGACTTTCTATTACATTTTCATCTAAGACTATCTTCCACCCAATGCAAAGAATGAGGACTGAAAAAATGAGATCTTTAACAATTACACTTTTGCTGCTCGTGACATCATTGATTGCCGGCGAGACAGCGATCGCTCAAATGAAGCTCAACGGTGCGGGCGCAACGTTCCCGTACGTTATCTATTCCAAATGGTTTGATCTCTATAGCAAGAAGGCAGGCGTGGAATTCAACTACCAGTCGATCGGAAGCGGCGGCGGAATCAAGCAAGTGACCGAAGGAACGGTCGACTTTGGCGCCTCCGACGCTTTCCTGAGCGAAGATCAACTGAAGGCGATCAAAGACAAGCAGGGAACGGATATCATTCACATTCCGACGGTCATGGGAGCAGTTGTCATCTCCTATAATCTTCCCGCGGCCGGAAAGGACCTCCGCATCTCGCCCGATGTTCTCGCAGGAATATATCTCGGTCAAATCACAAACTGGAACGATGCAAAGATCGCGGCCATCAATCCCGGGAAGAGTCTTCCAGACCAGTCGATCATTGTTGCTCACAGGTCGGATGGAAGCGGCACGACGAATATTTTCACCGACTACCTGGTGAAAGTGAGCAAGACGTGGGCGGTCAACATCGGGAAAGGTACTTCGGTGAATTGGCCCGTTGGTCTGGGTGGAAAGGGAAATGAAGGCGTTGCAGGTTTGATTAAGCAATCGGAAGGCGCTCTGGGGTATGTCGAACTTGCGTATGCCGTTCAAAACGGTCTCCCGTATGCGCTGCTCCAAAACAAAGAAGGCAATTTCGTCGAAGCAACGTTTGACGGAGTCTCGGCCGCCGCATCCGGCGCAGCCCGAAACATGCCTGGCGATTTACGTGTGATGATTACCGATGCGCCCGGAAAAGATTCCTACCCGATCTGCGGATTCACCTGGCTGTTGATCTCGAAGAATATGAAAGACAAAGCCAAGGCTAAGGAAATCAAAGAGTTTTTGAAGTGGGCGATGACCGACGGCCAGTCGTATGCAAAAGATCTGTACTATGCTCCTCTCCCAGAGACAGTTGCAAAATTATGCTTGAAGAAAATCGATCTCATCGAAACCAACTGACCATTATTGGCACATTCAGCGTCTGATATAGCAGCGCCGGTTGCACAAGGATCGGGTGGAGAAGCGAAAATGGCTTCTCCACCCGGCGTTTTTCTCCGGTCGCAAAAACGAAAGAGCGTAAATCTGGGCGACACGATCTTCCAGTCGTCTACAACGTTCTTTGCCTTCCTTGTTTTCGTTCTCGTTTTTCTGATGGCGTACGAAATGTATCGCGGCTCCGTTCCTTCGATCGAGAAATTCGGATGGTCGTTTTTAACACGAGAAATCTGGGATCCTGTTCAGGATGAGTACGGCGCGCTGGTCTTTATTTTCGGCACGGTGGTATCGTCCATCGTCGCTCTTACGTTTGCGCTTCCGCTGAGCATCGGTGTGGCTGTTTTCCTCTCTGAGTTGGCCCCCGGCTGGATCGAGAAACCGATGTCGTTCCTCATTGAACTTCTCGCGGCCATCCCGAGCATTGTCTATGGATTGTGGGGTGTCTTTGTTCTTGTCCCGTGGCTGCGCGTATCGGTGGAACCCGTCTTATCCAGGAATTTGAAATTCCTGCCGTTTTTCACGGGACCGTCTTACGGATTCGGTATGCTCGCTGCGGGCATTATTCTCGCCATTATGGTGCTCCCGATCATTACGTCGATTTCGCGCGACGTTCTCAAAGCAATTCCAACGGCTCAACGCGAGGCTGCACTGGCTTTAGGCGCAACGCGGTGGGAGACCACGAGAATCGTTCTCTCGGACGCGAAGTCGGGATTGCTGGGAGCGACGCTCCTGGGACTCGGGAGAGCCGTGGGCGAAACAATGGCAGTGACGATGGTGATTGGGAACCGGCCGGAGATTTCCGCTTCCCTCTTAGCGCCGGGTTATACGATGGCCAGCGTGATCGCGAATGAGTTTACCGAGGCGACCTCGGATATGTATGTCAGCTCTCTTATTGAAATTGCGCTCATCCTCTTCGTGCTGACGGTGCTGCTCAATGCGGCAGCAAGGCTGATTGTCTGGAGTGTCACAAAGAAATTCAAGAATGCATGAAGCTGGGTTATTCAACATATCATTACTGGAGAAAATCGAAGAGTGCGATTACGACCACCCTGTGCGTCCTTAGCGCGCTCGTAGCCGTCGTTCCGCTCTTCCTGATTTTTTTCTATTCCCTCTCGCAAGGCATCGGATCGCTCAATCTCAATTTCTTCATCAAAATGCCGACGCCCGTCGGCGAGAGCGGCGGAGGAATGGCGAATGCCATCGTGGGGACGGGAATTCTTATCGGCCTCGGGAGCCTTCTTGGCTTGCCCGTGAGCATCATGACGGGAATTTATCTTGCCGAACACAAGCACGGTTCGTTTGCTTCAATCGTCCGCTTTTTGACTGATGTGCTCAGCGGGATCCCCTCGATCGTGGTCGGTGTCGTTGCGTACATCATCGTCGTGCTGCCGATGAAACATTTTTCTGCGCTCGCCGGAGGTGTCGCATTGGGGATTCTCATGATTCCCACCGCTACAAGAACGACGGAAGAGATGATGCTTCTCGTGCCGCACACAATTCGGGAAGCAGCGCTCGCACTCGGCATTCCCAGATGGAAAGTGACGCTCAGGGTCATTCTTCCATCCGCGCTGAGAGGCATCACAACGGGTATTCTACTTGCGCTTGCCCGTGCTGCCGGCGAGACCGCCCCCTTGCTTTTTACGGCTCTTGGAAATCGTTTTTGGTCGACGGATATTGGCCAGCCGATTGCAGCGCTCAGCGTCTTCATCTATGATTATGCCAGGGCGCCCTTTGCCGACTGGAACAGGCAGGCGTGGGCTGCTGCTTTTGTACTCATTTTTC
>CAYLMV010000048.1:9836-29879 GCA_964384415.1 uncultured Chitinophagaceae bacterium | reverse complement strand
ATGTCGTGATATCAGTTGGTAAACCGTCATTTGTTGTGAGACTAAGAACATCACCCGGGTGATGCTCATCGATGATGCGAACGCCATGGTGGGTTCCAATCCATATTCTTCCTGACGAATCTTCGGCGAGCGCCGTGATGTAGTTTGGCTTCAGGAGTACGGGGAGAAATTTCTCATTGTCGAACATGTAGACGCCAATCGATGTGCCGATATAGAGATGACCGGACCGGCTTTCCAACAGTTCGAGAACCTGAGTGTCGAAGAAGCCTTCGTCCAATCCGTACCGGACTACCTGGCCGTTCCTGATCCTTCGCAATCCCCTATATTCCGTTCCAATCCACAAGCTGCTGTCGTGCGAAGCGCACAGGGCTGAGATTGTCTCGCGCGATTTCTCTTTGCCGGGATCTACGCCGATTTTGTTGAAACTGACGCCGTCGAAACGAAACAGCCCGGCCGAAGTGCCAAAGTAAATGTATCCGTCCTTTGCCTGAAGGCTCACGTTCACGGCGTTTGCGGGTAATCCATTTTGACGGAGCCACACTGTGTGACCGTATTGAGCGATCGTTTTATGGGGATCAAGCGCAAAAAGAGGAGATGTGCTGAAGACAAAAATCGTCAGCCAAAGAGCCGTTACGTAGGGGCGATATAACTTAGACGTTAACATGGGAGCGACGTGAATTTCTTTTGGACGGATCTCTTGCTAAAACGCGAAGGAGACTGAAGATAAAGATGCTGCGGTGCGGCTGGCTGCTTCATGGCGAATTGAGCGTCGTCAGCGTTCGAAAGGCAATCAATGAACGATCAGTCCACTCCTCATGGACATTATCGGCAAGAAGCTTCGAAATCTTAAGAGCAGGCCGAGGGTTGTCGTGGAACGCGCACACAACGTTGGCGCACATATTTGCGATTACTAGAGCCCAAACGTTGCGCGCGCCATTCCATGAATTCCAGCGCGGCAATTAATTCCCCTTTTACGGAGCAACAAGACGATAGCTGACGAATGCAACGCTGCGGCTATCGGGAGACCATGAGGGGACATTCATTGTTCCCTGTCCGCCGAAAAGCTTTGCGAGAACAGTAATTGCACCGCCGCCCACCGGCATCAGGCGAAGCATGACGTCTTTATTTGCAGGATGACCTTTGACTTCTTTTTCGAAAGAGAGAAAGACAATCCATTTGCCGTCGGGAGAGGGATGTGCGAACCAATTATTATACTGGTCGGAAGTGACCTGTTCCTGATCGCTGCCGTCTGCTTTCATCCTCCAGATTTGCATCAAACCTGTCCGCTCCGAGTTGAAGTAAATGTATTTGCCGTCTGGGGAGTAATCAGGTCCGTCGTCCAAACCGGGGGCTGTGGTGAGCCGTTTTTCTTCTCCGCCGGCAGCGGGGATCGTGTAAATATCGAACTCGCCATTTCTCTCCGCACAATAGGCGAGAGTCTTTCCGTCGGGAGACCAACCGTGCCAGTAGGAGGGGGCAAGAGGAGTAACGAGCCGGGGTGTGCCGCCGCTGCTCGGGAGGATATAGATGCGCGATTTTTCATCTTTTGTCTGATCGCTGATCGCAAGCTGGGCGCCGTCGGGCGAAAGACCGTGATCGTTATTGCAGCGGACAGCAACTCCTGTGCTCAGAGGCTGCGGCGAGCCGCCGTCGACCGGCATCGTGAAGAGGTGTCCGTCGCGGTTGAAGATGAAGTATTTTCCGTCGCGGGACCAATTGGGCGCTTCAATATGATCGCGCACCTGATAGACCACACGCCGGTCGGTTGAGGCTATCGCAACAGTCTCAAGCGTGCTCTCAAGCGCCGGTTCTGCGGAGCTCACTTTCTTTCCTGTCGTGATCTCGACGTTCGAAAACACGGCCTCTTCAAACGCGCTGCTGTCATGAGCACAAACTCCGATGCCGATATAAAACGGGTCCGTCAATTTGATCTTGAACGAGCCCCCTGCCGAGTGCATTGCTTCGCCTTCTCGGGCGAGAGACATGAAGACATAGTCCCCTTCTTTTTGTATGCTCACTCTGGTCGGAGCGGAGATGTTGGCCTGTATCTCGCGGGTTGCCGCACCGGTGGCCTCGCGGTATTGCAGGGAGGTGAGCCCCACGCCGTGAAGAGCGGCATCGGCATACGGAGAATTTGGTTCGAGGCTCTGGCGAATCAGGAGGCACGCTTTCCGATGAGGGTTACCGCCGCTGCCGATCCATTTGATATCCGCCGTCAGGGAGACGTCGCCAGACATCCGCTTCCAAAGAAAATGAAAGGCATCGTTCGTAAACCACATGTTTTCCCCGCTTCCGCCGACACGGTAGCTCCTGGTTGCGGGATCGTATTGTGCAAGTCCCGGTTTCAGCACGTGACCGATGTCGCCATGTCCTTCGAAAATTCCAAGCGTTGAGTCCGGGGCCGCAGGGCTCTCCGGTTGTGATTGAAACATAAGCCCGATGAAAATAAGAAATGCTGGCGGGATGGGTAGCATTCAGCCTCCGATGATTGGACGTGCGTGATTGACAGTCGTGGTCTATCTAACCTTGTCGAATGCGGTGCATTAGAATTTAACTGGATGCCGGCTCCCGGTCCGAAATCTTAGGACAGCTCCGATCGGGTTGATGACCTGGTCCCAGGAAAAGGCGAACAAATATAGAGAAGATTGAGAACACATCCAAACGAGAGTTCTTCCGGGCAACGTGTCATTTTTTGACGACTGAAAGAAGCGCTTGATAAACCTCATCTCTATTCTCAACGAGGCGCAGCGAAATCTTCTTCGTTCCCTCGTGTGTTGAGACGACGAGCGAAGTTCCGTTCATTGAAACGTTTTCAACATCCTTCCATTCCATCCGAAGCCCGAAAAATGGCCCAGTCCTGATCGAAAACCCATCCTCCGAGATTTTCAGCAAACGGATCCCTTTGGGCTTGATCACAGAGAACCCTTTCAATATCAAGAAGAGGGACAAGGCAAAATACAAATCGGCCGGCTGAAATCCTTTCCATGGTTTGTACATCATCACGGCGTCCAGCATGATCACGCAGCCTGAGACAACGTCATACCACTGAATGCGGTGATGATGCTCTTTTGAAAGGCCCCGCCATTCTCTGACCCCGAATACCGATATCAATCCACCCGAAACGATGTTAGCGATCGCCAGCTTTGTGTTAGTACCGCTCAGCAATGTTCCAACACCCGTCGCCAGAAGAATCAACGACGGAATCATATCATTCAACAGTAGAAGCTTCTGACTCCTTGCGGTTCGTTGTAGCGGTATGGTTCGTGTCATCGGCGGCATCAGGGAAATAAGAATGAATGTTTCTGCTGATCAATGCTCCAACAAATACACTGAAACCTCATACGGGGATGCCTCCGCCGGAATCTCGATGCCCTGCTCATTCTGAACGAAGACTACTCCTTTGCCGGTAATGAGATTCGTAACGGTCGCAATCCGTTTCCCTTCAGTATTGGCAGAAATTGTCCCCGAAACCGGCCGGGCTTCAGAATTGATAGCGTACACAATCAGGTTGGAGCCGGCGACATGGACCTTGAGAGAGAGGAAATCACTTCCTTTGGCGATGAACCGTGCATCCGGAGCTGCTCCCGCATCAAGCGCAGCGTTAACGAGTATCCTGTTTGCCGGATCATTGGGCCGGTCGTAGTAACTCGCCCCGAGAGGCACCGCACTCAGGATTGCCGTTCCCATGCCATAACGATGCCGGATCATCGCCGGTTCCCCATTGTCGACGAACGTTCCCATGATCTCCGCTTCATCATTAACTTGAAGTTTGTCGCGGAAATACCTTCCGTCAAAATCAAACGCCGGGTGATCTTTGGCATCGCTCATATGGATTTTGTAGTATGTTTTGCCGCCTGTCCAATCCGGACGTGTCGCCCCGAAAAGTTCATCCAGCCCGGCGCCGGGACTTACCCGGTATGCAAAATCGAGTTCGTCGAGAGTTGCGGTGCGCGCGTCGGCGACAATCCATCCTCCCTGGCGGACGTAGGCTTTCAACAATTCGGCTGTTTGTTTCCTCATTACAATCTGAAAAGGGAGGTAGACGATCTTGTACTTCTTGAGCGTCTCTAAACTCAGCGGGCGATCCATGCGGACCATGTCGACGGAAATGTTGCTTTCGTAGAGCGCCTTGAATACTCCCGCGTTGCTTTCATACATGAACTTGTTCGTCGAGGGTTCAGCGCCCTGTTCAAGGCATTTCAGCAGGCCCACTATGTCCACGAGGATGGCAGCCTTCGCTTTTTTTAGGTGGGCGTTGAAAATCAGCTTCCCGTATTTCTGCATCACCGCGCCGATCTCTTTCACCGCTTCTCCGCGCGGCGCCAGGTCTCCGTCCACCTGGCACAATCCTCTGCCGAGAGATTGCCGCCCCCTCATGAACGGAAGCCATTTCCAGTAGATCATCCCTTTGCAGTCGTTCGACAATGCAGTCCATGCTAGGTCTTTGACCTGATCTGGCGTGAGGTAGCCGTTGAGCGCCAATCCGTTCTGCGCATTCGTGTAAACTTCTGTGAGGATGAAGTTCTTTTCGCCCGAGCCGCTCCGGATTGTATTGAATGCGAGATTGTGCAGCCAGTAGGGACAAGGTTCCAGGTTGTGTTCTCTCTCCCATCCATCCGGATAATAGGAGATTCCATGGATATCCTCGTGTTCGGCGATCGCCCAACCGTCGACATTGTAAGATCCGAAGTTGCCGAAATTCGCCCATGGTGTACTGACAGGATTCGCATTGACCGGATGGTCCTTGTCATACTTTCGGAGGGTGCTTACGAGTTGCGCCATCAGGTCTCCGTCCAGCTCGCTCCTGAACACGGCCCAGTCGATTTGCGGCATCGATGAATTCCAGTTATCGGCGAGGAAGGGGGAGACTTCGCTCCAGTCAACGTATTCTTTTCCCCACGCCCGTCGAAGAGCCCCAATCGTTCCGTATTTCCGCTGCAGCCAGCCTCGGAACCGCTCAACGACATGTTCGGCGTCCGAGTGGTAGTGGGGCTCATTCCAGATGTTGTAGAAGGAGAGCGCGGGACTTGTGCCATAGCGCCCGATAACTTGCCGGAAATATTCTTCGAGAAGCGGGTAGATTCTCGGATCTGCAAAATCGACATCCTGGCGATTGTTCTTGTTTCCATTGTCGACATTGCGCTCCTGCCACAACCCCTTGATTTCCTTGAATGTCCAGATAGGAAAGTAGTGGCTGCACTGTTCTTCTTTCAGCATCAAGGGAATGAATTTGAGGTGGGCGGCTTCGATTTTTTTGACGAGGTAATCGGTCCGTGTCCATCGAAGCTGTTTCGTCTCGGGATCCCACTCGCTCATCGGGAAAATCATCACGTGGGTAATGTTGGATTCTTTCATCAACGGAACGTCTTTGTCCACCTGATGGAAGAATTCCTCGTCAGTCGCAAATTCCTCGTGGAAGATATTGTAGACGGTCCCGACAATGATCGATTGAGGGAGTTGAGCAAAGGATACGCAGACGGTAAGTAAAGTGAGGCTAAATGCTGAAGCAAATTTCAAGAATTCCTCGCGTATATGATACAAAAAGCCGAGTGGAAACGTTACCACGAGATGCTTCTCTTCGGCATGAGGTCCTGGGGCACGGCTTATTACATGGACGTGTAGGATGCATTCGCGATCAAGGCGCAGCTAGAAGAATTGATTAGAGCAGTTCGACCTCTTTCTCCAATCTGATATTTTTGGACGACGATCCGATCATAATGATGAAACTCCCTTTCTCTGCGAACCAATCCTTCGTGGCCGGATTCCAGTATGAAAAATCGCTTTTCGTCAGCCGAAGAGCCACCTGCTTGCTTTCGCCCGGATCAAGTTCAACTCGCTGAAATCCCTTCAATTCTTTCAGAGGGCGAGGGACGGAGCTTGCTATATCCTGAAGGTACAACTGAGCGATCTCGGAACCTTTTGCAGCACCGGTATTCTTGAGCGTGAAAGTAACGGTGAGCGTATCTTCCGGTCTGAATTTCAGTTTCGAGACATTAAGATTGGAGTACTCGAACGTTGTATACGATAGGCCCCATCCGAAAGGGAAGAGAGGTTCAATTTGTTTCTTCTCATACCACCGGTAGCCCACGAAGACCCCTTCGCTGTAATGAATGTCGTAAACTGGATGAGTCTTCTCGTCGTGGTCGTTCCATCCGCCATATAACTTTTCGCCTGACGGAATATAGCCGTATCCCGGCGAATCCTTGAAATCCTTTTCAATTGTGATCGGCAGTTTGCCCGACGGGTTCGTCATTCCTGCGACAATTTCGGCAAGCGCTTGATTGCCGACTTGCCCGCCGTACCATGCATAGAGAATCGCCGCTGCTTTTGACGCCCAGTTGGTCATTTTCACGCCGCTCCCGGAGGTCACGATCACCACGGTATGGTGATTGGCATTGACGCATTCCTGAACTCTCAATTCCTGGTCAGCGGGGAGCTCGAACGGGCGGTCCCAACCTTCACTGTCCTTTGTTCCGACATTGCAGATGACCACGTCCGCCGATGCGAGCTGGCCGGCGCTGGGCTTGTTCACATAGTTGATTCTGGCCCCGAAAAATTCTTTCATTTCATCGATCATCAACCTGATGTCATATCCCTTTACCTCCGCGGAGCCGCCTCCCCTCGCGAGCGTGTCGACAAAATCACCGGTGATCAATATATTCTTCACGTTTTCTTTGATCGGTAAGATGCCGTTTGCGTTCTTCATCAAGACTATCCCCTCGCGTGCGGTCTGGAGAGCGATCGATTCATGGTCGGGAAATCGCGATTCAAGGGTTGAATCGCGTTTCCGGTCGCCGAGCTTCATCGCAAAGTAGGTCCGCAGGATGCATTTTGCCATTCTATCGATCTCCGCGACCGTTACTTTTCCGGAGCTGATGAGGGAATGGGCATCTTTCAATCCGACGGCGAGGGGCATCTCGAGATCCTGACCCGACCGTGCAACCTTTTCCCCATCATACACCGACCACCAGTCCGTCATCACCAGCCATTTGAATCCCAGTTGTTTGCGGAGAATGTCATTGATGACCGTCTCGCTCTGGCCGCAATACTCGCCGTTCAGCAAGTTGTAGGATGTCATCACCGCCTTGGCGCCGGCGTCGATGCCGGCTTTGAAGGAGGGAAGGTAAATTTCATGGAGAGTCCGTTCATCGATAACGCTATTGCTTTTTCGCCTGTAGTAGTCGGTATTGTTGGCGACAAAGTGTTTGAGCGTTGCCACGGTCCCGGTGCTCTGAACTCCCTTAACGTATTGCTCAATAAGGCGCGATCGGAGGAACGGATCCTCCCCGAAATACTCGAAATTGCGCCCGCACTGAGAATGCCGGTATTCGTTCTGCCCCGGACCGAGCAGAATCCCGATTCCTCCCAGCCGGCACTCTTCGCCGATGGATTGAGCGTAGTCGTAGGCGAGCAGAGGATCCCACGTCGAGGCGAGGCAAATCGGACTCGGGAATGACGTCGATTTCTCCATCGCGTATTTGGCAATTCCCAATTCATGCGCGTTCTCGCGGATATGAACGCCTTCCGTGGCATCGGACATGTACACTTCCTGGAGATTCAGCCGCGGGATCGGCCTCACGAAGAAATTCCTGTCGCCTCCCACGTAGGAGATCTTCTCGTCGAGTGTCATGAGGCGCAGCACCGAGTCGGCGAGGGCATCAGCGTTTTCGTAGGAGAGAGGCTCGAACATTTCGTGTTCCCTTTTTAAAGATTGACTGATGAGCTGACTGGAGAATGTGATAACAAGGCATGCCGCGCAAAAGATCTTCATAAACACTTGTCCTCGATTGGTGGGCGCATCCCTTATCCCCGCCGTTTCCTTCAACCGCGAGAGATATTCACCCATGCACCCGTTCTGGAACTCTCGAATATCCCGTCGATCACTTTCAAATTGGCGACACTATCCTCGAGAGGAGTAGACACAGGGGAATCATTGAGTATTGCGTTTGAAAACAGATCGCCTTGAACCGTATAATGATTGCATGGTTCGATCGTAATTTCTTCTCTTGTTGATCCGGTGAGGCAAACGATTTTGGAGGGTTGATAAGGAGAGGGTGTAAACGGCGCCGGCAGATCTATGATCCCCCGCGTTCCGATGATCTTTGCGTATTGGTGGTTCGCCATTTGTGTCGAACAGGAGAAGGTTGAGCTTCCTCCCGCAAATTCCATCGCGGCTGAAACCAGGCGGTCTGTTTTCAATACAGGGTCGTATTCGACAGTCCCGCAGACGCGCTTTGGCTCTGAATCAAAGAAATACCGGGAAAGAGAAATGCAGTAGCAGCCGATGTCGAGAAGTCCGCCTCCTCCGATGCCGGATTGGTTTCGTATATCCTTAGGATTGTCGTTGTAGTACGAAAACATCGTATGAATATTTCTCACAGCCCCGATCGCGCCTCCCTTGATCATCTCGCGCGCCGCCAACGTTTGGGGATGCACCCGGTACATGAATGCTTCCATCACCTTTAGCTTGGGATACTTTCTGGACTCTTGCAGAAGCACATCGGCATCCTTCGCATTCATGGCGATGGGCTTTTCGCATAGTACGTGCTTTCCGGCTTGCAGAGCTTTCATCGCCCATTCCACGTGCAAATGGTTTGGCAGTGGTATGTAGACGGCATCGATGTCCTTCCGGCCAAGGAGTTCCTCGTACGATCCGTACGCCTGCGGGATACCCAATTTCTTCGCCGCCCGCTGTGCGGATTCAAGACTCCGGGATGCGATCGCGGAGATCTCCAGGTTTTTTCCCTGCTGCATCGCCGGAATAACCTTTTCAATCCCGATATTTGCCGTGCTGAGTACCCCCCACGAAACTTTGCGCATCGTTGGTTCCCTTCCGCAGAACTTGTTGAATGGATATCCGACATAAAAGCATCCGCTGTCGAAGCTACGGATGCATATGCAGACTTGAACTTACGGAGCCTGCACTATTGCGATCTCGAACGGTTGAAGCGAGAATGATGCCGCCGTGAGGACCGGTCCTCCGTATTGGACAAAAGATGTGTCCTGGTGAACATCCAGCATTTTGTCATGAACCAGTTCCCGCCAACCGGTCTCCGGGATCTTTGAATCGAAACGGAGCTTGAGAGCCGCTGTCTGGTCGTTCATGTTGTAGACAACATACTGTTTGGTCCCGAACGGGTAGAAGGCAACTCCTCCCGGCCCTTCAAGTTGCACGCCGAGTTCGTTGACGAAAGGCCGGCGAATAATGTTGAGCGCCTCAGCCGGCAGCTTCAAAAGGTCGTACTCATTTTCGGGCATGTTGAGAACATACATATTCCCTTTAAGGTATTGTGCTTTCAACAAGACGCCGTAATCATAATCCCCCAGGATCACGGCAAGGTCGCGCACATAGGGCCAGGTTGTTGTTTCAATCCGCGGGAAAGCGAACGGCTTGTCGGATTTCACGACTTGTTGATTCCATCCCGAACGAAGACGAAATTCCGACGACGCCACCGTTCCCCCTTCGTCCACCAGGCTCAACGTGTTCTTGAACTCCGTGTTCTGGAGCTTCAGCCAGAGCCCCCATGTCATAAAGACGTCGTGTCCGTCGCGCAAACGCGTGAGCATCTTTTCTGCGAGCTGCGGATCCTGCAGAGAATTCTTTGTGAAGATGGCCATTTTGCTTTCCGACGGAAACTGCCCGACGGGAGTGAGCGGAATTCCAGCCATTCCGAGATAGCCGAAAATGTTGTACTCGCCGGTGGACCCATACGGCAAATAAATAGGCACGCCGCGGGAGTTTCCATTCAGCATTCCTGCTACGCGATCGAACTCCGGAAGCATTTCCCGGAAGTGGGGATAAACGTTGCTGAACGGGCCGGTGTGGTGCAGATGTCCACCCGACCAGAGAATTATTTCCGGCGTCTGCGCAAGAACCGCCTGCCAAACCTGGGCGACATAATCGTTGTTTTCTCCCTTCATATCATAGTTGTCGAGCCATGAGCCGACCCATTTGGAGGGATCGACGCTTGAGAACCATTTCTGAAAAATGTAGCCGCTGTAAATTGGGATGTGTTGATCGTGAACCGCACGGGTGCGCGTCTCGATGCCGACCGCCATCGCGTCGAACTGAAGCGTTTCGTTGTAGACATCATATCCGTTTTCGCGATGACCTTCATACCAGTTTGGATATTTGATAATAACTTTTGCATTCGGGTTCACTTTTTTGGCGACGTCGATGATATGCTTTTTCGATTGTTCCAGCAGCAATTTGGACCGGTATTCCGCCCAGCTCATACTGCCGCGATCCTTTACGCTTTTTTCATCCGTTGCAGTGGTGAAGAGCCAGTCGTCGAGGATGATGGTATCGAACACTCGGGCGATCGCCCGGGTTCGATTCTCGAGGGTCGCCATATCGCTGGGATTATTGTAGACCGACGGGCCGTCCACCCCGACGGGCACCATGGCCCCTGAAACCTTAATTCCCATCGCCCGAAATCGGTCGGCAACTTTCTTCATGAGATCGACATCGATCTCTCCGCGGCTGCTTCCTTCAAGATAGACCCTTTCCGGTTTTATCGGCGCCAGGTATTCCATCGTTTCGCGGAACGAAGCCGAGTCGACGAGCAGACTCTCTATATCCGAGAAAGTAAAATAAATGGCGTATTTGACATGCGCCCATCCCTGTTTTGATGATGGAGCCTGCGCAGACAATTGCATAGGACCAAAGAAGATGCCGGCGGTCATGATGACGAACAGCGACATTCGAAGCAGAGAGGATTTTGCCGGCTTGATGTTATTCATTGTAGTCTCCAGGTTGAATTTTGTTGAGAAGATGGACGACACGCTTCCGGCCGTTTAGAATGCCTTGCGACAGGTCAAAAACGATCCAGAAGTTTTTGGAGCGGATCCTTGAACTCGGGTCTTCTCTTCTTGATGATTGAGATAATGAAGCCGATTAACAGGCCAAGAATGAAGCCGAGGGGTCCGGTGATGAATATCCCCAGAAGGGGGCCTTGATTTGCATCCGGAGTGATAATAATCGGCCCGACAAAGCCTGCCACGAAAACCGATTCCTCCCACGACGAAGCCGTACAGGAAAACTCTCTTAGGCGACATCAAAAACAAGGAAGTTCATTCGGGTTGATTCTTCTCGTCGGGCAAGGAAACCTTGTATGAGCAGGGTATCTACGCTGGGCGAGCCGGCACTTTGCCGTGAGCGAACGGATAAAAGTAAAGATTTGGAGGTCGGAAATCAACAGCAAAGGGGGGGGTGAGGGAACGATGCGAACGTCCGAATGAATTCAAATTGAGGAGGCGCGGCCCTTCGATCCGGCAGGGAAGGCTCTACTTCACTTTCTTGAGCAAATCAAGAGTGTGCTCAAGCGAGCCGTTGTCTCTCCAGCCTTCGTGACCCGGTATCACTATTCTATGATCAGGGAATTTTCTTATAATGGAATGGATGGATTCAGGCCATGCCGCAAGATCTGCATCGGCGATATTCCCCAATCCATTGACATCCGTACTTTTAACAAAACATCCGCCAAAAAGGATTCGCTCAGCCGGAAACCAGACAACAATATTGTCGTCTGTGTGTCCTCCCCCCGGAAAGAAACATTCAGCCTTTAGATTGCCCCACGTTAGAACCGTGTCGTTCGTCAAAACCGGCTCGGGTTCAAGAAAGCCGCGCTCAAGAGCATGTTTGGCCGTCAACGGTGTGCTTAAGACTCTGATCCCTCTGCGTCTGAAGACTTCGATCCCGCCGATCCGGTCGGCGTGGGCGTGGGTTACGATGCAGCAGAGGACTTTCTTCTTCAGGTTCGCTGTGATCCAATCCAACAGTTGAGATGATTGCGCAGTGTCCCATGGGGTATCGATCACCACGACTCCTTCTTGAGTTTCAGCGACGAGTCCGTTGGAGGGATAGGGGCTGCCTCCGAGCATTGCGAACGACGTGTGAACGTAGAATCCGTCGGCGATGGGAGAGATTTGCAGCGTGAAGGCCGAGTCGGCTGGCTGAGCCAGCAAGAGATGAAGGAAGAGGAATGAAGTGATCATTTGCCAAGAATCATTTTTGCCCCCACGAGAATGAGGACGACGCCGAAAACTTTGCTCAACGCTTCGTTCGAAACCCCGGAAGCGATTTTGGCTCCCAGAAGGCCGCCGAAGAAGAAACCAAGGCATATGAAGGCCGCGATCCGAATATCAACATATCCTTGTGAATAGTACTTCCATGCAGCGAGTATCCCAATGGGGGGGACCATGAGGGCCAGGGTAGTTCCCTGTGCCTGATGCTGCGAAAGGCCGAACAGGATGACCAGAGCGGGAACAATGATGATGCCGCCGCCAATACCGATGAGACCGCTGAATATTCCTGCGATCAACCCCAGGAGGATGTAGAGTGAAATATTTGCCATTGTGGTCTACTCTTAAGATGAAATTGGAATGTTAGAATGAATTCTCTACGGAGGCTGAATGGATTCGAAAGGCACTCGCCGAAGTTCTGGATGGAATGATACCCAAATGACCGGTAGAGGCCTGCAGCTTCGTGCTGCTCCATTCCGCTCTGACGTCGGAGCTTCTCACAGCCCTTCCTGGTGAAAGGCTCCAAAAAGAACTTGAGCGTGAAATCTCATTCAAGAGACTTATCAAACACCTCCTGGGTCTTCTTGAAATCAAAACCGAGTTTCGTATAGAAGGTGTGCGCTTCTTTGCGCACGACGTTTGTACGAACGCGTATCCGAAGACAATCGTTCTTTTTCGCCCATTCCACGGCTTTTTCGACGAGTTGAGTTCCTAGGCCCGATCTGCGTTGATCGTGCGATACGACGAGTCCAACGATCTCTGCAAATGCTCCCCCTTCGAGCGATTGCACAAGGCAAACCTGGATCCATCCGATCGGCTCGCGGTTCTCGGCTACAAAGACTGAATATCGGCGGTCAGGAATAATTCGGGCGAGGCGCATTTCGATCTCGGATGATGTCGTCGGGTAGCCGAGCTCGCCTGCCAATGACGCCAGGGCGCGAGCATCATCTTTCTTTGCACTTCGGATGCGGAGGGCAGTTTTGTTTGTCAACGTATTTTCCAGGCCACGTATTTTAATGATCCGCTCTTCGATCTCGATTTCTTATTCCCACTCATCCGCGTTCTATTTTTCAGGGACAAATCGAACATTTTTGAAATCGCCTCCCGAATCGTCGCCAACCATCAAACCGAAAAGCCCTCCTTCCTGAGCGGATAGCCGATGCACTTCCAGTGCAGGCGAATCAGAATTATTGACGAAAACGCTTACCTCAGTTTTGGAGAGGACAATTCGTGCGTGGAACCATCCGTCTGGCTCCGGAGGAGGCTGGATTCTGTTTTCATAGACTCCGGGGTGCTCTGTCCTTAACCTATGCCAGGAGTACGAGGGAGCGCAGATGTACTGCACTGCATGGCCGCGCGCGGTCGAGTCGTCGCGTCTGAAATTAAAAGGCCGAAAATAGATGCACTCGAAAGTCGAATCATTGACCCCATGGAAGGCGACCCCGAGAAAACTCTTCTGTATAACATTCTTCCCGCGAAGATCAACTTCAATCACTCCATTCGACAACGTTCTGCCGTCAGCCCAGGCTATCCCAACTCCCGGACCGGCGTCGAAGCGGACGAACTGTTCGCTTCCCTCCGCCGCGAGAGAGACATCTCGGTTTTGAAATGACCAGCCATTGCCGTGGACAAGTTCCTGCAGATTCGGGACAAAAGACCCTTGCTGTGCAGTTCCGATGTTACTGAGCACGGCGTTAGCCGCAATGAATAGTACTGCCGCGCAGGGCCTAAATTTCTTCATCTCTGCCTCCCAATGTTTTGAACGCTTCACCGCCTCATCAAGGAAGACGTGGTTGCGGCGATGCTCTTCCTCAAGAACATCTGCAAAACCTCTTTTCATCTGATGGGCGGGGTAACTTGGCAGCATTATCTACGATAAGCAATGGCTCCTGTTTCGGTCGGATATCCTTCATAACTCTTGAAAGTTAATACGCTCCCAGGGCTAATGGACCTTATCGACAAACGCGATGCTCAGCATGATGCTCATAGAGAGGATGCCTGCGAGGAATGCGACAAGGCCCCACTTATTGTCTTGGGAGATTTTGCCGCCCCGGTACAGGAAATACCCAATAATGAGATTGAGGAGGCCCCAAAGCACATTGACTGTCGGAGATGATAACCCCTTGCCCGGGGGAGTCGCAAAAGGGCTTGGAAAACTGTCACCCGAGACTCCATGGACAAAATGAGGCACGGCATTGGCCAGGAATGCTCCAGCGAAAAAACATGCAAGGTAGTGGTACCATTTCATCGTGACCTCCTGTTAGTATTGTATTTTGAATTCCACGAGCTTCACAATATCCGCGATCGCCGAGCGCTTCTTCACGTCGATCCGCAGTCCCCGCCCCTCTACATAGCGCTTGGCATTGGCCAGCTCCTTGATCATTGCAGGAGGGAGATCGCTTTCTTCAATGGCGCTTACGGCCTTGTCTCCGAAAACAAATGCTATTCTGAAATATCTTTCGTACGGAGCGAAAAAGAAGAGGTTCCGCTTCTTCATCAACAGCTTCAGCGTCCATCCGGAAGATTTGCCGTAGTATTTCCATTCCTCCGTCAGCGGACCATACAATTTTTCAAGCCCGACCTCTAATTCTTTCCAGTACTTGTAGGTAACTCCCAGCGCCTCAGCCAACAGTCTCTCGTTCGGTTGTTTCGATTTTTCGAGAAAAATGCTCATAGGTTCTCTTGCGAAGTTAGGTGAAGCAGCAATGCAGGTTGAAGCGGAGCGGCATCGTCTCTTGAGCCAGGCAATCGTGTGACTCTTGTCGCGGGCATTTATTGGAATTGGTCAGGCTTCGCTTTACCGAAATCCCCTTTTGCGAGCCTCCAAAAGTATTTGCTCCGTTGCGGTTGCTCCAATCCGGCTAACTCCCAGCAATCGGACCCGAAGGAGATCGTCCAGCGTCCGAACTCCTCCTGCGGCTTTAACGCCCACGGCCGGAGGAGTATGTTCCCGCATCAAACGAAGGTGATGATCCGTCGCGCCGGCGTAGCTATACATTCCATTGTTCTGTTTGACAAATCCATAGCCGGTAGATGTTTTTACAAATGCGACGGAGAGGGAAGCACAAATATCGCATAGCTTGATAATATGCTTATCTTCGAGATAATCGTTTTCGAAGATAACTTTGAGAATCGCCTTTCTCTTTACTACGGTTTCATTGATCGCGGCAAGTTCCTCGGTGACATATGCCCATTCCCCGCTCAGCACTTTCCCGATATTGACCACGGCGTCGATCTCAACAGCGCCGTTCTCTATTGCGACTTCAGTCTCTCTCACTTTGATGGAAGTTGTGCTGTTCCCGTGCGGAAAAGCGACAACGGCGCAAACGCCTACTCCGCTCCCGGCAAGGATAGTGCGTGCGAGAGGCACTGAATATGGCTTGACGCACGCAGTCGCCACCTCGTATTTCGCCGCTGTTTCACACCCCTTAGTGACGTCTTCATCCGTCATCGTGGGGTGAAGCAGCGAATGATCGATCATTTTTGCAAGAGCTTTCAGACTGAGAGGCGGGTCTATTGAAGAAGTCATTTCTTTGGATTTTCGATAGGTGTTACGAAATCCGGATGGATGTCCAGGGGGATCGGAGAAACAAAACGATGATTGCCCCTGTCACTCCGATTGTGTTGGAGCAAACTTAGAGATTTCTCATCTCAAACGCAATAATGAGTGAAGAGACAAGAGATAAGAGATAAGAGATAAGAATGTGGGGCGAATGGGTATGATTAGAAGTTTTATGGAGATGTCCGAAGATTATCGCCGACAGATTAACCATAGCGGATCGGACGAATTCTCTGAATAATTAACCAAGCATCTTTTGGAGGATGTGCACATCCAACAGTCTCCCGAATTTGCGACCGACCTCACGCATTGTTCCCACGCGCACGAAACCAAATTGTTCATTCAGATGCATGCTCTCCTCGCTTCCTTCGGCGACGCGCGCGATGAGCGTATGAAGTCCGAGGCGCTTGGCTTCATCGATAATTGCCTCTTTCAGCTTCCGTCCGATTCCTTGCCCGCGGTAATTGCTCCCGACGTAAAAAGAAGTTTCGGCCGTCCCGTCATAGGCGCGACGATCCGACCAGCGGCTTAACGACGCCCATCCCACCACTTTTCCGTCGAACTCCGCAACCAGAATGGGATGCTGCGGATCGTGCGAATCAAACCAAGTCCGGCGTTCATCGATGGTCTTCGGCTCCGTATCGAAGGTCGCAGTCGTTGTCAGGATCGCTTCGTTGTAAATTTCGGTAATTGCTGACAGGTCTTCCGGGATTGCGGTTCGAATTTGAATAGCGCGAGTCATGGGATCAATGATGCTTCAGAAAGAACTGTTTGACAGATTCTGACGGTATGGGTTAATTTGCTACTCTCGGCGAGCGCAGACGGAGCGCCTCAGTGCGCCATCACAAAGTTCCTCCAAAATCATCCTGATTCTGAAAGGCACCCGTCCGGAGCTCGGCTATTTGAGCCTGAAATATTCCCGAGCTCTCTTTTTCAGCTCAACGTCGATTGCAACGTATGGGATGAGCAATGGCTCCTTCTTGCCGTCAGTGAAAATGGTGCCGAATTCTACGGAATCCCGGCAAAGAGTGAATACCCGCATTGAGCCGAATTGGACGACAATCTTCCTGGCAGAAAGATATCCGCAAGGGAGGCCGTTCGATCTCGCAAAGATCGCGATCTGATTACTATATGCTGCAAAATCGCTCAACGCCTCCGATTCGTCCGTAGGCACTGAATCTGCCTCGGCGATTGAAGGGCCGAAGAGGTAGATACCCCTGCCAGAGACGATCCGCTTCGACTGCGCTTGCAGTGATGAATAGAGCACCAGGCAAAAGATACAGACGAACGTGGCGATATACGTATTCATCCGATTACTCATCTCTTTTACTCTGCGTTTCGCCACGCCGGTATGGCCAATATGCGGCAGCGAGGAGCATCAAGGCCGCAACACAGACGATGATCGTCGCTGCAACAAACGGTACTGCCTCGAAATAGCGAGATCCCATCAGAAGAAAAAGGAGAACGGGGAGAACCGCAATTGTGGCGGCCGCAACTCGTGTGACGACAATTGCCCAACGCTCGCCTTTGAGGGCTGACGGCGCTGCGAAGTAAATTAGAATACCGAGCGGGATGAGAAGAATTCCAACGAGAATATGATTCAGCAGCATCGGCGGCGTAAGCCACGATGCGGCTTCATTGGTTACATTGTCCTTGATGAGTCGGGCTATTATCGGTGTGACGGCTAAATGCAGAATGCCGAGAAGCACCACCATCGTGCCGCCACATTTGAAGATCAATCTTCGCAATCCGCCTGACATTTTCTCTTCCCTGAGAAGTCTGCAAAATCATCCCATAGGCTATAGCGGCACGTCCGATCAATAAGATTGGAGAACCTTGTCGCCGATGGGGGAGAAATCTGTTTTCATGAAAGGAAGTTGGAAGCTTACCTTGGAGCCCCAACCATAACGAATGCAACTTAAATAAATGCATTCCCAAACGCAACGATGTTCGGAGAGGAGCTTTGTCATTGCCTACATTCAGGAATGTGCCGAGCCGGAGGCCGCCGATGCCGGACTCCCGCGAGATTCGGACCGTTGTTCTTTTAATGTTGCGGCCCTTTGCTTGACCAGTGTGCATTTCTGATTTTCCAGCCTTGCGGGGTGTACTCCGCGGTGCCTGTGAAATACCCCGTTGGGGTCTGTTCCACTCCTGCTTCGCTTATCAGAATTTCGCGGAAGGATGCGGCCATTATTCCAAGACCGGGCGCAAGGGAGTCGACACGGATCTCATTCCATGTCAATTCGACCCGTTTGATTTTCTTCGCGAACTGGGGCACAAACGTTTCTGCCGTGTCGATGTTCGGGAAGACAAGCTGTCCGTCGGACGCCATGAAGAACCGTTGCGACCTGGAAAAATATCGGAGCCAGGCAATTGGCCCATCACTGTGAAGATCTCTGACAATCGCGTTGGCCATGGCGCGAATGCCTGATTGCACTTCAACATTCTCCGACTGGCTCAAACTTTTGTTTGGAGCGAAGAGCATGATGGTACAAACGGCGATAAGCAAACAGCGGATTGGCCTGATCATTGAGATACATTCCCTCCATGTGATGTGCTTTGCAATCGAGCCGGCGGCGAGGTCAGCGATAGCTATGAATGGACCGCCTGGCGTCGTGAATTCATTTTAATCTCCGCAAAAGAGATTGTCAGGCCGGAGAGTGCGCCGAGTAGAAGTGTCTTCGCCAACTCCATCGCGATGAGCGAGAATGGAACGTTGAACGCCGCATGCCAATCAAGAAGCTGATAGATGCCGATGAGAAGGCCGAGAATTGCGCCGATGGTCGATCCCGCTCTTACGCTCCGCTTTTCGTCGGGTACGTGGAGGTAAAAGAAACCCACTACCAGCGCAAAGGCGATCTTGCTCAGGAAGGTAACGGGTATTTCAACCGATGCGAATCGGTCTGCCGCCAGCGCCGCGTATGAACTCTTGAAGAGTACATCGATCCAAAACCATTGGATGATGGTTTGAAGCAAGGCCGCAAATCCGACCCCGATGTAGAGCCATTTTCGTTTCATCTATTTGCCCGACTGTGCAGCAGCGTTGTATAAATGTCTAAAATATAAACGGGATGATTCGTTTTGTCCTCGCGGCATAGTTAGCGTAATCCGGGTATTCAGTTAAGATGAGATGTTCTTCCGCATAGATCCGGACGGCGACACCAGCAGTCGCGATGCAGCCTAACGTTAATGCGATTGCCGACAGGTGAGAAAGCACTCCCGCCCACGTAAAAAAAAGAACCGAAGTGTAGATGGGATGACGTATCAGCGCATAGGGACCTTTGGTGACGAGTCCGCCTTCGGTTGGGTTTGCCCCTGCGTGGAAACTTCTTTTGCCGAAAGTCATTCTCGCCCAAACCATGAGAATTGCTGCGAGTGCTTGGACAACAATTGAAAAAGGGCCTGAACCCAGCAGAGATCCCTCAAGCACCAGGCCGACCAAGGCGACAACAAGGATGAAGTAGCCAGCCAATGAAGCCGATCTCAGATTCACAATGATGCCTCCTACATGTAGGACTCGCGTATCGATTGCCGGTCGTGCAAGCAATCAATCCCGGCCCGCCACAATTCCTACAAATAAATGTTTGCTCCAAATCCCACAGCGGAATTGCTCAAAATCCATCCGGTGCTTGTTCCCGAACTCCGTGAATGGGTGGGGGTGTAGCCGGCGTACAGCGATGAATAATCCGAACTCGAGGAATTCGAACCCCATTGGTATTGGACCGATTCTATGTAATCGGCGTGCAGAGAGAGCCATCGCACTGCAAACCATTCTACGCCGACAGATCCCGTCGCGCCGACGGACCACTGCATATTGCCTGATGCGTTAACGGAGTGCACCCAATACTCCGATGTATTAAAACTGTAAAGCGATGAATTGTCTGTGTAGCGATGAGTGTGGGCATACCCGAAATTTGGACCAAGCCCGCCATAGAGGTGGATGGGCCCGCTTGGCGCAAGGTACCACAAATATTGAACGACGAATGCGATCGAACTATTATTGGTTGTGTTGTGGCCGGGGACTGCGCCGTAGTTTGTATCTGCCACGATGTCGGACGTTGTGTTGTTCCCGTCGCTTGAAGTACCGCTGATTGTCACTCCGCCGCGAATGGCGCTCATGGCGCTGATTTGATACTTTGCCGCAAACGTGGCTCCCTGAAATGAGGTAAGGGTGAAGTTGCTGGAGATTCCGAATTGCAGAGCCCACGCCCCCTCGCGAAGAGACGTACTATCCGCACTTTGGTTCTGCGCAGAAGTCGTGAAAGGGCTTGCTGCCGCAAGGATTAATACAAGGCAGCTTATATCCAGGTATCTTTGCATGCTGATTCTCCTCATGTGAAATGTGAATGTCCCCGATGGAACGAAATATCTTCTTAAGCTCTATGAGATAAGCTCTAAAAAAACCTTAACCGGGTGCCGACAGAAAAACCATACTCTGAGACACCCCCGGACTCTCCATA